>JBDTUY010000314.1:0-6278 GCA_040007495.1 Acidobacteriota bacterium | reverse complement strand
CCTTCTGGTTTGTCGCCATCATCGTAGAGATAGTACACGCTCCACGCGCGCGCGGCGTTCGCATAGAACAGACCGGTATCAGGGCTGAAGCTCGGCGATGGCCAATTGACCGCTCCTCCCTGATTAGGCGTCACCAGAGCGCCGTCACGCTGCGGCATCTTGGCGGGATTCGGAATCGGCTGCCCCTTCGCATCCACACCCGAAGCCCAGTTGGTCTTGACGAATTCTGAAGTGACGATGCGCTCACCCGTGGCGCGATCCACCACGAAGAACCATCCGTTGCGGCTGGCCTGCGCCAACAGTTTACGGGGCTGACCATTGATTTCACCGTCGATCAGTACAGGCGTCTGCACCGCATCCCAATCGTGCGTATCATGCGGCGAGGGTTGAAAATACCACGTGAGTTTTCCTGTGTCCGGATTCAGCGCGACGATGCACTCCGTATACAGGTTCGAGCCTGCGCGACCCTGGCCCGCAATCACCGGCTGTGGATTGCCCGTGCCGAAGTAAATCAAATTGAGAGTGGGATCGTAAGTGCTGGGCACCCACGTCATGCCTCCGCCGTGCAGCATCGCTTCCACCGACGGCCAGGTTTTGGCTTCCGGCGTGCCGGGTTCAGGATGGGCGTACCAGCGCCATTCGAGATCACCAGTCGTGGCGTTGTGCGATTCGATGTAGCCCGGGATATCGAGATCGTCTCCGCTAACGCCCGTAAGCACATGTTCCTTGACGATGATCGGAGCAACGGAAGCGTAGTAGAACTGCTCCAGATCGCAGATCGGTTTGTGCCAACGCTCCTTGCCGCTGTTCATGTCGAGCGCCACCAGATTGCAATCCGGCGTTTCAAAATACACCGAATCGCGCAGTACCGCGACGCCGCGATTGCCAATGTGCCAGCCACCTTTCGACGGCCACACATAGTGCCACAAGTCGCGACCCGTGCGAGCATCTACTGCCCAAACATGATCGGGAATCGTTACGTACAGCACGCCGTTCACTTCAAGCGGCGTGCCTTTGATCGCGACAGCCGTAGTGCCTCCACCAGCTTGTGGCGCGCGACCGGGGTTGGGCCGATACACCCATGCGAGGCTCAACGAGTTTACGTTCGTCTGATTGATCTTACTGAGCGGGCTAAAACGCCGGCCCGAATAATCGCCGTTGTAGGTCGGCCATGCATCCGTCGGAGGTTGCAGCAGTTTGGCGGGATCGAGAAACGCCTGCGCCGAGCACAACGAGCCAATGGCCGCGTACAGTAACGCTACCGCGAGCAGTTTGCTTGGAACTCTCACTTCAACGTCTCCAGATAGCGCACAATGTCGTGCATGTCTTTGTCCGTGTACTGATCGAGCAAACGGGTATGCTCTGCCAGCGGATCGGTCACTTCAACCTTCAGGCTCGGAGTGCGCGTCCAGGCATGATACTCGCCGCCTGTATCGCGCAACGATATGTTGAAATCATCGATTCGCATCAACTCCCCAGTGATCGCGGCTCCTTGTGCAGGAGTCACGGTCGCCAAAGTTGGCTTGGTACGGCGAGGAAATAGGAAGCGTTGCTGCAGATCCACCGGGTCCTTGATACGTGCGCTGATCCCCTTCAGATCGCCAGTCGCGGAATGACAGGTGCTGCACCGCCCTGCTCCATTGAAATACGCGCGGCCCGCATCCACGTTGCCTGTCAGCACATTCGGCGGTCGCTCTGGATTGCGATTCTTGGCGGTCTTCTCGACCTGATCTTTCAGGAAGTGCGTGAGATCGACTACTTGGGGATTCGTTAGATCACCTTTGTGGCCGGGCAGACGACGCAGCGCGGGACCGATCTCATTTCCCAAACGATCCCGCAGTACTAACGCGGAACGAATCAGATCAGGCGCATCCGCACCCTTGGCCAAAGCGCCGTGGCAGTTGATGCAGTATTGGGTGTAGACGGCCCGGCCGCGAACGACTGCGGCCTGGTCAACGACTTGACGTTCCGTCGGTCCAGCTTGCGCCCACACTAAACGCGGCGAGAAGACAACCAGGATCAGTAGTCTGCGGAAAAATGTAACCGTCAGCCCTTTTTGCGCATTGGGACGGCTTGGTTGCTGCAATATGCGATGCGCAAAAACGGCGTCAGTCCCGATTTTCCGCACTAGACATCGCATATCTGAATGGCTTTATCCAGAGCCGCGACCGGATCATTCCCCGCCGTCGGTGAGTATTCGTGACTCACGAAGCCCTTAAAACCGAGCTCCGCGATAGTGCGCATCACGAACCGGTAATTCAGTTCCTGCGTATCGTCGATTTCATGACGACCAGGGTTGCCGCCTGTATGGAAGTGCGCGATGTGCTGAATATTGTCATGTATGGAACGCGAGATGTCGCCATCCATAATCTGTGCGTGATAGATGTCATACAGAATCTTGACATTGGGCGAATTGACGCGCTTCATCACATCTACGCCCCACCCGATGTGATCGAACATGTAGTCTTTGTGATTCACCTTGCTGTTCAAAAACTCCATGCAGATGATGACGCCTTTGTCTTCGGCCTGCGCTTTGATGTTGTTCAGAAACGCGACGCAGTTGTCGGAGCCCAAGCGATCGTCCATGCCCTTGCGATTGCCGGAGAAGGTGATGATGTTCGGGACCTTGGCCGCGGAAGCTTCATTGATGGCCGCGCGCAACGTCCCCTCAATTCGGGCATGGTTGGCCGTATTGTTCAACGCCTCCGGAATCGTGCCGCCCACATTTTGGGAATACATGGACGGCGTCAGATTGTACTTGCGCAACAAAGGCCAATCCGCTGGACCCATCAGATCGAAACCCTGAATCCCCAGGCGCGAGGCTTCCTTGCAGCAATCCTCCAGGCTCATCTCCCTCGGGAAGACTCCCCGGGTGATGCCCTGTTTGATGCGACCTACGCGCGCAGCCGCAGGCGCTGCGGACAACTCCAGTTCAAGGCCGACCAACGCCACAGGCGCTGCCAAGGCGGGTAGAAAATCTCGTCGGCGCATAGTTCTCCTTGAGGCCGCCATCGGCGATCCGAAAATTATCGTAACATGCCCGTCATTGGGCTATTGGCCCATCTGCCCGGTGCCCTGCAACACACGAAGCCGCAGAACACCAGAAGCATAGGACAATAGACCCATGCGTCACACCACCTCACCCGCCGAGTTCAATCGACGAGCCTTCCTTTCCAGCATCGCCAGCGCGGTTCCCGCTCTTGGAGCCGCTGCCCTGTTGACTGGTTGCAGCAAGGCGGACAACATTCGCCTGGCGCTCAACTGGAAGCCGGACCCGCAATTCGGCGGCTTCTACGCTGCCGATTACAAAACGGCGGGTTTGAGCGTGGAAGTGCTACCGGGCGGCGCGGGAACACCTACGGTGCAGATGATCGGCGCGGGTTCGGCTGAGTTTGGCATCGTAGCGGCCGATGAAATCGTTCTCGCCAGGTCGCGTGGCAACGATGTGGTCGGCCTGTTCGCGGCGTTTCAAGACTCTCCGCAAGCCATCATGGTGCACACCGAACGCGGCGTGATGTCCATTGAGGAATTGCTGGAAAAGGGTGGCACATTGGCCCTGCAAAAAGGGCTGCCCTACGCGCGTTTGCTGGAGAAAGAATACGGGTTCAGCCATGTGACGATCGTTCCTTCACCGGGCGGCGACATAACGGCGTTTTTGAACGACCCTACTTTCGCGCAACAGTGCTTCATCATGTCCGAGCCCTTGCAGGCAAAGCACGCAGGAGCTAAGGTCACCGTGCTGCCGGTTGCCGAGACCGGCTACAATCCGTACACAACGGTGTTAGCCACCAGCGGAACACTGCTACGTGACAAACCGGACACCGCGAAGAAGATGGTGGAAGCCGTCCGCACAGGATGGCAGAACTATTTGAAGAACCCCAAGCCGACCAACGATCGCATGCACGATTTGAACCCATCCATGAATGCGGATACGTTCGCCGAAGTCGCTGAGGCGCAGAAGCCGTTCGTCGAAAATGACAGCACGTCAACCATGGGGCTCGGATCTATGACGAAGATCCGCTGGGAGAAACTAATCGGGCAGTTGCAAGGGTTGGGCGATATTCCTGCTGCGATACCAGCCGACGACTGCTTCCGGAGCCTCTAGAGTATTTTCGGCAATAGTATCGACCGAGCTAGGGGGGGCGGCCTTCAGGCTCGGTATTCAGAAATCCAGAAAATGCTCCAGTTCTTCCAGCTACCGACGACCCTTCTGCTTGACCCTGGGCTTGCGCTTCTTCTCAGGACCAATTTCCTGTGGGCGGAAACCGCCTCGCGAATGGTCGTAAAACCAGATACCGGCGAACACGAATAGCAGCGCGACAGGTACCAAAGCTACGGCCTGGAAGGACGCTTTGGCTGCCAGACTCAGCAATTGATTCAAGCCGTCGCCGATGTAGTTCTTAAATACCGCTTCACCACCTGCCAGCTCGATCTTTTTGCGGTCGAAAATGTTGCCCATGATCGGCAGCACGAATTGAATTGACAGCGTTCCGGCAGTTCCCATCAGCCCCATCAATAGGGCGCCGCCTTTGGGGAATCGTTCCGATGCGGTGGCCAACATAGTGGGCCACATGTAGCAAACCCCGACGCCCCACATCGTCGCTGCAACCAGAGCCGAGGTCGGCGAATCTGCTTCACTCAACGCCCATAGGCCGATTGCGGCAGCCAAAGAAGACCACCACAGCAACCCAATCGGCGAAATGCGCTTCACCAATGATCCCGCGAAGTGCCGCATCAGGAACATCAAGGCACTCACGTAAACCAGGATCAAAATGCCCGGCATATGCACGGTGTTCGTCAGCGCGAGATCAACCCACTGGCCCGGTGCGAGCTCCGTAGCAGCCGTCAGGAACATCGTGCAGAACAGGACCAGGAACATCGGCCTGCGCAGCTCACGGAACATCTCGCCCATCGTCACGCCGGCCGCGGCGCGCTCGGTCGGAGGATACTTGATGCCCAACGCCAACACCAGCGTAGCGAGCGCGGGCACCGCCACAATCCCCAACTTCATCTGCCAACTGAATCCTCCGGCAGCCATCCCATAACCGAGCAAGCCGCCGATCACCAACCCACCCGGCCACCATGCGTGTGCGGAGTTGAGCTTCGCCGTCTTATTCTTCGGATAGAGCGACGCGATCAGCGGGTTCATAACGGTTTCCACCAAACCCCAGCCCACGCCAGCAATCGCGGCCCCGCCCCACAAGGCCCAATAGATATTGGCGCCGGAAGCCAGGCTGCCCGCAAATCCCATGATCAGCATGCCGACAGGAATCAGAATCGCAGCCAAAGGCAGCAGCAGACCCATGCCGACGATATCCAATAGAGGGCTGCTGATCGCGATCGTGATCGCGAACGCCAGGAACGGAACGCCAAGAATGGTGCCGATCTGTTCCGCCGAGTGGATGCGGTCGATCGGGTCGAGAAATGCCTTCTGAAGATCTGCGGCAGCGCTGGCGCGCAACGCACTGGCGATACCAGCCGTGCACAACGCCAAACTGCTTACCCAGAACAATCGCGTCTGATTGTATTCGATTGTCGGAGCTTGCGTCACGCTCAGATTGCTCGCATCCGGCATGGACGCGCCACCGGAAATTGCGGGAGTACTCATGGATGTATGCTCGTCCTTTGTTCTTGTAATCTTACTCGCAAATAACGTGGCGCGCGATTTATCGAGCATAGAGGCTTTAGCTCCGCATCGAAAGCTCGTAGCGAGGCTGAAGCCTCTATGCTCGATAAATCGCGCGCCACAAACAAGCTATCGCACGTTGGTCCAGGCACGGCTCGCATGGCTCGCGAGTTCCGCATCCAGGACATTCAGCTGCCGTAAACCGTCGGCAAACTGCGGATACTGCGGCTCCATTCTAAAATCTTGAATCGATCCGTAGAACCGCCGGAAAACCTGCTTGAACGTATCGTCGTAGCCTTCGCTATGGCCACCCGGTAAATCTGCGAACGGCTGGGCTCCTGCCTTCAATAGCGAGGGGTCCTTCACGATGATCTGATTGTTCGTATTCCGGTTGCCGATCCACAATTCGTCGGGGCGTTCCTGATCCCAGCCCACGCCGCATTTGCTGCCGAAAATCTCGATATTTAGCCGATTCTTGCGACCTGCGGAAACCTGGCTGGCTGTGAATGCGCCGCGCGTGCGGTCGCCCATCTGGATCAGTACTGAAGCGAAGTCCTCACTCGTAACCGGAACGGATTCGTAGTCTTCCGGTGCGAGCGTCTTGCCGCTAAACCCATACCCAGCGAGGAGATGTGGAGCACCGACGGGACGC
>JBDTUY010000313.1:0-6286 GCA_040007495.1 Acidobacteriota bacterium | reverse complement strand
CGCTGGCCGATCTCTT
Source organism: Acidobacteriota bacterium (assembly GCA_040007495.1). Classification (GTDB taxonomy): domain Bacteria; phylum Acidobacteriota; class Terriglobia; order Bryobacterales; family Bryobacteraceae; genus Palsa-187. The sequence goes on along the minus strand of JBDTUY010000313.1, from coordinate 6,270 downwards.
TGATCGACGTGCTGAAGTAGTTATAGGCTATTGCTGCCGGGATCGCCGCGAACAGTCCCAACCCTGTCGTATACAAGGCTGCCGCGATGCCCGGAGCCACGCCGCGCATGCCGGTGCCGTCCGCTGTACCCAAAGCTGAAAACACGTCGATGATGCCAAACACCGTACCCAGTAATCCAATAAACGGGCAGACGGCGGCAGTGGTCGCCAGCCAGATCATGTTCCGTTCCAACAGCGAGATTTCTTCGGAGATGCCGAGTTGCATGGAACGTTCCAGGGCGATCCAGTTGGTCATAGTGGACCGCGCAGTGACCTGCCGATGCACTTCGCTGTAGCCGAACTGGAACAGCGTCGCGAGCGGAGCGGAACGATAGGTTTCCACCACGGTCGCGGCCGCATCCAATCGGGGGGACTTGCGGAAGATGCGCAGAAACTCGCGATTCATGCGCTTGGCTCGCCGCAGGGTACCCAGCTTGGAAAAAATTATCGTGAAGGAGAGCAAGGAAAAGCACAGCAGGATTCCGATTACGATTAAAGGACCGGGACCTGAAGTGCTGATCATTTTCCACAGCCCAGAGGTCGGCTCCGCGACCTCGGCTTGTAGCAGAATGCCCTGTGAAAATACGTCAGAGGCCCGCATTGCCCCTGAACCCAATATCGAGCCAAATACAAGAAAGCCAGACAGTCGAGTCATCAATCCGCCAAGTTCCCTTTCCGTGGTTGAGCCGCCCGAAGATGCGCGAACCGCTCCCGTAGCTATTGTAACGAAACGCGATCTGAAACATACAGGGCCTGAAATGTTTGTAAGGGGAAACCGCTCCCTATGGTCGCGGCTCTGTAAGGTACTGTTGCCTTCGGGTCAAAGATACACAGCCGCGACTATAGGGAGCGATTGCTGGGCAGAGCGGTTGCCGGGCATTAGGGACTGAGGCACTACTTGGTGTACCGTGTCTCACTGCGTGCGCGGCTTCGCTCCAGTGCGAACCCGATCAGACGGTCCAGCAGTTCGCCAAACGGCACGCCCGCCGCTTCCCACATCTTCGGATACATGCTGATGGATGTGAACCCGGGAATCGTGTTGATCTCGTTGATGTAGAACTTATTCGTAGCGGTCTCCAGCAAAAAATCGACGCGAGCCATGCCTTCGCACTCGGCGGCTTTGTAGGCTTCCACCGCCAATCGGCGAATCTCAGTGGTTTGCTCGGAAGTCAGGTCCGCAGGCAGCACGGTCTTCGAGGTCCCGAGAATGTACTTGTCTTCGTAGTCGTAGAACTCGCGGGATGGGAGCACTTCGCATGGAATCGCCGCGATAGGCTCTGCTTCGCCCAAGCTATTGCCCATGACGGAACATTCAAATTCCCGTCCTGCGATGCCTCGTTCGATCAGAATCTTGCGATCGAATTGCGCAGCGAGATCCAAGGCCGCGCCCAAATCGTCGGGCCTAGCTACTTTAGAGATACCGACAGACGACCCCAAATTCGCGGGCTTCACGAACACCGGATATGTGAGGTCACGATAATCCGCCGCAGTGTATTGCCCGCGCGCAACTACTGAGTATTCGACCACGGGCAGGTCGTGTTCCAGCAGAAGCCGTTTCAACACATCCTTGTCCATGCAAACGGCTGATGCCAGCACGCCGCAGCCTACATACGGCAAACCTGAGAGCTCCAGCAATCCTTGCACGGTGCCATCTTCGCCGAAGGTGCCGTGCAGCACGGGGAACACGACGTCGATGCCGGGATTGGCTCCAGGTTCCGGTGAGATAGTGGCAGGCTGCCAGCGACCGTCTGGTGTGATGAAGATCCTCTGGACTTCGTATTTCGTGCTATCGAGTCCGGCCACGATGGCCTCAGCCGAGCGAATCGATATTTCGTGCTCTCCGCTGCGGCCTCCGTACAATACCGCGACCCGAAGTTTACCTGCCCCTGCCATCTATAAGATCCTCTTTCCCAATGCCGACAAGATCAGTTCTACGCCCAATAGCGCGGTTTTGTTTGCGATATCCATCACGGGATTCACCTCGACTACTTCCATTGAGGTCATTCGCCCACTGGCGCAAATCAGCTCCATTGCAAGATGCGCTTCCCGATAGGTCAGTCCGCCTGGGACCGGCGTCCCCACGCCCGGAGCTTCCAATGGATCGACGGCGTCCATATCCAAGGACAAATGAAACCCGGCGGTTCCGTTGCAGGCTGCGGCCAGTGCCTTTTGCATCACGGTGGGCAAGCCTTGTTGGTCGATATCGCTCATCGTAAACGCATGCACGCCCATGCCCCGCACGTTCAACCGTTCCACTTCGTCTACGCTCCGCAATCCGACCAGTACGACGTTGCCGGGGTCGACCATCGGATGCCGTCCCGCAAGCTCGACCAATTCCTTAGGTCCTGAGCCTATGACGCAGGCCAGGGGCATGCCATGCACGTTGCCGCTGGGGCTCGATTCCGGCGTATTCATGTCCGCGTGCGCGTCGATCCAAATCACCCCGATTTTCTTCAGTTCCCCGTTGTAGTGGCGAGCCAAACCGGCAATCGTACCCACGGCAATCGAATGGTCGCCGCCGAGAACGATTGGAATGCTGTGTGCCGCCGCACGCTCCACCATCTCTGCCAGACGGGCGCAGGTGTGCGCGATCTGGGGGAGGAAGTGCGCATTGGCGGGACCTGAGGGAGATGTCTCCGGCAGATCCACCATGACATTGCCGTGATCGGATACATCGTAACCGAGTTCGCGGAGGCGATCGTTCAAGCGGGCGATGCGCAATGCCGAAGGTCCCATGTCCACGCCGCGGCGTCCCGCTCCGAGGTCCATGGGAGCTCCGATGATGGCGATATGCGATTTAGGCATCGGGCTAACTCTTCAGTTCCACGCTAATAAGGTGGATATCCTTGTCGCCGACGTTCTCCACGCTGTGCGGCGGCAGATTTTCCAGAAAGGCAGCACCCGGCATTTCACCGGCTACGTTTCGGCTGTCGAACAGCAATTTGCCTTCGCCATCGCGCCGGATAAAGTTGCTGAACTGGATGGTGTGATACACGCCCGGCCAGCGGTGAGTGTGCACAGGCACAGTATCGCCCACTGGAATGACGGTATCCATCAAACGGATTCTGTCGTTCTCCAAAACCAGACGATGATGCTTCGGCGCGGCGATCAAGGCGTCCAGTTCGGGTGGCCAGGGCCACGCTTGTTGAGCTGCTTTCTCTTCCATGATGACGAATCGTCCGGATAATTATTTCAACGCTATGGTTTCGTGCGATATAGCATACGTGGAAACGCGGTGGTCTCGCGAACGTGTTCCAGTCCGCACATCCAGGCAACGAAGCGCTCCACGCCCATGCCGAATCCTGCGTGCGGCACGCTGCCGTACTTGCGCAGGTCCAGGTACCATTCAAAGGCTTCGCGAGGTAGTTTGTGCTCTTCCAGACGCTGCAGCAAGAGGTTGAGGTCATGAATGCGCTGCCCGCCCCCGATCACTTCGCCGTAGCCTTCAGGCGCGATGAAATCTACGCCCAGCGCAAGCAGGGGATTTTCAGGAGCAGGCTGAAAGTAGAACGCCTTCACTGAGGCCGGATAGCGATCGACCAGCACCGGGCGATCCAGATCTTGCGTCAGCAGGGTCTCGTCCGTGTTGCCGAAATCCGTACCCCACTGAATCTCGCTTCCTTTGGCCTGCAACTGCTTCACGGCTTCATCGTAACTAATGCGCGGAAAAGGACCCCGCACGGCTTCCAGCTTGCTGACGTCGCGTTCCAGGACCTTCAATTCTTCTTTGCGATTCTCAAGCACGCGCGCTATGACAAATAGGATGAGCGCTTCGCCTTCGCGCTTCGCGTCTTCGAGGTCGGCGAAGGCCATCTCGGGTTCCACCATCCAGAACTCCGTCAGATGCCGACGCGTCTTGGACTTTTCCGCACGAAATACGGGCCCGAAGCAGTAGGTCTTGCCAAACGCCGCCGCCGTCGCTTCGCCGTAGAGTTGGCCGGATTGTGTCAGAAATACTTTTTCGTCTTCAAAGTAGTCGAGCTCGAATAGCGTGCTGGTGCCCTCGCATGCGGCTGGCGTGAAGATCGGAGCGTCCACCAGTACAAAGCCGTGCGAGTCGAAGTAATCGCGAATCCCTTTCACCACTTCATGCCGAACCGCGAGCGCCGCATGTTGACGGCGGCTGCGCAGCCACAAGTGGCGATGATCCATCAGGAAATCGATGCCATGATCCTTGGGCGTGATCGGATACGGGTCGGATTCCGGAACGCGCTGCAGAACGTGCGCGCTCTCCACATCCATCTCGAAGCCGCCCGGCGCGCGAGCCTCGGCCCGCAGCTTGCCCTGAATGGTTAGCGAAGATTCCTGCGTCAGATCCTTCAGCGTTTCAAACAATTCTTCCGGCAGAGAACTCTTCACTGCCACGCACTGCATTATGCCGGAGCCATCGCGAATCTGCGGGAAGCAGATCTTGCCGCCGCGCCGCAGATTATAGAGCCATCCAGCGATCTCCACGGTCTCGCCAACATGCTCGGCCGCGTGAGCGATTTGAATGCGAGGAATGTTACTCATGTTCGATGCGTAATCCTTCTAGTTTGTCGAAGCAGCGCACAGCCGCTTCAATCGGATGCGCGACGTTTATGGGTTCGCGAAGCTCAAGCAGCAGAGGATATTGGTCTTCCTCTTGTCGCAACAATCCCATGGTTTTGACCCAATCGATCGTTCCGCGCTTATCGGCCTCTTCCGCCACAGCGACTCCGCAATCGGCGGCAAATGGAAACAAGTGTAGGTCGTCCTTGCCATTGTTGTCGTGAATGTGGGTGGACCGGATGCGAGGCTTCAGCATGCGATACGCATTGGCGATACCCTCGTGCATGTTGGCGTGGCCCGCGTCCAGGCAGACGTTCAGCTTCATGTGCGTCAACTCGAAAAAGGTTAGCAAGCGCTCAGCGCTAGATAACTCATTGGGCGTGTTCTCTAAGAGGATCTCTACGCCCCGCTGGCGCGCGAACATCGAGAGTTCTTCCAGCGCTGTGAACGCGGCGTCAACTTTGCGCTCGTCGAATTCCTCACCGCTCACGCCCAAGTGCTGGATCAGATATTTGAAGGGAACAGTCTCGGCGATCTCAATCGCACGCTTGATTTCGTCGACCATATCGATACGTTTGGCCTTCAGCGGTTCGGTGATGCTGATAACCGACTGCGGACCGGAGCGCCCCCAAATCTCGTCCGTGAACATCGGAGAATGCAACGAGTTCATCTTCAAAGGCATGTCGCGGAACCAGTAGCCGAGCTCGCCGATCTGGGCCTTGTCGCGATAGTCCAGGTGTTGGCGCGCGCAGAAAATCTCGACCTGCGGAATCCCCGCATCCCAGATGCGGTCGAGCCAAACGGTGGTCAGTCGGTGATTGACGAAAAGGTGTGTGGAAAGGACTCGCTGCATCTATCCTATCTATATTACGGTTTTATGGCGGACTCCTTCACAGAGGCAAGTTAGTAGCCGGCTGATTTGCCTGCGGCCCGCAGATCGCTCGCACCTTGCAGCCAGCCGTCGCGTTTAAGAATCGCCTCTACGCGGGCCAATACCAGACCGGGCGAATGGTCGATGGTGTGACCGCGTGACCTGAGCGACTCGACAGTGGCGTCCGGAAATGCGGGCTCCATATATAGACGGTCCGGTTGCCACTGATGATGAAAGCGCGGCGCGTCTACTGCATCCTGCACATTCATTCCGAAGTCGACCACATTCAGGATCACTTGGAGGACGGCGCTGATAATCCGCGGACCACCCGGAGCGCCGAGCGACATGAAAAACTGCCCGTCTTTGGTGAGGATGGTCGGGGTCATGGCGGAGAGAGGTCGCTTCTGCGGCTCGATCGCATTCAACTCGCCCTGCATAAGTCCGAACATGTTCGGGACCCCGGGTTTGGCCGTGAAATCGTCCATTTCGTTGTTTAATAGGAACCCGAGCCCCGGCACTGTGATGCCATTGCCGAAGCCTCCGTTTAGAGTGTAGGTGACCGCGACCGCGTTGCCCTGCGCGTCGACGACGTTATAGTGCGTCGTCTCGCTGTGTTCCTTCGTGCTGAGTCCCGGCAACAGAATGCTGCTGGGCGTCGCACGATCCAGGCTGATGCTATCTCGGCGAGCGCGCAAATAGGCAGGGTCAAGCAAATCACCTAAGCGCACCGGTGAAAAGTCGGGATCAGCGAGGTACTGGCTCCGGTCGGCAAAAAACCGCCGCATGACCTCGGCCGTGTAGTGGATGGTCGAAGGAGCACCCGGCCCACC
>JBDTUY010000312.1:0-6293 GCA_040007495.1 Acidobacteriota bacterium | reverse complement strand
CCGTCGACGCTGGCCCGCCACCTCCCAGGATCGTGGCAAATCCGCTGGCCAACAGCCTCTTGATACAAGGGAACACGCAACAGTATCAGAGCATCCTCAAATTGCTGAAGGAACTCGACCGTCCTCCGCGCCAGATCCTGCTTGAGGCCAAAGTATACTCGGTCGCCATGACCGGCAGCTTCTCGGCCGGTGTACAAACGCAGTTCGCTGCCGCAAACGGCACGGACCGGAGGCCTGTCGGCAGCATCATTGGAGCGGCGACCAATCTGCAAGCGGGATTTCTGGTCGGGCAGAGCCGCCAATTGCTTGCGTTCCTGAATATGAACGAAAATCGCGGCAACGTGACGATCATCTCCGAACCGAGTCTGATTGCGACCGACAGTATCCCTGCAACCATCAACGTGGGAACGCAGGTCCCCACATTGACCGGTACCCTAAGCAGCATCGGTGGTACCAGTGGATTTTCTTCCCAGGGTATTTCGTCTCACAATACCGGAGCCACGCTCCAGGTCAACGCGCGAGTCAACCCCAGCGGCGTTGTGACTTTGATCATCAATCAGGAAATCAGCAAAGCAGTGCCGCCTTCATCTGGCGGAATCCAAACGCCTTCGTTCGACCAGCAAGTCGTTCAAACCCAGATCACGCTGCATGACGGCGATACCATCGCCATCGGTGGAATCATGACGGAAACCAGTTCCCATGGCACCTCGGGATTGCCGGTCCTCAGCCGCATCCCCTATTTAGGCGCTCTCTTCGGTAATCAATCCTATTCAAAGGATCGGTCGGAGATGATCCTATTCATGACTCCGCACGTCATTTACGACACCACAGATCTCATGGAAGCTAGTGAGGAACTGAAAGGCCGCGTCAAAAAGCTTCGCCGCTACTTGCCTCAGTGATGGTCGCAATCGACAAACGCGGTACCCACCTTGCTCCAACCAGCCAGGCTATGTTCTAATACAACATGTGGTAGTGCCGACCTCAGTCCACCGACTGAGGTCATGAACTCTCCGATCCGGGTAACCAACCCGTGGCCGGTACTAAAATTTGCGCTTGACTGGTACTTGTGTGCAGTGGTATTCTATGCCATGACTGCGCCCAAGGCCTAGTTGGTATTGTATTACCTGACGGACAGTTCAGGCGGCGTTCCATAGAAATATTGAATCCCGCGAGCACAGTAGGGTTTTGGTAAAGCAGTGACGAGTTTTGGTCCGTAGTAAAACGAGAAGTCACCAAAATGAGCTCATATTAAACACTGGGGGGCGAACGGCCCAAAAGGCCGGGGACACTCCCAAGCTTCGTTCGCGAAGCTAAACGTTGAGGCTCAGGTTGAGCAAGACACTTCCATCAATTCGCATCTTGAATAATGAATAAGGAGAAGGAAATGGCAGATTTTCGCAAGCTGTTTTACGGCCTAGGCGTTGCCGCCCTGTTCGCAGGGTTATCGGCACCAGCTTTTGCCCAAAGCCAAGCTTTAGTATGTACCGCCAGCGCAGCAGTTCCGCCGATCGTACGATCGGAAGGATATGCGGAGCTGATGGGTGATATCGTTCTTGATTGCACCGGAGGTAACCCGACCACTGCGGGCGCCGTCGTACCCGCGATCAATATCACGATCTTGCTCAGCACCAATGTTACCAGCAAGCTTTTGTCTGGTGTCTTCAACGAGGCTCTTCTGATTATCGATGAGCCGAACTCGGCACTCGGCGCGACCCTTGGTCAAGCCGACCCGGGTAACCGCACCCAGCGTCCCTTGCTCGCCTGTGGCGACCAGACCGGCAGTTCGGGCGCGCCTGACACCAGCCTGTCTGGCCCGAACGTCTGCAACATCGTTGCCCCGCAGGATTCGCGCAATACCTATGACGGCACGCGGAACGCCAACTACTCTGCAACAGACGGATCCACTGCATGCGACTCACACGTTATCGTTGCTGCAGTTGGCAACACGCCTGCAGTGCTCGCTCCCGCTCCCAATAGCTTCGGTTGCGGTCGTCCTAACGTCTACCAGGGTCGTCAGGGTGTCGCCCAGCCTGGCTTTAACAGCCCGAACTCGGTTGTCTGGCTGAACATTCCGTTTGATCCTCCGGGTGACAACCGTCACCGCATTTTGCGCTTCACCAACATCCGCGCTAATGCCAACTTCTTCTTCGGTGCCAACCTCGCTCAGTTTGCTACCAGCCAGATCTTCGCGGACATCGCCATCAACGGCAACAACCTGTTGTCTTTGCCGAACCCGCACCAGCTGGTTGCTTATGTGCAGCGTGGTCTTCTGGCCCCGATCGTGACGTCCAAGACGGATTTCATTCAGTGCTTGAATCGCTTCCTGTCTGATCTCCCGCTTAGCGCCTCTGCTAAGAGCGATCATACTCGTCCCGACAACTACAACGCTTCTGTGGGCAGTTTGGGTCAGGCGGCTTCGATTACCTTCCAGGAAGGTTTCGCGAGCTCCTGGAAGCCCAAGGGCTTCGAGGACATCCTTCTGAACGGCTTCTACGGTGGTAACCGTTGGAACTATAAGGATGGAAGCGGCGGTTCTTTATATGGTTCGAGTGCGAGTGTCTCGACCCCCACCTCCCTTGCGCGCCAGAACGTACCCGGCGCACTGTACAACACCGAGAGCGGCTTCAATTCGCCCGCGCCGACTCCGCCATGGGTAACTCCCGGCAATGGCTCAATCGGTACGACCGATTCGCAGAATCCGCCGCTCGGCATCGGTAACGTTGCGGTTAGCACATCACCTAACGTCATCACCAATTCCACCGGTATCTCCGGTGCAGGTATTGCGACGCAGGGTACCCGCTTGGTTATCACGGTCAACGCGGTCGCGGGTTCCACCGTATCTACCCCCGGCGCAATCTGGCTGGTTCGCCAAGGCACCACGAGTGTCTTCTCTAACGGTATCGTCACTGGTATCGCTGTTCGCGTCAACGGCGCACTTGCCGATGGCTCGGGTGGCAGTACGGCTGGCACTGCAACCGGCGCCTCCCCGGCTGGTTGTTCCACCAGTTCCCCTGCTTGCTGGGTAACCGCAACCAGCACCACGGGCAACGTCGTTTACGAAGTGCTCTTCGACGATCCATCTTCGTACGAAGAAACCCGCATTCCGCTGGGCGTCTCCTACGTGCAGGATCTCTCCAAGAACCTGCCCGATCCGACCACCAACGGTCAGGTAGCGGGCGGCTTCGCTCCGTTCTATGCAACGGGCGCGGACCTTCCGTCGTCCAGCCTGCCGGTTCCCCGCTTCATCACGGGTACCGCTCCGGTCAGCTTCTACTCAGTCAACAAGTGCGCTTGCAACATCCTGTTCCCGTTCGTGGCCTCCACGGGCGTCAATGGATTTGACACCGCACTCGCCATCGCGAATACGTCAGCCGATCCGACCAATACGGCGCAGGGTCCTGGCTTCACTGCCCTGGCGCAAGCAGGTTCCCTGCAGTTCTGGTACTTCAACACGGGTAGCGGCCAGGCGGCTGTTGCTTCGCAGTGCCCGAACTCAACCACCACTGGCGCATGCCCCGGTAACATCACTGTTCCCGCGGGTGGCCTCTATGTCTACCAGTTGTCGCAAGGCAACGCGGGAGCCACGGGCGTCAGCGCCGGCTTGAAGAACTCGGCTGCAAGCTTTGTTGGTTATATGATTGTCCGAACTGACTTCCAGTTCTGCCATGCGTTCGCTTATATCAGTGCCACTGGCGCTGGTCCGAGCAACCCGGGCATCTCTGTGGGTTACATCGGGCTGATCATGGATAAGGGCTCCGAACTCAGCCGCACAATCCAGACCAACTCAGACAACCTGGGCCGGTAGTTGTATCAGCAGTAATGCAGTAACAAACAGGGAGAGGCTTCGGCCTCTCCCTGTTTGTATTTTGTGGGCCAACCCTCCGCCTTTTCCTCAGTACTTAAGTCCAGCCATAGCCTTAGGACTAAAGGCTGTGTTACACTAGTCGTGTTTTCTCCCCGCGTCCATCCTGCAACTCCGAGAGGATACTCATGGTAACAAGAACTACATTTCTGGCCGCCTACCTGTGCCTGGCCACCGCAGCATCTGCGTTCGGACAAGGTCTCCAAGGTACGGGCTTTCTGTTTCAGGAACCCCCCACTGGCAGCCGGCTGATCGCCTACATTGCGGATCGGACCAATCTAAACGCCGACCTGGATTTGACGGGCCCACAGGGTGTGTACAAAGTTATACCCACGCCCAACGGAAGCAAATTCTACCTACTGAACGCGGGTACATTGCAGGCCCTTGACTCCAACCTCTCCACGTTCCGCACCATCAATGGCATAGCTGGGACCATCAAGGACGCCCAAGTCACGCCCAATGGCCAATACCTGATTATTCAGGCCGATACCATGTATGTGCTGAACACACAAACAGACGCCGTTGTAGCCACAGGACTCGGGATTTTACAAACCATCAACGCCTTCGCGATCGACAACGATTCGGCATATGTATACATCGCAACGGTCAACGGCTTTGCTGGCAGCCTTACTAAAATCAGCTTGGCAAATCTCCAGGCAGTCGGGACGCCTCTGCAGTTACCCTACGTTGCCACCAGCCTCACCTTCTCGCCAACCGGACTTCTTTACGCCATATTCGAAAACCGCGTTCTCGAAATCGACGCTGTAAAAATGCAGGCTAACAACCCGGTTCAGTTCCAGTTTTCCGCCAAGCCTGGTCCAGTGCACTTCACGCCGAATGGAAAATTCGCGTACTTCATCAATACGAATCCGACGGGTCCCGGCCTGACGTCGATGGTCCGCCTCAACATAACGGACCACACAACCCTTGAGTGGCCCCCATTCAATCCCAACCAGACGCCGCCGACATTTGACGACATCTACGTCGTAAGTGACACTCGCATTCTTACCTACGCGCCCGCAACAGAAGAGATTTACGATATAGACCCCACCACTTTTCAGGTTACCCTGAGCACCCTCCACCCAAATCCACTGTTCACGGGGAGAGTACTGGGAATCGCTATCTCCAATGAAATTCCGTCATCCCGCTTTCTCTATGCCCTGATGGATTCTGGAACTACGGGAAGCCTGGTCCGCGTCGATCTTTCCACTAATACAGTGAGCGCCACGACCCAAAGTCCCACCAATCAAGGCAAGTTCCAATATGTCTCTATCCCGCCCAGCGCAGGCGCCACCAGCCTCTTGCTCACCAACGGAACACAGGTCCTACAGGCCGGGGTACAGCCGCTTCCCCTAATCATCAGAGTACTCGACGCATTAGGCCGACCGGTCTTCAATCAACCCGTCACCTTCACCACTGACCCAACCAATGGAGCGGTCATTGAGCAGGCGAGCGTTACCACCAACGCATACGGTCGGGTCTCGAATACTGTCGCCATTCCAACCACTCCTGGGACCTATGTCATTACCGCGCAGGCTGGTGCCGCAACGGCCACCTTCCAATTGACCATTCCCGGTGCAGGCGGAGTCATTCCAGGCGGACCACAATTGATCTCTACGGTGATCGGCAACGGTACCCTACTGTCAGAGCTAAATATCTCCACCGTGCCTTGGGCACCCCTCACCATATTAGTTACCGACGAAAATGGTGTGCCGCGGGCAGGCGTGGCTGTAAGCTTCACCCTGAACAAAGGAATTGGTGGTATCCGTACTCCAAGCACTGTAACAGACGAAAACGGCCTGGCATCCACGATCTATTTCACCGCACCGGTACCAACCGGATTCGGCTTTATCAACAATATCGTGAGAGCGACAGTAGACAGTGGTTTTGTTGACTTCAATGTCACCGTCTTCCACCAGGAACAATCCAGCGCAGGCACCGGCATCACTCCTGAAATCTCGCTGCCCACGCCGGCCAACGGCACTCTAACTATTGGCCGCGGCCAGGTTATCAACGGGGCCATCACAGCCCGAATCATCTCCAGTGCCGCGCCCCAGGTCGGATTCCCCATCACGAATGTCGGTCTTCGTATCGGCGATGGCGTGGATCCTACGATTAACGGACAAGGATCTTGCATCGGCAACACGCTATCCGATGCCACAGGCATCGCGACCTGTAATTACAAAGCCAGCTGCACGCTGGGACAGATCACGGAAAACGTCGTCATCGGCGAGTTCTTCGGCAAGCCCCTTAAAGTGAACGTAATTCCCGGTGCAGCATCCCAGATCGCCCTCAGCAGCGGCAACCTTCAAAGTGGGAAAGTCGGCCAAACTTTAGCCGACCTGGTTGCCGTCGTCACGGACGGATGCGGTGGTCCTATTAGCGGAGCGACAGTCACCATGACACTCGTGTCAGGTTCGGCAACGTTGAC
>JBDTUY010000311.1:0-6365 GCA_040007495.1 Acidobacteriota bacterium | reverse complement strand
TTCGTGGTGGCATTCAGATTCGCCTTGGCCATGATCAGAATATCCACGACAGATTTGTTACCCGCTTCGCTGGCTAGAAATAGAGGCGTCGCCCCGCGCTTGTCTTTGGCTTCGATGGCGGCTCCGCGGCCGACCAGGGCTTGGGCAATTTTGGCGTTGCCCCGAATGGAGGCAAACATCAATGCCGTCTGACCAGCGGTGCCCGTGCCACCTGCATCCGCGCCGGCTTCGATCAGGGCCAGAGCAATATTGGTACGGTCTTCGCGAGACGCGACCATCAACGCGGTGTCTCCCGCCGTGTTCTTGGCGTTGACATTGACCGTCTTTAGAATCAACGCACGCACGACCTGCTCTTCTCCCTTGAGGGTCGCCAACATCAAAGGTGTGTCGCCATTGGCACCAGGAGCCGCTACGTCCGCGCCCCCGTCGATCAAGATAACGGCGGTCGAACCGTGACCTTCCGAGAGGGCCGCGGTCAGAGGTGTTTGTCCAGCGTCATTCTTCTGGTTCAGGTTCGCCTTGTTTTGCGTCAGGGCGAGCATCGGCTTGTCGCGCCCACGTAAGGCGGCGTACAAGGCCGGGGTGTTTCCCTTGGCGCCTTTGGCATTGACGTCCGCCTTCGAATCAATCAGGACCAGCGCGGCCGCATCCCGTTTCTGATCCAGCGCGATCGTCAGCGGGGTTTCGCCATCCGCACGGCGAGCGTTTACGTTGGCCCCACCGGTAATGAGTGCCTGCACCACCTCGCCTCCACCCTTTGCGGCGGCCTCCATTAATGGAGTATTGCCCTTGAAATCGCAGGAGTTCACGTTTGCGCCGCTAGTCAACAGAATTTGTACATCTTCAGGCTTACTCTTGGCAGAGGCCGTCAACAGGCGTTCGGTCCACTCATCCGTCTTGCAGGCTTGTGCAAAGCCTGGGGTGGCAGGTACGATTAGCGCGGCAAAAACCAGGGCAACACGGCATCCAAACGTAGTCATACGAAGCGTCATAAGAGAGTCCTCTTCAATCCGGTGGCTGCCGCAGGCAGATCAGCGACAATCTTCACAATACCAAAAGGAGGGGTTGTTCACTGGAATTACGGCAGGACTTCTATCCGTTACGGCCCAGCGCTTATAATCGTGATCGGATGCTAGTTGAGCTCGCTGTCGAAAATTATGCCGTCATCGAGGCCGTGCGGGTTCGTTTTCACGCGGGGCTGAACTTGCTGACCGGCGAAACCGGTAGCGGCAAATCGATTGTGGTGGATGCCGTCGGCCTGCTACTGGGCGGTAGAGCGGCTTCTGAGATGGTCCGTGCGGGAACAGACCGGGCTCGTATCTCCGGCATATTTGAAGTGGCAGGATCGCCTGCATTGACCGCCTTGTTGGACGCAGCCGGCATCGAAATTGAAGACGGCGAGGTCTTGGTCGAGCGCGAGATTCAAGCGTCCGGCAAGTCGCGAGCCTTCATCGGCAATCGTCCAGCCACCGTGCAATTGCTTCGCGATTTGGCTCCGCACCTGGCAGACATCCATGGCCAGCACGATCAACAGCAGCTGTTTTCTTCGGCGGTTCAGAGCGAGATGCTGGATGTTTTCGCACAAGCTGAGCCTTTGGTCGCGCAGGTCGGCGAAGCATTCGAGGCTTGGAAACAGATAGTGGCGGAGCTTGAGAAGCTTGAGCGCACGTCACAGGAAAAGCTCCGCTTGGCCGACCTGTGGCAGCATCAACGCGCGGAGATCGAAGCCATCTCGCCGACTCCGGTTGAGGACACGGAATTGGATGCCGAACGTCGCGTGCTGCGTAACGTGGTTCGCTTGCAGGAGCTCGCGGATCAGGCCATGAACAGCTTGTATGAAGATGCGGGCAGTGCGTCTTCTCAGCTATCGCTGGCAGCAAAACGTTTGGAGGATCTGGCGCACATAGACGAAAGCGCACGCGAGATTCAGGCTACGTTGGAACCGGCCATCGCCGCGATTGATGACGCAGCGCACGCACTTCGGACCTATATCGGCAAGCTGGAAGCCGACCCGGGCCGCCTGGAAGAAGTCGAAAACCGTTTGGCTGCGATTGAGAAGCTGAAGCGCAAGTATGGATCTTCCATCGATCAAATTCTGACGTTCTTGGAGGAAGTCCGCCGGGAGTTAGCAGCAGTCGAGAACTCGGACGACCGCAGAACCGCGTTACAGAAGCAATCAACGACTTTCGCCGCGACGTACACGGATTTGGCCAAGCAGCTAACAGCCAAACGAACTGAAGCTGCGCTTCAGCTATCGAAGAAGGTCGAACAGGAACTGGCGTCGCTCGCGATGGAAAAGACGCGGGTCGAGATTCGCGTGAGTCCGGTTGAGTGGTCGGCGAGCGGATGCGATCACGTGCAATTCCTGATCGCGCCGAATCAAGGTGAAGAGCTGAAGCCTCTTGAAAAGGTCGCTTCCGGTGGCGAACTGTCGCGTGTGGCTCTCGCGCTGAAGACCTGCACCACAACAGCACCAGGCGCTCGCAAACCGACGGCGAAGGCAGCGGCGGCGCAACGTACTTTGGTCTTCGATGAGGTCGATGCAGGCGTAGGTGGCAGCGCCGCGGAATCGGTCGGCAAACGACTGAAGCGATTGTCAGTGTCCAATCAGGTTCTGTGTGTCACGCACCTTCCGCAGATCGCGGGTTTCGCCGATCACCACTATTATGTGGAGAAGCACTCTGACCATGGCCGGACGGTCGCGTCGATTGTCGAGTTGACAGGCCAAGCTCGTACGCGTGAAATTGGCCGCATGCTTTCCGGGGAACTGATCACGCCCGAAGCTTTGCGCCACGCCGAGAAGCTGCTCAAAACAGCCGCAAGCTAAGGTAGAGTATTTTCAGGATTTCTGTAGACCGCGCCAGCGACGACGGCGGGCGGCGTTTACGCGGCGTGGCCCTTTAGGGGCACAGATTGAAGCGCTGCTCAAGCACCGCGCCGCCTGAAGGCCGCCCCCCGTCATCGCTGGAACCCGGTTTATGCGATTGCCGGAAGGGCTATAATGGCCCGCCGTACGCGCCTGCAGGCTCGCTGATGCCTGCATCCTTTATACTTCCATGTAAGGAGTTTCCTTGTCCCTGGAAGATGATCTGTTCGCGCAACGCTTGCGCCGAGTATCCGAAATTGAGGCCTTGGGCTTTCGCCCCTACGGCCAAAGATTCGATTTTAGCCACACGATTCCTCAGATTTTGAAGGAAAACGGTGTCAAGACGCCGGAAGAACTGACGGCCTATCTGGAAACGAAGCCTCGCGTCAAGATCGCGGGTCGTATCCAGACCGTGCGCCGCATGGGCAAAGCCGGATTCCTGCATCTGATGCAATCGGGCGAACGTTTGCAAATTTATGTGCGCAAGGACGCCGTATCGGAACGCGACTATCAACTGTATGAAATCCTCGATATGGGCGACATCATCGGTGTCGAAGGCTATCTCTTCCACACCCGCACAGGCGAGCTTTCCGTTCACGTCGAGAGCCTGGTGTTCCTGTCGAAGATCCTGCTTGCGACGCCTGAGAAGTGGCATGGTCTGGAAGACGTCGAAATTCGTTATCGGCAGCGCTATCTGGATCTGATCGCGAATCCGGACTCGATGAAGATCTTCACTACGCGTGCGAAGATCATCTCTTCTTTGCGTCGACAGCTAGAAGACAAAGGCTTCGTCGAAGTCGAAACACCGATGATGCAAGCGGTCTACGGCGGCGCAACGGCCAAGCCGTTCGTCACGCATCACAACACGCTCGACATGGATCTGTACCTCCGCATCGCCCCGGAGTTGTACCTGAAGCGCTTGATCGTCGGCGGCTTGGAACGCGTGTATGAGATCAATCGCAACTTTCGAAACGAAGGCATCTCAACGCATCACAATCCAGAATTCACGATGCTGGAATTTTATCAAGCCTACACCGACTATCGCGGCCTGATGGACTTCACCGCAGAGTTCTTGAAGCAGACGGCAATCGACGCAACGGGATCGGCGGTGGTCGAATATCAGGGCGTCCAGCTCGATTTCGGCAACGTGCGCCGTATCAGTATGCAGGAAGCGGTCGGCGATCCGAGCCTTAGAGGTCACGATCTGGTGCACGCGTTTGAAAACAAGATCGAAGCGACCTTGATGCAACCGACCATCGTTTTCGACTATCCGGTGGAAGTGTCACCGCTATCGAAACAACGACCCGATGATCCAAACTTTGTCGAACGCTTTGAGATTTACGCAGCAGGCATGGAGATCGGCAACGCGTACACCGAGTTGAACGATCCAGCCGAGCAGTGCCGCCGGTTCCAACAACAGCTGGCTGCGCACGCCGCAGGCGACGAAGAAGCGCACCAGATGGATGAAGATTACCTACGAGCTATGTCCTATGGCATGCCACCCACCGGCGGCGAAGGCATCGGCATAGATCGCCTGACGATGATTCTGACCAATTCAAAATCGATCCGCGACGTGATCCTGTTCCCGCTACTGCGGCCGGAAGGGGAGATCGGGATGGTGGCGAGACTGAAGAGTCAGGAGTGAGAACGTAGAATTTAGAAGTGAGAAGTGAGAAGTGAGAAGTGAGAATCGGGAGACCGCATGAATGATCGGGCCAGCGCCAAATCGTTTTGTGACCTTGTGGTCTGGCAGAAGGCGCATCAATTTGTGCTCGACGTTTATCTTTACTCATCAGCATTCCCTCGGACTGAGACTTACGGATTGACCTCTCAACTTCGGCGAGCCGCCGTTTCCATACCGGCGAATATTGCTGAGGGATTCCGTCGTCGGGGCAAAGCTGACAAGGCCCGATTTCTGAACATCTCGCAAGGGTCACTCGAAGAGTGCAGGTACTATTTGATTCTCGCTCAAGATCTGAAGTACGGTCCAAGCACCTCAATGATGCACCAAATCGACGAAATCAGCAGGATGCTAAGCGCATACGCGAAGACCATTCTAACTTCTCACTCCTAAATTCTCACTCCTCCTCCCCATGTTCGAACTATTCATCGCCCGCCGCTACCTCCGCTCTAAGCGCAAGCAGGTGGCGATCTCTGTCATCACGTTCATCTCAATGGGCGGTGTAGCGGCCGGCGTGATGGCTCTGGTGGTGGCTTTGGCGATCACCAACGGGTTCAGTCAGACTTTGGAGCGCACTTTTCTGAGTGCGACCTGCCATGTATGTGTAGTGGAGAAAACTCGCGGCGAAGGCATCGGCGATTGGCGAGTGCTGGCACCCAAACTCGCGAGTCTGGACGGAGTTCGCAACGTGACAGCGGCCTTGTACGACAATGCCCTCGCCAGGCTGGAGGATAATGCGTTTGTTCAAATTAAGGGTGTCCCGTTCGATGCCACGACGTATCTGCCTCCGATGCTGGAACACTTGAAGGAAGGATCGTTGACCGCCCTACGCAGCCCTGGCGCAGAACGCCCGGGCGTCATCCTCGGATCCAAAGTTGCAAAAGCCATTAACGCGACGGTTGGCAAGCCGATCAGCCTTGTAATTCCCAACGGCGACGTCACGCCGTTTGGCCCTCGCCCCAGCGTGGAAACAGTTGTCGTTGTAGGGATTCTTGAATCCGGGGTGTTTGAGATCGACAACGCTTGGGTTTTTATGAACCTGGCCGACGTGCAACGAGTATTCGGTTACCCGGACGTGGTGAATAGCGTGGAATTGAATCTGGCGAACATCTATCGAGCACCCCAGATCGCGGCCGCTGCCGAATCTCTTGTGAACCAGAACCGGGAGAAGCCCTTGGTGGCGACCACTTGGCAGGAACAAAACCATGCACTGCTTAACGCGCTCCTCCTGGAACGCATCGGAACCACGATCGTCATCGGCCTGATGCTAATCATCGCTGCTTTGAATATCGTGGTCGCTCTAGTGATGATGGTGATGGAAAAGAAACGCGACATAGCGGTGCTTATGTCAATGGGTACGAAGGGCAGTCAGATCCGCCGAATTTTTGTACTGGAAGGCGCCATGATTGGTGGCGTTGGGACAGTGGCCGGCTTGGCGCTCGGGTACCTGCTCTGCTTCCTGGGCAATCACTACAAGCTCTTGAGCTTCGATGCCGACGTCTACACGCTGTCCTACGTACCGCTGGAACCCCGATCCTTGGATGCCCTATGGATAGCCGCTTTGGCAATGGCCGTCAGCCTGTTGGCTGCGTTCTATCCAGCAAGAAGCGCGACTCGAATCTCGCCGGTCGATTCGATGCGCTACGAATAGCGGACGAGTTTAGGTCGCTTGTTCAAAACCAGGGTTTCCCTTATTATGGGTGCATGAACGTCACCCTTACGCTGCCCGACGATCTGGTCAAAAAGGTGCGCAAAATCGCGGTGGATCGCGATACTACGCTCACTGGAATGATTCGTGAGTACCTGGAAAGGCTGGCT
>JBDTUY010000310.1:0-6381 GCA_040007495.1 Acidobacteriota bacterium | reverse complement strand
CCGACAAGATCCGCGAGCTGATCGGACCCGGCGGCAAGATGATCCGCAGCATCGTCGAACAGACGGGTTGCAAGATCGATGTGGAAGACGACGGCAGCGTCAAGATTTTCTCGTCCGACGGTACCGCAGCCGATCGCTGCATCCAGATGATTACCGACATCTGCGCGGTGGCGGAAATTGGCAAGACGTATTTGGGCAAGGTTGTGCGGATCGTCGATTTCGGCGCATTCGTTGAGATCTTCCCGGGCACCGACGGCTTGCTGCACATCTCCGAGATCGCAGAAGCTCGCATCAAGCAGGTCCGTGACGAACTGAACGAAGGCGACCAGATTCTAGTGAAGGTGCTGGGTCTGGAAGGCAATAAGATCAAGTTGTCGCGCAAGGCGATTCTGAAGGAACAACGCGAAAAGCTCGGGAAGAGCGAAGCCGGCGCGTAGTTTTCGGAACGTTAGTGGATTGGAGGGGAGAGGCCGTGGCTCACGCTGCGGCCTTTTTCTATTGGACATGCAGTCGCACTCTGCAATACGATTCTGTTAGTAAGGAAGGATGCATTGAGTGCAAATGCTAATACGAAACGCAGTTGCTTCGGCGAAGTTCTCGCCCGACAAGATGGGCAAGACCACGCTCGCGCAGGGGAGCCAGATGATGGTTGGCCTGAATGCGTTTGAGCCGGGGCAGGAGCATGCCGCGCACGCCCACGCTGGTCAGGATAAGCTCTACGTGATTCTGGAAGGGCAGGGAACTGTTCTGGTTGGGGACGAAACCGATCTGCTCGCGGTTGGAGACGTCGCGTTCGCGCCCGCAGGTGTTACGCATTCGATCCACAATCCCGGTCCGGATCGATTGTTGGTGATGGCAGTGCTCGCGCCGCCGCCTAGTAAGTAGTCGTCAGATCGCCTGGACCTAGCCCCATGCGTCAGCTTGGGGCCCCTGCGGGCTATGAATAAGCCCCAAGCTGACGCATGGGGCTAGGCACCCGCTAGTTCGGCAAGCCTGAACCCGAGCCCATATCTTCCAGACCGCTGCCGGGGGCTTGATTGTGGTGTTCCCGGAGAAACTGGTCGTCGATTGGCTTTCGCCCACGAAACCCTTCTTCTTCGCCGTGCCAGAAGTGTATGCTTGACTCCCCGAATTTCCAGCAGAGGCAGACGTCTTGATCCCGATAGCGGCTCATGAAATCCAGCAGGCCGATGTCGAGGTCTTTCACCATCGCCCCGGACTGCGCGATCTTCTCCATTGCCTCTTGCAGAGCCACCACGCTCTCCGTTTGCTTGCCTTGAAGTTGGGATAGCTTGGTTTGATCCACTCTGGCTCCGCCGGACGCGCGGATGTGCAGCAAACTCGCCTCTAGAGCTTCGTGGGCGCTCTGATACTCGGCCTTGTGGAACAGCGCGTCGCGCAGGTGTTCTTCGACTGCGGGTAGCAGACGTTCCGCTTCTTGAAGTGTGAAATAACGCATGTGATCAGTATTCAGTTCGCCAAGGCGGCCAGCAGACGACGGTATGACGATTCCAGGTCGTCCGGCAGAACTCTGGTCTCGCCGATCGTGGTCATGAAATTCGCATCGCCTTCCCAACGCGGTAGCGCATGCATGTGTATGTGACCAGCGATTCCGGCACCGGCGCACTTACCCAAATTCATTCCGATGTTGACTCCGCCAGGTTTGTAAACGCTACGCAAAGCCGCATCGGCTCGTACCGTAAGCTGCATCATTTCCGTTAACGTTTCCGGGGCCGCTTCAGCCAAATCGGCAACGTGTTCATACGGCACCACCATCAGGTGACCCGATGTATACGGGTACAGGTTCAGCATCAGGAAATTGCGCTCGGCGCGCAGCAGTACGTAGTTTGCCTGGTCGTCGATCGCCGTGTTCGCTGCGGCAATTCGGCAAAATACGCAGTCGTTGACGAACCCCGAGGAGTTGACTTTTGAGACGTAGCGATACCGCCAGGGACTCCAGATTCGATCCATGCTTAAGGGAGGAAAACGCTAGACGAGCGCGACAGGACGCACCCGTCCTTACAGCCCGACAACCGTTTCTTCGCCGTTCACCAGATCCTTCAATTCCTTGCTGGGCTTGAAGTATGGGATTCGCTTCGCTGGAACATCCACGCGTGCGCCGGTCTTGGGATTTCGTCCGATACGCGATAAGCGATTGCGCGTCCGAAAACTTCCGAAGCCGCGAATTTCGATCTTATCCCCGGTCCGTAGCGCGCGTATCACGCTGTCCAGGATCGCCTCGACAATCACTTCGGAGTCTTTGCGCGTCATCTCCACTACGCGGGAGACTTCCTCGATCAGTTCCGCCTTTGTCATTGGTATAGTGGCCGCCTTTGTAACGGCCATCCCCTTTTCGTCTTGGTTAACTGCTGCTTGTTCCGCGAAACTATTTGCTATTGCCGCGCTGCATGGCTTCTTCCATGGTCATGGTAGCTGCGGCGGCCTGCCGCTGATAATCCTGCAACCGGGCACGTTCATCGTCGTCGGCAATGGCCCGTAAACTCAGGCCAATCTTCTTGCCCGCTTCATTCATTTTCACGATCTTAAAATCGTACTCATCGCCCAGCGGAAGCCATACCGCATCCACTCCGGGAGTTTGGGTCCCGGCAGGCAGGGCCGGAATCTCCGACTTATGGCAAAGTGCTTCTACACCCGGCGCCAGTTCCACAAACATACCGAACGCGGCGGCACGGCAGACTCTTCCCCGGACCAGGTCGCCCACAGCATGGGCGCGAAAGAAACTTTCCCAGGCATCCGGCTGCAACTGCTTCACCCCCAACGACAGACGACGATTGGGAGCGTCGATGTTCAAGATTACGGCTTGAAGCACCTGTCCCTTTTTTACCACGTCCGCAGGGGTCTTTACCTTCTTGGACCAAGTCAGGTCGGTTAAATGAACCAATCCGTCCACACCTTCTTCGATTTCCATGAAGACGCCGAAGTCAGTGAGCTTGCGGATTCGCCCTTCCACAACGCTGCCAATACTATACCGATCGGCGACGGTTGTCCACGGATCGGCCTCCAATTGCTTGATGCCGAGCGAGACACGGCGCTCCTTGACCTTTACTTCCAACACGACGGCTTCCACCTGATCGCCCGGCTTGGCGATCTTCGAGGGATGCTTCATGCGCCGGCTCCAGGTCATTTCAGAGACATGGATCAGGCCTTCGACGCCAGCTTCGATCTCGACGAACGCACCGTAGTCGGTCACGCTCATCACACGACCGATCACCCGGCTTCCAGGGGGCAGGCGCTCCACCAGCGATTCCCACGGATCGGGGATCATCTGGCGGACTCCCAAGGAGATCCGCTCCTTCTCCCGATCAAAGCGCAGGACCTTCGCCGTAACCTCTTGGCCAACCTGCAGAACTTGCGCCGGATTGGTCACGCGACCATGTGACAGGTCGCTCACGTGCAGCAGGCCGTCAATGCCGCCCAGGTCGATAAAGGCACCGTAGTCGGTCAGGTTCTTGACCACGCCGGTGACGATATCGCCTTCGGCAATATGTTCAAGAACCGAGCCCTTGAGAGCTTTCTGTTGCTGTTCCACCACCAGCTTCCGAGAGACAACCACGTTGCCGCGGCGGCGGTTGATCTTAACGATCTTTACAGGCATGATCTGCCCAACGAATTGTTCCAGATTGCTGATGGGGCGGACATCCACCTGCGAACCAGGCATGAACGCTTCTACTCCGACATCCAGTGTCAAGCCGCCCTTGGTTACTTCAACCACCCGGCCATTTACAGGCGATTGTTCGTTTAGGGCTTTCTCCAGCGTGTCCCAGATCCGAAATTTTGCAGCCTTGGCGTAGGACAGCGGCACATAGCCCTGTTGTTGGGGCGCTCCGCGATCCGCCATCACCTTGACCATGTCGCCGACCTTGACCGCGATCGATCCGTCCAGGTCCCGGAACTGGTCAATCGGAACCAAGCCTTCCAGCTTGTAGCCGAACCCGACGAAGACTTCGTTCGCGGTGATCGACACCACTTTGCCTACGATCAACTCGCCTTCCGCTGGCGGAGTCAGGCGGTCGTAGCCTTCCAGCAGATGCGCCATGTCCTGGTCGTCGTCAGCTGTTTCATCTTGAAGCTCGCCTTCGATTTGGGCACTCCAGTCCATTGCAGGCTGGGGCGCAAGCCCGTCGGGCTGCTGAGGGAGTTCCATACTCGGTTGCTCAGGGTTTACGTGCTCAGGATCGATTGGATCTTCAGCCATGGAGGGTTACCTGGAAGGCAGCGCGGGAACGACTTGACAAAGCTCGCGACCACAGGCTGCAAAAAAGTTACAATTTATCTGACAACTTGTTGATAGATCAGTACTTCAGAACTATACCGGACCACCGACTGCTTGTCAAACACCCCTGCGTCGCGTCAAAAACCGAAGTTGACCAATACCGCCAGCTGGTTTCGCGTCGATTGGAGCCCGGTCGTGGTGAAGTTTTGCTGCCCCCAGCCGGTGTAGCGCAATTCAGGAGCGATCTTTAACAGGACGAGATTGAGTTCCATGCCCACGCCTGCCACCACGCCATAATTTGAACGGTGCTCCAGGGTCGCGAACTTGATGTCGGATATGCGGCTGAATGCCGCACCACCCTCAAAGTATGGCCGGAGAATATTGTTGCCAAACCGCCGCTTGATCACCACGGGAAACTCCCATGACGTTCCGGTGGCCTGAGAAACGCTGCTTTGAAAATTATAACTTCGGTGCAAACCGTCCGCTTCGATGGCCCACTTCTTCCCGAGTCGAACCTCTAAGTACGGGCCGAATACGAACGGCTGGCCTTTAGGATTTAGCGGGGAAAAGGTCGCGATTGGAAATACCTTCA
The DNA here is from genome assembly GCA_040007495.1 of Acidobacteriota bacterium. Lineage (GTDB taxonomy): Bacteria > Acidobacteriota > Terriglobia > Bryobacterales > Bryobacteraceae > Palsa-187. Next base: position 1,555 of record JBDTUY010000310.1, on the reverse strand, counting down.
GGCCATCGTCAAACGGTACTCCCAGTTTGAAGCCTATGCCGAGTGGCTGGCTGTAAGCTACCCCAGCCGCCGCCCATAGGAAGATTGCGGTAACAAGAAAGCGTGAATATGTTCTGGACATTCTATTTAACATCGTACCTTGCCTGGAGGATCGGAATGGAGGACGGCGGCTTCAAATGACGGGGGTTGGGGGCAACGGGCGAGTGTGCTTATGCACTCGCGAGGGGGCTGGGCTCGGTTCAACCCATAGGGGCGTGCCGACGGACTTCAACTTCATCACCGATGGCTGCCATGGAAGCAGCGGTAATTTCAATGGCCCAGCGGCTAGCCACACCAGGATTAAGAGAACCGACCCACACACGGCTGCCGATAACCACCACCCTGCGCCGGAGTTTCGCATGCCCCTTTAATGCAAATCGGGGACCGCGGCGCGCCATGTTGATTCCAAACGTTCTTGTCACCTCCACTTGGTGTCCGCAGGGACACAGCGTGAAGATGGGCAACTCTGGGTAGGTGTCATGTTTGAATGGAAGGCGGGTTCCAAAACCCGCGCGTACCAGAGGCGACCGATGCTACGATTGCATTCGGGCTGCCGCCGTCGCTAGTTCGTCGCAGCGGTTGTTATCGGGGTGGTCGGCGTGCCCTTTGGTCCAGGCCCAGCGAATCTGGTGGCCAGCGGCCAGTTCATCCAATTGCTCCCACAGGTCTTGGTTGACAACCGGTTTCTTGGCCGCTGTCATCCAGCCATTTCGCTTCCAACCCAGAATCCACTTGGTGATGCCGTTTTTCAGGTACTCGGAATCCGTCGTCAATTCCACGTCGCAGCGCTCTTGCAGGGCCTTGAGTCCCTCGATCGCGGCTGTCAACTCCATGCGATTGTTGGTGGTATGCGGCGCAGAACCCGAAAGCTCGCGGGAGTTGCTGTTGTGGCGCAAAATACACGCCCATCCTCCTGGACCAGGATTTCCCAGGCATGCTCCATCTGTAAAGATCTGAATGGTCTTCATGTAAGTAAATATCAGTATCCTATGACTAAGGGTCCTAAGGTATCTAAGGGATTGAGTCTAATACCACGAAAAGGGTAGAATATGTTTAGTGGCCGAAACAATCCCCCGTCGGACGCAGAAGCTTGGTTATGATCCGGGTGCCGTCCCAGGAGAATCCTACGACCTAGGTCCGATCCCTGTCCAGGGTCCGGATGGTCCTCCCATCTATGTCCCCGTGCAACCGGAGGATCATCAGCGAAGGCTGCTCCGCCGCCTCCGGTGGCTGGCCATCATCCTCACAGTAGTGGGTAGCGCTGGTTACTGGCTGTATAAGAGCAGCGTCGATCCGATTCAAGCCCACGAGGCTTTCAATTCCGGGGCTAAGTTTTTGCAGGCAGGCCGCTACCAGCAAGCGATTCTATCCTTCGATCAGGTGATCGCGCTTCAGCCGGATTATGTGGAGGCCTACCAGTTGCGCGGACGCGCCAACATGGCCCTGAGCAAACCTCTGCAGGCCGGACCGGATTTCAGCAAGGTGATTGCCCTGCGCCCGCAGGATGCCGAGGGTT
>JBDTUY010000309.1:0-6392 GCA_040007495.1 Acidobacteriota bacterium | reverse complement strand
CGCGTCCTGCTGTATCTGGCTTATTCGGATAGCTCGGGTTCAGAGACTGCGGCCTGGGTTGGAACGCAGGAGATCAGTGACTCCTATGGCATTTCCAAGAACCACTTGGTCCGCGTCATCCAGACGCTGGCTGAATACGGCTATGTCACGGTCAAGACCGGTCGCAGCGGCGGAGCAAGACTGGCCAAGCCACCTGCTGCGATCAATCTCGGCGACGTAGTCCGGCACACGGAGCAAAGCTTCCGCATCGTGGAATGCTTTGATGCGGAGACTAACACCTGTCCGATCCTGCCTATGTGCGGCTTAAGGTCGGTCTTGATAGACGCATTGGAAGCATTTATGGCGAAGCTCGATCAATACACGCTGGGCGATCTGTGTACGCCCAAGCGAAAGGTGTTGTTCTTCGACATCATGCGTCCGGCTTTGGCGGGGAAGAGTTCCCACACTAAACCGGTACGTACTAGAACTTCGGGCGGCTAGCCCTCACTCGTAGTGGGACCACATTCGGATCACCTTCACGGTCTTTTCCTTCTTTAACACCTGATAAACAAGCCGATGCTGCAAGCTAATGCGGCGGGAGTAGGCGCCCGCAAGGTCGCCCACCAACTTCTCAAACGGTGGAGGATTTTGCAGAGGATTCGCACCGAGCACCGTCAGCAGTTTCTCAGTTTGTGGACGGAGTCCCGCCGGTGAAAGTCGTTTTGCGTCTTTGAGCGCGTGCTTGGTGAAGACAACCTGCCAGTTCGCCACGCCGCACTACCAGCGAACAGTCTTGGAACAGACGTCAACCGGCGTCTTTAGACCCTCGCGAATCGATTCGCGCATACCTGGAATCGAGAGCAGATACAACGTCTCTTGAATGGAATTCCAATCCTGTTCAGACAACAAGACCGCGTTGGAACGCTTGCCGGTGATCAAGATAGGCTCGTGCGATTCAGAGGCTTCGTCCAGTAAGCTATACAAATCCGCACGGGCTTGACTGGCATTGAGGATTCGGGCCATGACCTAAACGTACGTGATTTGGTACGGAGTGTCAACCTCGGACGATCTGGTGCGATGGGGATAAGTGCGACACATCGCTACGGATACCGGACTATCATGTGCAGATGGCTCACGTTTCAGAGGCAAACAACTGCGTCATCAACACGTTTCCGCTGGTGGAATTTGATCGGAGACCCATCAATAGCCACTCGCTATTCGGTTTCGTTCTTGCTTGGGAACGGGACCTCACGATTATCCACGTATTGGAGACGCACTTTTATCGTTTGAACGGCTATGCCATCTTCCGAAATACTGACGTCAAGCGATGGCGACCCGTCCAAGAGGAGGAATTGCTTGCCCGTGCCGCCGCGCATCACCGACTCCGTCCAACGATGCCGCAAAGTGTCAGCATCTCTTCTATGCAACATGCAATCGTAACCGCCGGGGCAGGATTCCCACTGATTACGTTGTATCGGGAAAGAGTCAATCGGGGTGCGTGCAACATTGGGCAAGTACGGAGCGTTAGCCAACGCTCAGTTACAATTCGAGCCGTATCGCCACAAGCAGAATGGGAGGGAGACGAAAGATACCTACTCAAGGAGCTGACGCTTGTGGAATTCGGCGGAACGTACGAATCACTCCTAAATCGTTTTGCGGCGAGTTCCACCAGAGTTGGTGCCATGAAGACTACTCGACGCGGATCTTAGCCGTCAGTTTGTGCGACACGCCCGGTCCAAGGGTGATGGCATTCTCTGCAGCGTTGGTCGTCTCCACACAGACCATCTGCTTCCAACCATCGGGGGCCATGTCGGACATAGCTGCGGTCTTTTCCATCCATGGATTCCAGACGACCGTCGTGTTGGAACCGCTTTTCTCGACGATGATGCGCCGGTTCCAGGCCGGGTCGTCAACGGTGCTGGTGGCTGTCGTGTTCAGGTACATCCGGTCGGTTTCCTGGGTGAAACTAATTGGTTCCTGAAGCTGGGTCTTTCGTTTGCAGTCGTCGGTCTTATCCAGATACGTGGTGGCATCCAAACCCGAAATTGAGACTTGATGAATATCACCCACCGCCAGGTACGTGTGTAAGGCCTCTTCATAGGTGAAAGGTTGCTTGCCTGCGTTGTGCGTCTGGAGTTCCATCTCCAGTTCAGAACCGATGGTCACGCGAAAGCTCGAATGGAAATCGATGTCGAGCAAAGCTCGGGTAGCTTCGCTTGGAGCCAGCGTCAGGGTGATTTCGATCTTGCCGTCGTCGCGTGTCTGGGGGCCGTCGGTCTTCCATTCCATTGTTCTGGCGAAGCCGTGGGCGGGACCAGTTCTACCATCGCTGCGTGGTCCGAACCAGGGGAATATGATCGGCACGCCGCCTCGGATTGCCTTGCCGGGGGTGAAGAGGCTCCTAGGGCTGAGGTAGAGCACTGGTCGCTGACCTCGGGGCGTCCACTGCGTTATATGTGCGCCGTAGGTGTATAGCTCGGCCTCGGCTAGAGGCGTCGAGATCAAGATGGGCTGCAGGTCGCCTGTTGGTGTCGCTGAACTCATGACTCAGTGTCGTGGGTGTGCGGTGGGGCGCGCAAGTCAGCGTCGGCGTGCCCACTGGTCTTCCCCAGCTTCGTTCCATTGCTTCGGCACTCCGCTCCCTAGCCGTCGCCCGTTTGCGGGCAAGGCGGCTCGTCGGTGTTTCGGACTCAAGTGAGTTCGCGTGAAACCGTTATGATCCTTAGGTCGCTCACAAACTAGCCGTCAAGTTACACTGAGTGCGGGAGTTCGATTTGTTGGTGCGGTTCCCTGCCTTGTGCATGCGCTACAATTTAAAATCTCCCCCCCTTGCTTTAGGAACCTACTTTGCCCCGAACTCTGCAGCGCGCTGGAAGTCTGCTAGGAAAACTGAAGCTCCCGCCCGGGTCCGATAGCCCGGAGCAGAGGGCGCAGGCTGCCTGGAAACTCGCGGCAGGCGACAAGATCGGGAAGCGAACCACGGCGGGCGCACTGGTGCGTGGAACTTTGGTGATCGAGGTCAGCGACATGGTGTGGCAGAGACAGCTTGCCACATTGCGACATTTCCTGTTGCGGAACTTGGCAACCGTGCTCGGCGAGGCGTTGGTGAAGGATATTGATTTTCGACCGATGCCCCGAAGAAAGGAGCCGCAGAGAGCGGTGGTGGCCGGTAGTGCGGTGCCATCCAAACGACTGGATGAAGCCTTGGGAATCGGCGATCCGGTGATGGCGATGTTGTACCGGCAATCGCGGCTGAGATTTGAGGATTCGGATATCGGCGTGGCGGAGAAAAAGCGGGCTTAAGCGTTTTTATGAAGATTACTGAGAAGGAAGTTCGGAAGGTTGCGGCGCTGGCCAATCTTGCGTTGAATGACGATGAGGTCGCGAAGATGGCTCAGGACATGGACGGCATCCTGACGCACATTGACACGTTGAACGAGCTCGACACGAAAGATGTGGAGCCGATGACGCAGGTGTTGTACGCTGCCTCCGATACGGCGACACTGCGCGCCGACATCGAGAAGCCGTCGCTTTCAAACAAAGATGCGGTTGCCAATGCTCCGGTAACCAGCGGCGGGTATTACAAAGTTCCCCGAGTTATTGAACGGTAACCCAAACGTGAATACGCATAGCATCGAATCGATCCGCTCCGGCTTAGTCAAGAAAGAATTCAGCGCCGAAGAGTTGACGCATCAGGCGTTAGAGTACGCAGAAGCCGAGAATCCCAAGACCAACGCATACCTAACGTTCGCTCACGACCGAGCAATGGCAGCAGCCAAGGCTGTGGACCAGAAGATCGCAGCGGGCGAAGATCCAGGCGGGCTGGCCGGAGTTCCGATCGCAGTCAAGGACGTAATCGTTACGCGCGGACTGCGGACAACTTGCGCATCGAAACTGCTGGCCAACTACATTCCTCCGTACGACGCCACCGCAGTAACTCGGTTAGAGCAGGCGGGCGGCATCATTATCGGCAAGGCGAATTGCGATGAGTTCGCGATGGGATCGTCCAACGAGAATTCGGCGTTCGGTCCGGTGCGGAACCCTGTGGCGCTGGATCGTGTGCCGGGTGGATCTTCGGGCGGTTCGGCTGCGGCGGTTGCACAAGGAACGGCAGTTGTGTCGCTGGGGTCGGATACCGGCGGGTCGATTCGGCAACCGGCTTCGTTCTGCGGGATCACCGGCGTTACGCCGACCTATGGTCGCGTTTCGCGCTATGGGCTGACGGCGTTCGCTAGTTCGCTGGATCATATCGGGCCGTTTTCAAGAAATGTGCGGGACTCCGCGATTCTGCTGCAGGCGATTGCTGGTCGCGATGAGATGGACGCGACTTCGGCTGCGGCTCCGGTTGCAGATTATCTTGCTGCGATGGACGGCAAGATTCAAGGGATGAAGATCGGCGTTCCCAAGGAATGGATGGAGGGGCTGCCGAGCGAGACTGGCGATCTGATCCAGAAGGCCGTGGACCAACTTGTGAAGCTCGGATGCGAGGTGCGCGAGGTTCGCCTGCCTCACACGCAGTACGCGGTGGCCTGTTACTACATCATTTGCACGGCCGAGGCGAGCAGCAATCTGGCTCGTTACGACGGGGTCCGGTACACTACGCGTCCAGCTGTGAACACTTTGGCTGAGATGTATCGAGTGACACGCGACGAAGGTTTCGGAGCGGAATGTAAGCGTCGCATCATGTTGGGGACCTATGTTCTGAGCTCGGGCTATTATGACGCGTACTATTTGAAGGCGCAGAAGGTGCGGACGCTGATTGCTCGGGATTACGCGCAAGCGTTTGAACAGGTGGATGCGATTGTCGGTCCCGTGTCGCCGCATCCGGCGTTCAAGTTGGGTGAAAAGATCGACGATCCAGCGTCGATGTATCTGGCGGACATCTATACCGTGACCGGCGATTTGACTGGCGTTCCGTGCATGAGCGTCCCTTGCGGTAACACGGCCGAGGGCCTGCCGGTCGGATTGCAGATCCTGACCAAGCATTTTGATGAGGCGGGCATGTTCCGATTGGCGGAAGCATACGAGCGCGCGACTGCTTGAATTTTAAGGAAGAAGTCGCCTCGGAAGGCGACGACTTGCAGGCCTGGCGGCCTACCCACATCGTTGCCAGCGAAACGCGGCGACACATTAGGGTCTCTACTGAGGGAGAATCTATTTATGGCTTTCACATTACCTGCACTGCCCTACGCTCCGGAAGCTCTGGAGCCGCACATCGACAAAATGACCATGGAAATCCACCATGGGAAGCACCACAATGCGTACGTCACGAACTTGAACAAGGCGTTGGAATCGGCGCCGGAGCTGGCTTCGAAGAGCCTGGAAGAATTGCTTGCCAACAATTGCGCGGCTGTGCCCGAAGGCATCCGAACTGCGGTTCGCAACAACGGCGGCGGTCATTGGAACCATTCGTTGTTCTGGGAATTGATGGCTCCGAACGCAGGCGGCTCGCCGACTGGCGATCTGGCCGACGCGATTAACAAGGCGTTTGGCAGCTACGATACCTTCAAAGAGAAGTTCGGCGCAGCAGGCGTGGGCCGCTTCGGTTCAGGCTGGGCGTGGCTGACAAAGACTGCTTCCGGCGTCGAGATCATGTCGACTCCGAATCAGGACAATCCGCTGATGGATGGCAAATCCGCGATCATCGGCCTGGATGTGTGGGAGCACGCCTACTATCTGAAGTATCAGAACCGCCGCCCGGATTACATCGGCGCATGGTGGAACGTGATCAACTGGGCGGAAGCATCTAGGCGTTTCGCTAAGTAGGTAACGACAAATTAGCCGCAGATGAACTCTGATGAACGCAGATAAGGAATTTTCAATCTGGGTTTAGTCGCGTTATCGAGCCCCGTGCTCACGCACGGGGCTTACACAACGTCCGCGAAGTTCTTCCGCAGGCGATTGAACCACCCGTAGCCTAGCACTGCGACTAAGATCGACAGCCCCCATAACCACAACAAACCGGCTGGCGCATGAGCAGCCATCCAAGGTGCGTGATTTTCCAAGAGGATCGTGCGGTAGCCGCGAACTAAAATCAGGATCGGGTTCATCGAGAGGATCGTCCCTACCGGACCCGGAAGGCTCGCGAATTTCGATTCTTCGTATCCGATCGGCGTCAGGAAGAACCACAGGGTTAGCAGGAAACCGATCAACTGCCCGAGATCGCGGACAAAAACTCCGGTCGCCGAGAGCAGCCAGCCCAAACCCGCGGCCAGCAAGACTTGCGGGATCAATAAGAGGGGTAGCCAGATGGCGGATTCAGGGATCGAATGTCGCACGGCTAACAGGCCCGCAAGGAAGATCACTAACCCGACGGCTTCAGTCACCAAGCCTGCCAGCACCAGATTCACGGGCAGAATATCCAGCGGAAACACGAGCTTATTGACGAAGCTTCTGTATTCGAGAATCACGGA
>JBDTUY010000308.1:0-6396 GCA_040007495.1 Acidobacteriota bacterium | reverse complement strand
CGTACCTTAGAAGTCGATCAAGGCCTTTGGGATTCACTCCCGCCTGACTATAATGGGACTTGGATTGCCGGGATGACGCAAACAGGCGCCCCAAAACACAAGTCACCTCTATAAGTCACAACAGCGCGGAGAAAATCGTGAATCAACCCAAACCTCAATACCACCGGGACAACGACTGGTGGGTTAGCCCGTACAACGTCATACCGGAGGTCCTATCAACCTACCAGTTGCCGGAGCGCGTGCAGATCCACGACGCTACGCTGCGCGACGGCGAGCAGACGCCGGGCGTAGTGATGTCGGTGGCAGACAAGATTGAGATCGCGCAGAAGCTCGACGAGGTCGGCGTAGAGCGGATCGAGGCCGGTATGCCTGCCGTCTCCCAGCAGGATTTCGATGCCATCAAGCAGATATCCAAGCTCGGGTTGAATGCCAAGATCTACACGTTCGCCCGCGCCATTATCGGTGACATCGACAAGGCGCTGGAATGCGGCTGCCACGGTGTGATCGTCGAGGTCCCGATCGGCTATCCGAAGTTGAAGTATCAGTTCAAGTGGACATGGGAAGACGTGCTACGCAAAAGCGTGGATGTGATCAACTACGCGAAGAAGCGCGGCATGCATGTGGTGTACTTCCCGTACGACACGACGCGTGCACGTGAGGATGATCTCCGCAACCTGTTAACTCGCATCATGATGGATGCGCCGCCGGATTCGGTGGGCGTGGTCGATACGATGGGCTGCATTCTGCCGGAGGCCATGAAGTACATGGTGCGGTTGGTGAAGTCCCTGACCAACCTGCCGGTGGAAGTCCACACGCACAACGATTTCGGTCTGGCGGTGGCGACGGAACTGGCTGGCGTCGAAGCTGGTGCAGAGGTGGTCCACAGCTGCGCAAACGGTTTGGGCGAGCGTACGGGCAACGCCGCGCTCGAAGAGTTGATGGTCGCGCTGCATGTGTTGTACGGCTATGAGACGCAGTACAAGCTGGATAAACTGCCTGCGTTGGGCGAAGTGGTCAGCCGCATTGCCAAGTTCCCGATTGCGGTCAACAAGCCGATCCTAGGCGGGCGCAATTTCACGCGCGAGTCGGGTATTGGCGTGGATCTTGTAGTCAAGGAACCGCTCGCGATGTTCGGCACGCATCCGTCGCTGACGGGCCGCCAGGGCGAAGTTGTGCTTGGCAAGAAAAGCGGCAAGATGTCGATCACCTATAGCCTGGAAAAGCTCGGGATCGCGGGAACCAGCGATGAGGCGATTGGCGAGATGCTGAAGCAGGTGAAGGATCTGGGTATCGAGAAGCGCGGGTTGCTGACGGATGACGAGTTCCGAGGGATCGCGGAGAGTGTGCTGGCTGTGAAGAAGTAGTTTTACCCATGGCAGAGATGCCTTCAGGTTGTTTGAATGAGAAAAGGCTGTCGCGTAAAATCGTGGTGGCCTTTTTCCGTTTCATCCCAGCTTTGCCATACGCTCGTATTCTGATGTGGCGTTATGCGGAGCTAAAGCTCCTATGCAAGCTGAAGCTCACGCCACATCAGAATACGAGCGTATGGCAAAGAAGAACCGAGCTAGTGTTCCCAGGAACTGCTGAAAACGCAGGATTTTCACGCTATCGACACAGTGATCCTGCTGGACGTTGTATACTTGCTTGAGACCCGGAAACCATGCCTAAACTCGTGCGCCCTGGCATACCTGCCTTGCGCCGTGCTTTCCATATTCAGGGCCTAACACGAATTTGACCTTTTCTAACATGCCCTGTCACGGACGGTGCGGGGATTCAGGAGACTAAATCACATGAGCGATGTTCTCAGTGGAGCTGAGTTCAAGAAGGAACTGCGCGCCGGACGCCCCAAGTTGGGATTGTTCGTCAACTCGCACAGTCCGACAGTTGCGGAGCAGTTGGCGCACAGCGGTTATGACTGGCTTCTGATCGATTCCCAACACGGCCCGATGAACTACGAAAAGCTCTCGGTCATGTTGGCCGGTGTGGCTTCAGGCGGCGCAAAATCGTTGGTCCGCGTGGCAGGCTATTCGGATCGCGCAGGCATTCAACAGTCGCTGGATATGGGCGCGGATGGTGTGTTGGTGCCGTATATCAACACGGCGGAAGAAGCTCGTCAGGCGGTTAACTGCTGCCATTACCCGATGAAGGGTACCCGTTCGGTATACTTCCCGCAGCGCAGCATGAACAAGGACGGCTTGCTCGGCTACGCAGGCGCTTCCGGCGAGAACACCATCGTGGCTCTGCAGGTTGAGACTGCGGATTGCATCAAGAACATTGACGAGATCGCTGCGGTTCCGGGCGTTGATCTACTGTTCCTGGGCCAGAACGACCTCTGCATGTCCATGGGCTTGTTTGAGAAGTACAAGTTCCCGGATATGTACACGTCGCCCGAGCTGAATGAAGCTGTGGCAAAGTTGCAGGCGGCGGCGAAGAAGAATAATGTCATCCTCGGCCTCTTCCTGTTCGGCACGTCGCGCGTCGGCGAATTCCTCGATAAGGGTTTCCCGCTGATCAGCGTCGGCAACGATCTGCACCACATTCTGACCCAAGCGAACGCATACGTCAAAGACGTGGAGACGGTCAGCAAGGGCAGTTGGAAGCGTCGCGATAGTTCTCTGCTTTCGTAGGGAATTGATTCTCTGTTGATTCAGTTAAATCCAAAGCAAGTCACGTAAGAAAAGCACAGACACATGGAACTCGTTCACGCAATGGCCGGCCTGGGTGCCGAGTCGGCCTTTGAAGTATTGGCCAAGGCCCGGGCACTTGAGGCGCAGGGGAAGAGCATAATCCACCTGCAGATTGGCGAGCCGGACTTCCCTACCCCGAAACATGTAGTGGAAGCTGGACAAAAAGCGCTTGGGGATGGGTTCACGAAATACGGACCCACACAAGGTTTGCCGGATGCTCGGGCGGCCATTGCGCGCTATGTGTCGCGGACTCGCGGGATTGAGGTTGGTCCGGAACGGGTCTGTATCGTTCCGGGTGCCAAGCCGATCATGTACTTCGCGATGACGGCTTTGTTGGGACCTGGAGATGAGGCGATCTATGCCAATCCGGGGTTCCCGATCTACGAGTCGATGATCAAGTTTCTGGGCGCTACGCCGGTCGCGATTCCTCTGGTGGAGGAGCGCGGGTTTACACTCGATCTCGATATGCTGGAGGCGAAGCTCAGCAGCAAGACCAAGATGGTACTGCTGAATTCGCCGCATAATCCGACTGGCGGCATCATTCCAGCGGACGATATTCGTCGGCTAGGCGCGATGCTCAAGGATCGCGATGTGATCGTGCTAAGCGATGAGATCTATTCGCGTATTGTGTACGACGGAAGCTTTCCGCTTTCGCTTGCGAGCCTGCCCGGCATGCTCGACAAGACGATTATTCTGGACGGCTTCTCGAAGACTTATTCCATGACCGGCTGGCGCTTAGGCTACGGCGTCATGAATGAGAAACTGGTCGCTGCCACGGTCCAGTTGATGGGCAACTCCAACTCCTGCACAGCAACCTTTACGCAGATCGCTGGCATTGCGGCTCTCGAAGGTCCGCAGGGCGATGTCGACATGATGGTCGCCAAGTTCCGGGAGCGTCGGGATGCGATCGTCACGGGATTGAATGAGATTCCGGGCTTCCGCTGCAGTTCGCCTGCGGGAGCGTTCTACGCGTTCCCGAACGTGAAGGCTACCGGAGTGCCGTCGAAGGAATTGCAGCGCATGTTGTTGTACGATGCCGGTGTTGCCTGTTTGGATGGTCGCGGTTTTGGCGAGTTTGGTGACGGCTATCTGCGCTTCAGTTACGCCAATTCGTTGGAGAATATTGAGGAAGCGTTGCGGCGGATCAAGGAATTGTCAGTTCGCTGGGCGAAATAGCTTTAGCCACGATAAGTAAGATCACGGGGCGGACGAGCAGATACTGCTCGTCCGCCCCTTTTCTCTGGTACTTAACTTCCATGCCTCTTCTCGCATGCTTCGGCCTAAAGTGAAAAGACGCTGATAATCGGAAGGTGCGGTGTCGAGGTAATACTGTTCTAGATAGGGTCAGGGATTCGCGCTGGGTCACTGATGATTACGTCATCATTCGGCGGCGGTCCAATTGTGCCCAACCACATGAACGTTCCATACAGAAGTAACATCCAGCAGGACTTGTCCTCCCACCTGCCCACGGCATAACTTAGGGCTTTGCCGACGTCTTTCTGCCTCTGCTCTGAATGGAAGTACATTTTGGCGAACTCCAAGATCATCGGATGAGACGGCGTCCAGTTGGCCGACAGAAAGCCAAGCAACACTGCCGCATCGGGATCGACCGGCCTCCCGAATTCGAAGTAGTGCAGCCCCCGAACAATATGGCGGCCAGTCGCGTCGATACGGTGTCGCGCGATTTCACGGGTGGCGATTGGAGCACCGCTAGGGCCCAGAACTCCGGTCCACGCCACATTCTCCGAAAGCATCTTTGTAAAGGCCTGCGACTGTGGACGAGCTAGACCCCGGGATATACTCAAAATGCTACCCAGCACGTCGCGGTGTGCGCCGACCCTCGGGTCTGAAGCCAGAACGATTCGAGTATATTCATCGTCTGCCTTAAATGAAGCGTTGCATTCCGCACATGCGGGCACGGTCGGCATATTCGTCGGAAACGGCCGAGCGAAGAACAGTTTCGGTGGAACATGATCTCGCGTGGCTTCTCTGTCTAGGCCACAATACGCGCAGATCTCTTTTCGCTGCTTCACCCACCAGTCTCCATATTAGGTCGCAAAATTGTCTGGTAAGACTTCAGCTTGACGACAGAACAAACCGCCATCGTCACCCTTTTAGTCTCCATTGGAACCCTTCTGTGGCAAAATGTCCAATTTGCGACCACCAAGAACTCAGAAGCGAAGAATCAACATGACGCTTACCATCGACTTATCAAGGAAATCGTGCAGCCTGAAGAGAAAACCGGCCACTTGGGATCGGCAGTGAACCGCGGCGTTCGAGCTACGCAACTTAGGCCGCTACGAAGAGCCAACAGTTCGGAAGACTTGGAGGTTTGATGCAAGACTGGAGCGGCAGTCCTAACTTCCATCCACGGCTCAAGAAAGAAATAGAGCTGACACTAGCGTTTCTCAAGAAGTGATAGCTCCCACCGGATTCCTTCAGCCTTGCCAGTTTGAGAAGCTTGCGTCGCAGGCAATCGGTCGGCCACCTAGCTAATAATTAGGGCGTCACATCAAGACATAAGAGGGGTGAGAGGCTGCTAAGGGCTAAGCAGCCTCTCTATTCTCCGACAGGGGGGCGGAGTTACAGTGGGGGTAAATCTCGAGTCGAAGGCGGTGGGAACTGACTGCCATCGTCTCACGCCCGAATTGGAAGGGCCGTGCGTAAGACTTCTCTCTGGCCGCCAACTCCACGAACCGAATCACGTTATGCAGCATGCCACCACGCATGGTGGCGATAGCTGGGTTGGCCAGCGACCTGCCTGCACGCAGGGCTGCTTCCGTGGGTCCGTTTACCGCCTTCCGACTCTCCGGGGAGCGCAGAAGCTAGACGGGGGGATGTCCTTACTCCTGTGCTCCGCTGTCCTTGCGACCAAGATCCTCTGCCAGGATGATCGCTTCGGCCAGATCTTTCATCGGCCGCCGCAAACGGCGACTCTCATTCCGCATACGCAGGTAGGCCTCTTCTTCGGTCAGGCCCTGCCGGCGCTGCAAAATTCCCTTTGCGCGCTCCACCACTTTGCGCGTTTCCAATTGCCGCTTGGCTTCCGCGGTCTCTTCCGATAATCTTACGTTCTCTTCCTCTAGGAGGCTCTTGGCAATCGCGGTGCCCATCTGCTCGCCAATGAACTGTAGTGTCGAAATCTCTTCGGCGGAATGCGGGTGCGGCTCGCGATGGTGAACGTTTACGACGCCGATGACTTTGCCGCCGCTGATTACAGGAACGGATAGAAAGGCCTCATAGGTATCTTCCACCAGGGCCGGAAAGGTTTTGAAGCGCGGGTCGGCCGCCGCGTTTGCAGGAAGCGCCACGGGAGATTGATGTTCCACGACCCAACCCGTAATGCCTTCGCCGGACTTCATGCGCAGCGTGCCAATATCTTTTACGTGCGGAACGAGAGAAGCCCGGAGAACAAATTCACCCGTCTGGCCCTCCGCCAGATAGACCAAGCATGCCTCGCAGGCGGTTACGCGCGCTGCCAGACCTACGATTTCGCCCAACATTTCATCCAGGGATCGCTCAGAACTGACGATTCGGCTGACCCTGTGGAGTACTCCGATGTCGCTATTGTTATCGGCCACCCTTGCCTCGATTTCCATGTCTGCCGTTACCATGACTCAAGCCTACGGCTAGAAAGGTCGGGCGTCCAATTGATTCTTTCTATGGGGTGGATTGACTTTATGAAGATGAACTATTTGTTACGTTTCGG
>JBDTUY010000307.1:0-6397 GCA_040007495.1 Acidobacteriota bacterium | reverse complement strand
ATTGGTGGGCGGCATCGCGGTAGAGATGAAGCTATACAACTGACCCGTTGTCCTCGCGCCCCAATTCGCCATGAACAAAGTGCCCGTCAAAGTCGACGCATCGCCGCTGCCACTCAAGTTCGGCTGATGGCAGGATGCGCAGTTGGCTTCATATGCGGCCTTACCAGCCTCTGCTTGCGTGGCCGTGAAAGGCGCTGCGGGTCGCTGCTGTCCGTACAGCAGGACCACTCCACCTGCAACAGTCGCGCACACAGCAACCAACAAAAGCCTCATGGGCTGCGCAGCAAGAACTCGTGTATTCAGAAATCGCATGATCGTTTCCTTCGCGTTCTTCAACCAAAATCCCTAGTGCTTCCAGTCCCAAGAACCGTTACGGCAATAGCCAGCCCCAAAGGTTACCTTCAGCCGCCTTCTCACTGTGGATCTGGACGTAGAGTCTTCCCGCCTTCAAGCTGGCCACCTGTTCGGGCGTTAGATTGACGTTACCGCCAATCGTTCCCTTCATCGCTTTGGTGACCGTCAGGTCGCCGATCACCGGACCTCGAATTCCGCGAATCGTCTTACTGTCGTGCAATTGAGCTATGGTCGCGTTGGACGCCAACCCTTCGAACGTTCCAGAAATAGTTACTTTGGTACCAGCCAACGTGGCAGATGCCATCCCCACACCCATGATGTCTGGAAGCGTTTTTGCTTCCGCCGGGACTGGCGCGAGGCGACCTTTAAAGGTGTTGCCGGATTGAGCAAAGCCCGGCACCCCGTTCCAACCGATGACACAACTCAGGGCAAACACTGCGACGAAAAGTTTTCTGGTCATAATATTTCGACGGCTCACGAACGAATAGGCACGCTCCCAATCGGGGGTCAGCATACCATAAACGCGCGGACGTGAACCAGCCTAAGTATTGGCTCTGGAAACAGTCTTTTAGCTGTGCGGCAATATTGTGGATGGAGGGCTCGGACGCCTGCCCCGGAGCCAGCCAGACTGGCTCTCTGCTCAATGCAAGCATCCAAGCGAAGGCAGAGCCTCCGTGCGGGACCGGCGTCCCGCCTTCCTTATTCTAGATGTCGTAGTACAAAGCGAATTCGTACGGATGCGGACGCAGTCGCACAGCGTCGGCCTCATGCTTACGCTTGTATGCGATGTAGTTTTCCAGCAGCTCTTCTGTGAAAACGTCGCCCTTCAACAGGAACGAATGGTCGTCTTCCAGCGCGATCAGAGCCTCTTCCAGAGAAGACGGCATCGACGGGACCACCTTCATCTCTTCCGGCGAAAGATCGTAGATGTCCTTGTCCAGCGGCTCACCTGGATCGATCTTGTTGATCACGCCATCCAGCCCTGCCATCACCAGCGCCGCAAACGCGAGGTAGGGATTGGCGGATGGATCGGGAGGACGGAACTCCACGCGTTTGGACTGAGGGGCACTGGAATACATCGGAATGCGGCAAGCCGCCGAACGATTGCGGCGAGAATAAGCCAGATTCACTGGCGCTTCATAGCCCGGAACCAGCCGCTTGTAGCTATTGGTGGTCGGCGCGATGATCGCGGACAACGCCCGAGCATGACGCAGCAACCCGCCGATATACCACAGGGCCATCTGGCTCAAGCCGGCGTACAGATCGCCAGCAAACAGCGGCTTGGCATTCTTCCACAGGCTTTGGTGCACGTGCATCCCGCTGCCGTTATCGCCGAACAATGGCTTCGGCATGAACGTCACCGTTCGCCCGTATTGATGCGCGGTGTTCCGAATGATGTATTTGTAAGTCATCATGTTGTCGCCGGACTTAGTCAACGTGTCGAAACGCTGATCGATTTCGGCTTGGCCGCCGGTCGCGACCTCATGATGATGGCATTCAATGTTTAATCCGCACTGGATCATGGTCTCGACCATTTCCGCCCGCAGATCCTGATGATGATCGGTGGGTGGGACCGGGAAGTAGCCTTCCTTGAAACGAGGCCGGTAGCCGAGATTATTCTCGGCTCGTGCTGAGTTCCAGCGGCCTTCTTCCGCGTCAATGTAGTAGAAGCCGTAGTGCGCGCCCTGATCGAAGCGAATGTTGTCGAAGATGAAGAATTCAGCTTCGGCTCCGAAAAACGCCGTGTCGGCCAAGCCGGAATTGGCGACGTACATCTCCGCCTTACGAGCGATCCAGCGCGGGTCGCGATCGTAATTTTGATGCGTGATCGGGTCCACCACGTTGCACGTCATCACCATAGTCTTCACTTCGAAGAACGGATCGACGAACATGGTTGCCGGGTCCGGCAGTAGCAGCATGTCACTTTCGTTGATCGCCGCCCAGCCGCGAATGCTGGAGCCATCGAAACCAAAGCCGTCTTCAAATGAGGCTTCGCTCAACTGGCTGATCGGATAGGAAACGTGATGCTGCACGCCTGGCAGATCGGTGAAACGCAGGTCCACTTGGCGGACGTCATGTTCTACGGCGAACTGAAGGACTTCTTGCGGAGTCATCCCCACATGATATCGCAGGAATCGCCACGAACTATCTTTCAATACGAATAGGGGGAGTTATGTACCAACCTGTCGATCGGTATCGGTATTAAATTCGTTGCACACGTATTCTTCGATCTCCAGGTTGGCCATAGCTGGTGCGATGGAACTTGTGCTTCACTAGCGTGATGAATCTGGTTCGCATGGTTTACCAGGGACTGAATTCCGTCACAATCCGAGTCTTGATAAATCATCATCAGTCCGGTTATGAGCGCAAGACGTGCAGGACGCGCAAACGATGGAGAACCCGAGCGTTTAGCGACTACTCAGCACTTCATCCAGCCCGATCTCCTGCACTCATGATTTCTTTAAGCCTTTGAAACCGCAGAACAACCAGCTTTAGTGGCTTCGCGAGTTCTCCTTTGTACACGATCTCCTCCGGCTAGACTGAAACCGCCTAATAAAAGGGAGGCAAGATGATCAGTTGGAACAAGATCGCGGTTCTAGGAGCCGTGCTGACAGGAATCGCCGCGGGCCAGCCCGCGTTGACGACCATTCAAGACGTACTCTACCGGGCGGACGGAACGCGATTTACCGGAACCATGTTTATCGCCTACGACAGCTTTCAGAGCGGAGACACATCAAACATCGCTACGGCGAACCTGACTGTGCCGATTGTTAACGGATCTTTGCGAGTCCGCCTGGTGCCGACAACGACGGCCACAGCGGGTGCGCAGTATCAAATCACTTATAACAGCGCGGGCATCAATCAGTTCACAGAGACCTGGTCGGTTCCCGCAACATCGGCCACCCTGCGAGTGCGCGATGTCCGCACTTCAAACGCCTCGGTGGTCGGCCCGGCGCCGATTATTTCGCCGGTCCAGATCGGGGACGTATTGGGGCTTGCCAACGAATTGGATATTCGTCCGATGCGTGGGGTTGGCTTTAGCCTGGGACGCGCAGCCGTCATCAACTCCGCCGGCCAGCTTGACGCCGCGGCGGGAAACCTCAGCGACTGTATCCGCGTGGATGGGACCTCAGGAGCTTGTGGTAGCGGCGGCGGTGGATTCTCCGGATTGTTCGCGGACGGCGAGGTGCCCTGGGGCACTGTCAATGGGATCAATCAGAGCTTCCTCCTGTTGCATCCACCCAGTCCAGCCGCAAGCTTGCAAGTAGTCCGGAACGGCCTGGTGTTGCGATCCAACTCCGACTATCAATTGTCGGGCAACACGTTGACCTTCTACATCGCCTCGGTCCCGCAGCCCGGGGATATTATCCAGGCGAATTATCGCTATGGAGATCCTTCAAATCCACTAGGCTCCTTCACCGCTTCTCAAGTCATTTGCAGCGGTGTAGGCGCAGCCACTTCGGCCACCTCATTGACCCAGCTCGGCAGTTGCACCATACCGAGCGGCACCTTAGCTACCGGTGATCGTCTGGAAATTCGATATCAGTTCGCGCACACCGGCACCCTTACCGGATTCGCCAGCCAGGTTCGCATTGGGGGAACAACGGTTGCCTCAGTAACCGCGCCTTCCAGCGAACCGATTTTAGTGGGCCAGACCGACTTCGGCCTGTATAGCGGAGCGCAGTCGTGGGACACCCGTACCTGGGGAACTACGCTGACGTTTCAATCCACTGCGGGTAGTGCGTCGGAGGACATAACACAGGCGCTTACCATTAGCTTCCGGGGTCAGTTGAGTGGCAGCGCAGCCGATACCGTCGCGCTCCGCAACTTCACAGTAATCCGCTATCCGGCGCAGCTGAATCCTTAATCCGCCGGACCCGAATCGTAGAGCGTTGAGGTTCCCCCTCCTGACCTCAACGCTCTTGGGCGGGCATATCGGCCTGCCTAAGCAATCATCACTTTGCGAGGGAACTGCGCGTTGTGCTCCAGGAAGGTTTTCTTTCGAGCAAGGTCGGCTTCCACCGGCTGTACCGTTCCCCTTGCGTCGGTCGCGCGCGAAACCAGAGTATGCTCCCCGGGCGTCGCGCCTTCCCAGCGATACGAAAATAATTTCCAGGAATACTGGGAGTTCGCCGGATCCATGGAGGCCTTCTGCCAGGGTCCGTTGTCGATTTTCACCTCAACCGATTTCAGCGCGCTGCCGTCGTTCAGTACAAACCCGTGCACAACATGCGCCCCCCCGGTTTTGCGAACCCGAGCAATCACCGACTTGACCCGCATCCGGGTCACCTCAGTCTCGACCCATTGCGTTCCAGGATCGGTATCCTCACCCGTCCCGCCCACGCCGCGCAGCGATCGGTACCAGCGTGCCTGATAATTACCCAGATAGCGATCTTCCTGCAGATGTATCTCCGATAGCCACTTCACGTTTGCAACGCCATACCAACCCGGCATGATCAGCCGCACCGGAAAGCCCTGCTCCAAGCGAAGCGGTTCGCCGTTCAGCGCATAAGCGACCAGTGGATCGGGCTTCATGGCATTTTCCAAAGTGATGCTACGACCGAACTGCTGCTCGATCTTGAAGGTCTGCTGCCGGAAGACGACGTCTTCTTTACCGCGATCGGTGCCGAAGAACACCACTTCCCGTGCGAGATCGTCGACGCCGGCTTGCTTCAATAGTGCGCTCAATCGCACGCCGGTCCACTTGCCACAGGACGACAATCCTTGCACGGCCCGTGCGCTGTTACCCGAACATTCATAGCCCGCCACCAAATCGGTAGAGCGCATCGCCTTGAGTTCGGTTAGCGATAGTTCCAAGGACTTGTGCACCATTCCGGAAAACTTGAGCCGGTAGCTGGCCGCGTCAATTGCAGGACGATTGAAATGGTTGATCGCGAAGAATTGATCCCTCGGCGTCAACATCCCGTCGATCTTGCGGATATCCAACATGCGGGTTGTGGCCGCCGGATTGTTCGGATTGAACGTTGCAGGGATGTCTGTAAATGGGACGTCGGCATCCCCTTGCGCCAGTGCCGGAATGGCTAAATTGGGAATCGATGCGAGTAGTCCAGCCGCAGCCAGGCTGGTCCACAACGCATCCCGACGAGTAACCTGCGAGTTCACGTCCGATCGGTTCGAAGTAGTGCGATTCATGATTTCCCCCAAAGCTTATTTGCGCAACCCAACAGCGGACGATTACGACGTGATGATAGCACCGGACATCGCCGGAAACAGCGGTGCAAGCGCCGGATAGAGAGCTTGATATGTCGGATACCCGCGCGCATAGACGTCAACGGCCGATGCTTCGGGTTCGATTGTTTCCGTTATTCGAATCGTCGCTTTGCAAGCTTCTTGAACCGTCGAAAACGCACCCGTCCCCACCATTGCGAGCAATGCCGCCCCATACGCCGAACCTTCCTGCGTCTCCAGCGTCACCACAGGTCGCGCGAACACATCCGCCAACATCTGACGCCAGAACGGGCTCCGCGCACCACCGCCCGAGGCCCGAACCGAAGTTACCTTGGTCCACAACTGTTCGATGATTTCGATCGTATCCTTTTGGCTGTAAGAAACGCCCTCTAGAACCGACCGGATCAGCTCCGCGCGCGTGTGTTTCGCTGTAAGCCCGATCCATCCCCCGCGCGCCAACGCATCCAAATGCGGTGTCCGCTCTCCCATCAAATAGGGAAGCCAGAACAAACCCTCTGACCCGGCAGCAGCTTTCGCGGCCTCGGTCGTCATCTCGTCATATGACAAGTCCGGCAGCAATTGGTTTCGCAGCCATTGCAGACTCAGCCCCGCCCCTTGCGTCACACCCATTACATGCCACTTCGCGGGCACGGCATGACAAAACGTATGGACCCGGCCCTTCGGATCGTAAGCGGCCTGCTCCAGATGAGCGAACACCACACCCGACGTCCCCAACGTGCAGGAAACCAATCCCTGCTCCACGATCCCGTTGCCCACGGCACTGGCCGCCTGATCCCCGGCCCCCGCGACCACCGGCGTTCCAGCAGCCAATCCCGTCTGCTCCGCTGCTTGT
>JBDTUY010000306.1:0-6408 GCA_040007495.1 Acidobacteriota bacterium | reverse complement strand
GGCGGACCAGCAGTTCCTGTTCACTGAACTGCGAATCGATCGATAAATAGTCCACGCCGGGGAAACGCGCCATAAACTGGCATTGTACCCCGGCGTGTTTTAAGCATCTTAAATCTTGCTGCCCTGGCGCTATTTCTTGTGGATCAGGATATTGCCGTTGAAGGTGGTGAACTGGATCTCAGGACCGCCGCCGTTGATCTTACCGTTGGTGACGCGATCGCTACTCGTTTTGATGCCGTTTGCCCGTCGCGCCTGTTCAGCCGGGTCTAGTTGTATATCGAAATCGGTATACATCTCGCCACGGTCCGTCTTGAGCTTCACGTTGGCCTTGATATTGGCTGGCAGCGTCACATCCACCTGTCCGTTCATGGTGGAAAAACTCATCGGCTTGTCGGGCATCACACTATCCAGCGATACACTCACCTTGCCGTTCATGGAGTGCGCCATCACTGAGCCGGTGGCATTCATGATCCGGATATCGCCGTTCAAGTTGTCGACCTCGATCTCACCGGCTATGTTCTCAATCAGGATCTGCCCGCCGTTTAGCGTTTTCACTGATACAGACGTCTGCAAAGGGACCTGAATATCCAAATCCACCGTGCCGCCGAAGACGCCGGTGTTGACGCGGATTACATTGTTATCCTCATTCACGTCCAGACCTTCGGCGGCACCGCCGATCCTGTGCATTCCAGCGGGTGCGTCACCCACTCTCCTCAAGACGCTCTTCGCGGCGCGTCCGGTCGCTTCGATCACCGCATCCTGACCGTTGTAGCCGTGCACGGTCACGCTGCCAGACATCGCGTCCACAACCAATTTGCGAGGTTGGGAGCCACTGCGAAATGGGACCGTCACCTTTTCAGGCGGTCCGCTGGGTTCGGTGTTTCGCCCGACTCCTCGACCGGTACCGATGCCAGCGCCAACTCCGAGTCTGGCGGGTGCCGGTGTGGTGGGCGTTGCCGGAGTTGCGGGAGTCGTCGGTGTGGCCGGAGTTGCAGGCACCGCCGGTCGGGGAGTCACCTGAAACGCGTACAGTGCTCCGTTGAACGAAAAGAGAGCCGGGTCTGTCGTCGGCATTTCAAAAATCTGATTGAGAGGAACAGGGCTTGGCTCCTGCGCACGCGCCGGAAGAGCGGCCAGCAACGCAAAGCCTGTCACGGCAGTCATGGGAAATAGTTTCATAATAGGGTTTCTCCAAATAGATTCTTTTTGTTAAACGGCCTACTGTCTGACCACAGTTCCAGACTCCTGCAACCGATCCAGAGCCCACAAAGCCCTCTGTTTCACGCCATCGTTCACTGAGCCATCCGACGCCAACCGCCGCAGTTCCGGGGAAGCTTGCTGCTCTTTCAAATCCACCAGTAAATCGATCAGCGCGACCTGCACCAGCGGGGCATCCTGCCGCTTCAGCGATTCGCGAGCCGCCTGCCGGGTCCTGGGAATGGCGGCGAAGGCGTGCAGAGCGTCGACTGCGGCTAAGCGTACATTCACATTGGGATCGTCGTTCACTGCCGATAGCAGGGCGGATAGGATCTCAATATTCGATGGCTCCGCTCTAAACGCCCAACTCACGCCGCGCAGACGTTCACTAGCCGATGACTGCTGCATTAAAGACAGAGCCACCATCTGGTGCATCCCGCGAACTTCTTCCCTCAAGTCCGCCATCTCCGAACTCGAACCCCTCTGCATCACATGGGACCCGGCATAGCCCGTGACCAATCCGATCAGCAACAACCCGCAGGCTACGGCCCATTGCTGCAGTGGTTGGGCAGGCCACCAGCGCAACATCCAGGCAGTCCATCCGCCTTCGTTTCCTGCCGCTTGCTTCATCGAATCCATACCCTGCTCATAGGCCGTCAACATGGCATAGAATCGGTCCGGTTGCTGACGGCCAGGCTCATCAGCAGGCAATTCAGGTAACCTCTTCCACAAACCATCCAGGCGTTCAAATTGCGCGTGGCACGCTGTGCAGGACTGCCGGTGCCGCTCGAATTCCGCCTCCTGAGCTTCATCCAGGCCCTGTTCCCAGTAATCCGCCATCCATCGGCTGAAGTCATCGCACTTGATGGGTGTGGTCATAGATGCCTTCCCGCTTCCTTCACGACTTTCTCATCTGAAATTTCCACAACAATTTGCTCCAAGGCCCGCATAGCGCGAAACACCCGGACCTTTACTGTGCCCAATTCGCAGCCCAGAACCGCTGCGATTTCCGCATGTTTCATTCCCTGCAACCGGCTCAGAATCAGCACTTCGCGCTTGTCCTTCGGTAGTTGGTCCAGTGCGCGGTGCAGCAAATCCTGATCCTGGCGGCGCGCGACCTGCTCCTCCGGGTCCGCTTCGGCAGACGTAAACGACGCTGCGTGCTCCGACTGGCGATCTTCAAAACTGTCGATTTCCACCATACGAACCCGGTCGCGTCCCGAACTTTTCCGGAAATGGTCGACCGAGGCATTGCGAGCGATCTGGTACATCCAGCCTAGAAACGGCTGCTCCGTCTGGTAGGTCAATCGATAGCGCAGCATTCGGCAAAATACGTCCTGCACCAGGTCTTCGGAGAGATCGCGATTGCGATTCAGCGAGACAAAGTACCGGAACAAGGCCCGGTGATGGCGCTCAAACAGCACCGCGAGTTGGCGCACCTGGCCCTGGCTCACCTGTTCCATCAGGCTGTTGTCGGTGGCATTCATCCGATGTAGTGCAATACTCCGAAAGTGGAAAAAGGTTACGGCGGGACGTGGCGTGAGCTTTCCGTCGTTCGGATCCGTAGCCGGACAGCTTGCACAGGAGCTTTAGCTCCGCAATCAGCGTTCGTTGGGAGGCTGAAGCCCGCGTGCTCGAGATCCGGAACGGATCCAAAAGACGGAAATCGCGCGCCACACCGACGCTGCTACGATGAAACCTGCATGAAGTGGTCCGCTTCCCCTTGGTTCGCACTGCCTCTTTTCTGGATCGCCTGCATCGGCGCTGGTTTCGTTTATACCCAACAAAAAGATGTGCCTTGGGATGTCGCGCAGCGCCTGATTCCGGCTTTCTTACTGGAGGCGACCCTATTT
This sequence comes from Acidobacteriota bacterium, assembly GCA_040007495.1. Taxonomy (GTDB): domain Bacteria; phylum Acidobacteriota; class Terriglobia; order Bryobacterales; family Bryobacteraceae; genus Palsa-187. The sequence goes on along the minus strand of JBDTUY010000306.1, from coordinate 3,358 downwards.
CTGGCAATTGGTGTGGAGCGCTGGCGAACTCGTCTGGATCGTCTTCCGCACTGGGCCATCGCTCTGCTGATGATCCCTGCCGCCGTTGCGCCCTACGCTCTGGCGTCGATGCCTTTCCACAGCTTCGCTTGGCCTAGCTTCTGGGGCATCGCGGGACTGGCTGCGATTCTATCTTTCTGGTACGTGCTCGCCCCCCACAATCTGTTTTCCGATATCGGCCTGCTGGCGATCGCGGCAATCGTGATGCTGTGGCGCATTGACGACGCGAAGATTTTCGCGCAGTTCTACATTCGCCCCCATCCTCGTCTCGCGGTCGAAGTGCTCGGGCAGGCGATGTGGATACGGACCGGTCTGCTCGCGATCCTCAGCGTCCGCCGCGTGGAAGGTGTCGGGTTCGGATTTTGGCCATCCAAGCGGGAATGGCTGTTGGGGCTGGCGCACTTCGCGGCGTTTTTGCCGGTAGCCTGGGGCGTGTCCTGGCTGATCGGATTTGCGAAACCTCACCCGCCCGCGTCTGGTTGGCCCACCGCGATCATCCTGACCTTTTTCGGGACACTGTGGGTCTTGGCGCTCGGCGAAGAGCTGTTTTTCCGCGGATTGCTGCAGCGTTGGATGACCCAATGGCTCGGTAACATATGGGCCGGCCTGATCGTGACCTCTCTGATCTTTGGCTCGGTCCACCTTTGGTTCAACGATTTCCCGAACTGGCGCTTCGCGTTACTGGCCGCCGTGGCCGGTTTGTTCTACGGCAATGCGTTCCGGATGGCGAACAGCATTCGAGCTTCGATGGTCACGCACGCCTTAACAGTCACAGTGTGGATGACGTTTTTTAAATAGGCGCCACTAAAATAGACCTATGCCCCCGTCCGTCACCATCTATCACAACCCGAGTTGCGGAACCTCCCGCAGCGCCCTCGCACTCCTTCAGGAACGCGGCATCGAGCCGCAAATCGTGGAGTACCTCAAGACCCCGCTCAACCATGAGCAGTTGCAAAACTTAATCCGGCGGTCCGGCCTGCCTGTGCGCGAGTTTCTCCGTGACAAGGAAAAGCTATATGACGAACTCGACCTGGGCAACTCCAAATGGACCGACGATCAATTGACCGGATTCCTGGCGGACCATCCCCGGTTGCTCAACCGGCCCGTCGTATCGACAACCAAGGGCGTGCGGCCTTGCAGGACTCCGGAGACAGTGCTGGAACTTTTGGATTGAGGGCGTGGGAAACCTCAAAATCCCAGCGCGATGTGGCATCTACTCCCAATGCTGTATTCCCCGGAACGCAGCCAATTGGAGTATACTAGCGAAGGCATTTCCAGAGCACAATTGTGCCTTTTTGAGAGGAGTACTATGCAACAAATTCGACAGAAGGGAAGAGCCGCAATGCTTGGCGTGGGAGCCATTGCAGCCGTCGGCGCCCTGCTCGTCCTTCCATCCAGTGGGCAGCAGAAACAAGCTGAAAAGGCCACGAAGGCAGCACCAGCCGCAGCGAAAGCTGCCACCAAGGCCACTGCGGCCGCGAAATCGAAGTATGTCAGCCCCCCGGGCTACATTGGCGGTGTCGTGACGGGCGAAAAGGGACCCGAGGCGGGGGTCTGGGTCATCGCCGAAACCAAGGATTTTAATACCGGCTTCATCAAGATCGTTGTGACCAACGATCAGGGCCAGTACATGCTACCTGAACTCTCGGGTGCCAACTATAAGGTGTGGGTGCGGGGCTATGGCCTGGCGGATTCCACACCGGTCGACAGCAAGCCGACCACAACGCCGCTCAACCTAAAGGTCGCGAACGCCAAGACACCGCAGGAAGCCGCCAAGGTTTATCCCGGCGATTACTGGATGTCTCTGATGGCCCCGCCGCCGCCCAGCAATTTCCCGGGCACCGGGAACGCGCCGGAGGGTAACGGGATTCCGGTGGCGATGACCGACCAGGCGCACTGGATCAACACGTTGAAGTCGGGTTGCAACTTCTGCCACGCGCTCGGCACAGCGGTAACACGCGATGTGACACACGTTCTAAAAGCGAAACCCGAGTTGAAGACGCACGAAGAGGCTTGGGAATGGCGTCTGGGTACCGGCGTTCGGGGTACCAACATGTACCTTTTGCTGGGCCAGATGGGCAAGGACCAGACATTGAAGGCCTTGTCGGATTGGACCAAGGATATTGAAAATGGCGTCGTGCCCGTTGCCCCGCCTCGTCCCTCGGGCGTGGAGCGTAACGTTGTCGCCACCTTGTGGGACGTAGGCGACGATCATTCCTTCATGCACGATCAGGTTTCGACCGACAAGAACAACCCGACCATCAACGGTGGCGGGCCGAACTACGCAGTGAACGCCGGTCACGGCCAGTTGGTCATCCTGAATACGGACGACAACTCCACTTACGCGCTTGACATTCCGACCCGCGATGCCAGAGATAAGATTACGTCGCGCTTCCCGTCTCCCAACCGCCCTTCGCTGTTCTGGGGTGATGACCATCTGTGGTCGAATCCTCCCTACAACCCGGCCGATCCGCACAACCCGATGATCGACAGCAAGGGCCGCGTGTGGCTCACGTCTAAGATTCGCGGCCAGCAGGAACCGGCGTGGTGCTCGGACAAGGCCAATAAATTCGCTTCTTGGGTGCCGTTGCGAAATAGCGCCCGTCAGGCAGCCATTTACGATCCGAAGACCAAGGAGTTCTCGCTGATTGAGACCTGCTACTCCACCCATCACGTTCTGATCGGCAACGATCCGGACGAAACGGTGTACTTCAACGAATTGAGCGGTCCGATCTTCGGCTGGATCAATTCCAAAATCTACGATCAGACCCACGATGAGCAGAAGGCGGTCGGCTGGTGCGGACAGATTCTGGACACCAACGGCGACGGCAAGATCACCAAGCCTTTCCAGACCATGCGGCTGGGTCGCGCGGGTGACGCTTCGGTGCTGTACACCACCGATACCGGTGGAGGCAATGGTGCGGGCGTGGCGAATGGCAAACAGACCGCCATGGACCCCAAGCAGGACACCTTAGTCAGCTTCAGTCTCTACACCGTAATTCCGAGCCCCGTGGACGACGCTGTATGGGGCGTGGCGGAGAGCCCGTATCCCGGCATGCTAGTTCGCCTGCAGCGCGGCAAAAATCCCCCGGAGACCTGCAAGACGACCATCTTTAAGGTTCCTGCCGGTGGCTACGATCCTCGTGGCGTGGACGTGGATAGCAAGGGCGTGGTGTGGACCGGACTTGCGGCCTCCAGCGACCTGGCGAGCTTTGACATTCGCAAATGCAAGGACTTTGTCGCGGCAACCCGCGACTTGAAAGGTGCCGCGAAGACCGACGGTAGCCAATGCCCGGAAGGCTGGACACGGTATCAAACC
>JBDTUY010000305.1:0-6409 GCA_040007495.1 Acidobacteriota bacterium | reverse complement strand
GCACCGTCAGATCCTGGACCGGAGCGGTAGTGTCCACCAAACCGGTTAGCGGATTGGCAAGCCAGCCCTGCACCTTATTGTCGCCGATGGTGACCAGCTGCCCTTTGGAATCGACGTGGAACTGACCATCGCGTGTGTATTCGAAGGCATTGTTAACCGAGCCTGCGGTGGTGTTGGGTTTCACCACAAAAAATCCACTTCCCTGAACTGCGGCGTCGAGGACGCCCCCGGTGGTGGTGACACTTCCCTGGGTAAATTCGAGATTGGAGGTGGGGGTGGTCACACCGCCACCAATCTGTCCCCCCGGGCTGGGCCCCACGCTGTTCATCACGTCAGAAAAGGACACAGTGGATCGCTTGAATCCAGTCGTGTTAATGTTGGCAAGATTATTTCCTACTGCGTCAATGGCGATGGTGGTGGCCTTGAGCCCTGAAAGTGCCGCTTGAAATGATCCCATAAGATTGCTCCTTTATTTGCGTTTCTCGTCTATTTCTGTGTTGCCCCATCCGCGCTCAACTGCGGAATGATGAATTTCGCCAGGCCAAAGCCGCCATGAGCAGCAAGCGCCGAGGCCAGTTGTTCGTGTGCAATGTCCATGGCCTGAAGCCCTGAACTATCCTCTTCGCCGGTCCCCATCCAACCCCCGTTGCCCCCCGATGCGGACTTCAACATCTGTTGCATCATGAGTCCTTCAAACTGTTGGGCGGCTGCTGCAATTTGCTCTTTGGTCTTCTTCGGGGCGGAGCCCGAGTTGAGGGAAAAAGTCGCCGGAGATGCAGCACTCAGTTTCGATAGAGGGTTCATTAGATCACGTCCAAATCAGCGTCAAGTGCGCCTGCAGCCTTTAGATTCTGGAGAATTGCGATGATGTCACGTGCTGTAGCTCCAATTGCCGTTAGAGCCCGCGCCAGTTCGTCCACCGTCGCGCCGGAGGGTAATTGGATATTCTTGACCTTCTCTTCTGCGATATTGACGCTCACCTGCGGCACCACTTCGGTAGTCCCCTGCCCTAAGGCATTGGGCTGCGAGACTTGATAGGTGGTCTGAATTTCGACGCTCAGTGCACCATGCAGAATCGACACAGGGGTAATCGAAACGCCACCTCCAATGACGATTGTTCCGGTGCGTTCGTTGATCACCACACGGGCGGGACTGTCCGCTTCTACTTTTACGCTTTCCATGTCCGCGATGAAAGCGCTGGCACGTCCCTTGTAATTGGCGGGGATGGTCACCAGCACAGAGCCGCTATTTTCGGCGACCGCCAGTGGCTCAGGCTTGCTCGGGAATTTTTCGTTGATGCCAGTCGCCACGCGCTGCGCGGTAATGAAGTCTGCTCTATGCAGCAGCCATCGCACCGATTCTTCAGGAATCACAGAGGGCGCAGGGCGCTCAATAATCGCTCCATCGGGAACCCTACCCGCTGTCGGATGGTTCACGGTGCGAGAAGACCCGGAAGCGGAGGCGGAAAAGCCTCCGGTGATTACGGAACCCTGGGCGCTCGCGTAGACTTGCCCGTCCATGCCTCGCAAGGGACTAACAATCAGGATGCCGCCTTGCAGATTGGCCGCATCGCCGACGGCGGAAACCGTGACGTCCAGTTTGGAGCCGGGCCTTGAAAAGGCGGGAAGAGTGCCTGTGATCATCACAGCGGCGGTGTTCTTCGCCTGAATCGCTGTGGGAGAAACGGTGACGCCCATCCGCTGCAACATGTTGGTCAAACTCTGCGCGGAAAAGACCGTCTGCCGACGGTCTCCGGTTCCGTTCAGGCCCACGACCAGACCGTAACCGATCAACTGGTTATCACGAATCCCCTCAACGCCGGCCAGATCTTTCAATCGCGCGGCTGTAAGGGGACTGACTACCAGAGCCAGACTAAAGATGAATGAGACGAGAGTTTTCATAGTGAGTTAAATCGGGAGAAGGCCTAATAACAGGCGATACAGGAAGAATGGCCGGTGAATCGCGTCCGTGACAACACCTTTTCCATTCACGTTAACTTCCAGATCTGCAAGGTGGTCCGATTGGATCGTGTTATCCCACAGATCCGCCGGGCGGGCTACACCGCGAACGATCACAACCTGGCGCTCCGAATTTACCTGGACTTCTTTTGTTCCTTCTAAAACCAAATATCCATTTGGCAGCACGTAGGTCACGCGCGCAGCAAGGGAGGTTGAGATTGACGTTTCCCGGCCGGTGGTGCCGGTTCCATCCAATGCCGTCGTGCCGCTTAAGCCAGCCAGATTGGACAGAGCACTAGCCGCCTTGGTGGGACCAGCCAAGGAGGTAACATTTGCTTTTACTGAAGACTGGCGACTGGTCTTGACATCACCGCTGCTAACGGCAGAGGCTCTTTCAACCACCTGAATTACGACTAGATCGTTCACTGAGCGGGAACGTAGATCGCGCGCCAGATCGGTTACTGCTGAGTCAGGATTGTAGAGCGAGCCGAGAGATTCAGGGTGCGCGCGATTGCCGGCATCCAACGCTTGCTTCACGTAGGTGTCGAGAGCCGACGGAGGCGGCGGCTTCTTTTCTTTCGCAACCTTCGCGGGTTTCGCTGGCTTTTCGACTCCGTCGGCGCCGAATGCGCATACGCAAATAGTCAGAATCCCGAGACTTCGCGGCACTGTTTTAACAAATCTATGTAGTTTTATCAACGAGCACTCTCCACAACAACCAAATTTGCGCTCCGCACTTTTGCAGGGATGGTCTTTCCACTGGACACATTGCGAACCGGAATGATGTCGCCCAAACGTCCAGCACGTTCGGCAAGGGCGGGAAACTTTAGAACAACTCCAGCGGCTGAGAATTGAACCATCACCTCCGTACCCTTGGCGACCACCATAGGCTCAACCACCATGGGCGGAGAGACGGGATCACCTGCGCGGACACTACGGAGCAATATCCGTCCGATGATCTGAGTTGCCGTCCATGACGCATCCGCCTTGAATGGAAACCCCGTATAACTTTCTTCAGTAATCTGCTCAGCCTGAATGGCTTGTCCGGTACGTAGAGCCACGGTTGCCACCACTCGACGGCACTCTGCGTTCACCCGAACGATCGCCCAAATCGCAAACTGACGGTTGCCGCCTGCACGAACAAAACCGCGCCAGCGGCTCGTACCGGTCGCCGTGGGAGGCGCAATCAGGTCGCCCAGCGTAAATGTAATTTCGCCTTCGGGAACCGGGAAGTGACTAACCTCGATCACCTGAATTTCTGCTTGCAGCGGCCCCATCGCCGCGTGCATCGCGGGCAGCACCATCTCAGCCGTCAGTGTCGTTTGAACTCCCGGCAATGAAGACAGCAGATTCGGCACAACCGCCGCTTTCTGAGACGGCACGCCGTCCGCAGCGATGGCTAGCCAACTGGCGGCAATCGAGACTAGAAAGAGCTTAAGCATCAGGGCCTTAAGAACGGACCAAGTTGTTTGCGTTCTGATACATTTCGTCGGCGGCTTTAACCACCTTGGAGTTGGCTTCGTAGGAGCGCTGCGCGATGATGAGGTTCACAAACTCATCTACCACGCTGACGTTTGATTGCTCCGTGTAGCCTTGCATTAACGTGCCGAGGCCTTCCTGTCCACCGGGATTACCAACAATCGGATCCCCGGAGCCGTCGGTCGGCTGGAATAGATCGCCACCCAGACTGTTCAGTCCTGCGGGGTTCGGGAAATTAGCCAGCTGAATTTGTCCGGCCTGCTGTGCCGCAGTCTGCCCTGGAGCCAAGAAGCTAACCGTACCGTCGCGAGCTATGGTGACCGACTGCGCGGCCGGTGGAATTACCAGTTGCGGGTCGAGAAGGTTGCCATCGCCCGTGACCAGATTTCCATCCCTATTCAGTTGGAACGTGCCCGCCCGCGTGTACCCGAGTTCACCGGAGGGCATGCGAATCTGAAAGAATCCTTTGCCTTGAATGACCACATCCATAGGATTCCCGGTCGAAACGAAGTTGCCCTGGGTGAAGAGGATCTCGTTGGAAGAGGTGCGTGTACCCAAACCGACCTGCAGTCCCGTAGGAACCGTGGTCTGCTGACCCGCCGCCGCACCAGGCTGGCGAATATTCTGATACATCAGATCCTGAAACTGGGCCCTGCGCGCCTTAAAGCCGGTGGTGTTCGCGTTCGCCAGGTTATGTGCAATGTTGTCCAGATTGGTCTGCTGCGCTTCCATACCGCTGGCCGCGCTATAAAGTGCTCGTATCATGCTCTACCTCTTTCCTTGCTGGTTTCTTGTCGTGCTTAAGCTGAATCAGGAAGACTACGGGTTCACCTTGGCGACTTCTTCCATTGCGTGGCGATTCATCTCCGCTCCCACCGTCATCGCCTTCTGCAACATCTCGAATTGCCGTAGAACAGAGACCAACCGTACCGCCGCCTCAGATGGACCGGTGTTGGAAGACTCGATTTGTCCTTGGCGGATTTCTGTCTTGGTAGAGGGTACCGGGGCATTCGCCGCGCCGGTGGATTGGAAATAGCTCTGTCCAGCCTTTACTAATGTTTCCGGCTTTGAAAATTCCACTACGGCGAGCTTCGCAACGGTTGTGCCACCCTGCGTTACGTCGCCGCTCGTGCTTATGTCAAAGGGTTGGCTAGGATCGATACGGACCGGCTTACTTTTGTTGTCGAGAATCGCTCTATCTTCCGGGCCCAGCAGATCGCCGGTTATGGAGACGTGCAAACTGCCGTTGCGGGTGTACAGATTGCCGGAAGGTCCACGTACGGTAAGGAAGCCGGGGCCGGATAGGGCAAGGTCGAGCGTGTTTCCGGTTGGTTCTAGCGTGCCTTGAGAGAAATCGGTCCACGACTGGTGAATCCAAGATTGTTGCTGGCCGGAGCTGAGTGCGGGATTGGTCGCGTCGGCCGCCGAATACAGAGTATTGATCTCGCGGTCAGCTTTGTAGCCGCGGCTGGAACTGTTTGCCATGTTGTTGGCCAAGAGCTCAAGAGACTGCATTCGTGATCGCAGGCCGCTGGCAGCTACCGCAGTGAGGTTATCCATAGTGGTTCGCAAGGTAGAGGGCAAATGGAATTCCAATGCCCAGCAGCGGCAATCGCGTTAGTTGTCAACAACTCCGCCTATAGACAGGCCTACACGCAAGACGAGATTCGGACACACCCCGAAAAGAAAGTCCATAAAGTGGCCGGAGTGTACCGATATATATGAAGTTTTGGGTGGCTAGCTACGTGCATTACTTTAAGCCTATGGATGTTTCGCTACGAACCTCGGGTTCCGCTACACGGCTTCCTCTCACGCTGAAGGCCACCGCTAAAGTGGTCGCGCGGGACAGTTCATTTCAACAGCTGTTGACGCAAGCTGGACTGGATCGCTTCGCGAACGCGCTGACGCCATCGGGAAACCCATCCGCAAACCAGAGCGGGAGCCCGTTCGCCACTTCTGAGACGCTGGTTTTCGACGTGGACACGATCCCCGAAGGGCGCGCGCTGGGAACGTTCACTTCGAATTTATTGAGGCACCCGGCCACTACTCGCAGCCATGCGAAAACAGGTAAACAAAAGGAGGATCGTCAGAATCTCAAAGACTTTCACGCCGTGAGAGTGGTGGGTTCAGATAAATGCGGAAGTAAAAAGCAGACGGCACCCGAGCGCAAAGCGGCGGGTGGAGCCCGTCGGGAGCAAAGCGATGATGCCGCCAATAACAATGTGGCCCAGGCGGCCACGCCCCAAGATAAGCTGAAACCCCTGAGCCTGCTGCACCTGTTAGCGGCGAACCCGTCACAGGCTAACGGGGGCGATGCAACTAGCGATCCAACTGCGGGTAGCGGCCAAGTGTCCGCGACAACGGGAGCCGTAGGCATCGCACCAGATGTCATGACTCCAGCGAGCGAGTTAGCTTTTAGTCTTACGCTACAAGTCCCTGAAGCCCCGACGGACGACGCCTCCGGAAGCGGACCCGGTGCACCTGTCACATCGATCCCGCTGGCCAAGGCCGACTCCGATTCAACCCGCAACCCGCTGGAGCTTTCGCCAAAGGTGAGTCCAGCATCCACGGATGAGTCTCAAGTGCAGCCGGCACTCGCGAGCGACGGCAAATCCTCAGGGCAGGATCACGCCTCCGATCCGCCTATCGACCAGACACCCGCCGAACTACCGATGGTCGCCGCGCCGAACCTCAACCCCGTGCTGTTCGCAGCTGCGGCGGAGTCCCCCGCGATGGCTCGGCCAGACGCCCACCATCCAGAGCCTGCGGCCGCAGCGCCATCGCAAGCGGCAACCGGCTCGCCCGCGTCGGATAAGCCGACCGCGCTTCGACCCCTGCAAAGGATGGATGTGGTGTTACAGACTGCGGATCAAGTTGTGCGGCTGGATATTCGGCAGATCATGGGAACCGTTCGGCTTTCGGTTCATGCCAGCGACCCTGGTCTGGCCCAGCAACTGCGGCATAGCCTGCCG
>JBDTUY010000304.1:0-6414 GCA_040007495.1 Acidobacteriota bacterium | reverse complement strand
AACTACGGCTTCCCTATCTGGTAGGAACTCTCCGCCTTTCCTTAAAAACCGCCATACCAATCAATTTAACAGTCAGTCTAGCAACGCTTCTCGCGGCTCTTCCTGCACGTCTCTATACGCTCGATACGAAGAGTATGAAGCCATTCTTGTACGAGACCACGGCGTTGGCGGTCGGAGCGGTGATGGGAGCTTACGTCGGTGTGAGCTCGCTTGGCCAAGTTTCCGCCATCTCGTTGAGGCGGGCGGTATTTGCCATTCTCTTAGTTCTTGGTCTTGTGATGATTGCAGAATCGGCTCTGCAGATTACGCCAATTGGAATACTGCGCGAACCATTTGTTTTCAGGATAATTTCAGGTCTTGCGCTGGGCACCGTGATCGGTGGCGTGAGCGGACTGCTGGGTGTCGCGGGGGGCGAGATCGTTATTCCTACTTTCATTCTGGGATTTAGTGCCCCGATCAAATCTGCCGGATCGCTCAGTCAGATGGTGAGTATCCCCACGGTGTTGACCGGAGTGATTCGACACTATCGTGCAGGGAATCTGGCTGATCGTCAAATCCTGACGCGGATAATCCTACCAATGAGTGCGGGAGCCATTGCAGGCGGAATCGCGGGCGGACTGCTTTCCGGTCTGGTGCCTGCCGCTCTCCTGAAGGCATTACTCGGCATAATTTTAATTACATCATCCATCAAGGTTTTTCGACGGACCAAGTCTGAGGACGGCCTTATCACGGCCTAAGTAGCAGGAACACGGTTATCCATGCGTTCTGGACGGTGAGCTGCCGTTTTGAACCCTCGGCAGTCGGAATTTTCACGTATGATGAGGATAGAATCTCTTGCGACGCCCTATCCTCAACATCGTGTGCTCCCTGTTGCTGATGGCAACCTACATGTGGGGCGGGTGTGTGTCCTGCAAGCAATTCTTCATGCTGCCCGGTGCCAAAGACGATTGTTGCCAGCACGGCAAATGCAAGAAATCGACTGAATCCTCCAACCGCGGAACTTCCACGGGGCAAGCTGGGCAGGACTGCCAGAAGATGCCATTGGCGCACGGATCGGCTTCGGATTCACATGGCACCATCGTTGCGGTTGCTCTCTCGCACATCACGATAGATGTGATTGCTCTACCAGCCGTGCTGAACTTGCCGAATACCTACTGGCAGCCATTCAGTAATTTTGATCCTGTAGCCGCTTCCCCACCTGATTTCCCCGTTCTCAACAGTTCTCTCCGGATTTAGTCCTCGGCTCACTCTATCTCTGTACTTAACTGTGCCCGTGCGCCTCCATCGCGGCGGGTGATGTCTGTATTGCTCATTTCACAGGAGACAAGGTGATCCATCGTTTCATCGAGTTCTCACTAAAGAACCGATTCCTGATCGTAGCGTTCTATCTCGGTATTGCGGGTTGGGGCTACTGGGCGCTAACCCAGAGCCCCGTTGATGCTATCCCTGATCTCAGCGACAACCAAGTCATCGTATTCACGGATTGGACTGGCCGCAGTCCACAAGAAGTGGAAGATCAGGTCACATATCCGCTGACGGTCAGTCTTCAAGGCCTTCCCGGCGTGCGGGTGGTCCGGTCAAGTTCGGCATTTGGCTTCTCGATGATCTTTGCGATCTTTGAAGACAACGTCGATCTGTACTTCGCGCGCACGCGTGTCTTGGAAAGGCTGAATCTCGTCAGTAAACAGATGCCTCCAGGCGTTGTTCCGACGCTTGGACCGGATGCCACGGGTGTCGGGCATGTTTTCTGGTACACGGTCGAGGGTCCCGGCCACGACCTGCGAGAACTTCGCACACTTCAGGATTGGTTCATCCGCTATCAACTGAATTCCGTTTCTGGCGTTGCCGAAGTTGCCAGCGTGGGCGGTGAAGTTCAGCAGTATCAGATCGACATAGACCCTGACCGTTTGCGGACCTATGGCCTTCCACTGAGTCGCGTTGTGGATGCCGTCATGCGGAGCAATCAGAACGTCGGCGGCAATGTTCTGGAGTCGAACGGCTCATGGTCCATCGTGCGCGGTCTTGGCCTGATTCAATCCGTGGCCGACATCGAAACGATTGTTGTGGAAGCGAAGGGCGGCGTGCCGGTCTATGTACGGGACGTTGGCAAGGTCGGGATTGGCAACGCGTTCCGTGTTGCTTCCTTGGTCAAGGGCACGCATGAAGCGGTGGGTGGCGTGGTGGTGGCTCGATCCGGCGCGAATCCCAGGGAAGTCATCGACCGCGTAAAAGCCAAGATCATAGATCTGCAAGCGGGGTTACCGCCGGGGGTGAAGATTGTTCCGTTCTATGATCGCTCGGAACTCGTTGACAATTCCATCGACACGCTCAAACATGCGTTGCTCGAAGAGATCTTCCTGGTAACGCTCGCGCACATTATTTTCCTCGCGCACTTTCGCAGCATTTTGATCGTGACGCTGCCTTTGCCGCTGGCAGTACTGAGTTCGTTCCTCATCCTCTATTACCTGGGCGTCACGTCGAACATCATGTCGCTTGCGGGCATCGCAATTGCCATCGGTGTCCTGGTGGATGCCGGAATCGTCGTCACGGAAAATGCGTTCCGTCATCTGGAGCAAGAGGGCGTGGACCCGCGTGATCGACGTGCCGTCTGGCGCACTGTACTTGCCTCCACGAAGCTGGTCGGGCGACCCATCTTCTTCTCAATGGCGATTATCCTGCTGGCTTTCATTCCGGTGTTCGCGTTGACGGGTCAGGAAGGAAAGTTGTTTCGTCCCTTAGCGTTTGCAAAAACGGCTGCAATGGTCGGGGCAACGGTGATCGCCGTGTCACTCGTCCCCGTTCTATGCACGTTGCTATTGGGTGGAAAGGTCCATCGCGAGCAAGACAATCCGGTCATGCGGGCATTGCAATGGATGTATCTGCCTGTCTTGCGCTGGGCTCTCGGCCACCGCGCGATCACTCTGACTATCGCGTTCGTCCTGTTTGCGGGTGCAGGCTTTCTCGCTACCCGGATCGGGAATGAGTTTATGCCGCCGCTGAATGAAGGCGACCTGATGTTCATGCCGATAGCCGACGCGAGCATTTCACTTCCAGAGAACACCAAGATCGCAGCACGTCAGAACGAAATCATTGAAAAATTTCCCGAGGTGGCCTGGGCGGTAGCGAAAGTGGCGCGAGCCGATACAGCCACCGATCCTGCCGCGTTGAACATGACGGAAACGATTGTGCATCTGAAGCCAAAAGATCAGTGGCGACCGGGAATGACTATCGAAAAGCTGAAGTCCGAGATGGACCGTGCTGTGGCAATCCCTGGCGTTGCGAATATTTGGACCATGCCGATCATCAACCGGATCGACATGCTGAGCACGGGAATCCGCTCTGAGCTGGGCATCAAGATCTTTGGCGCGGATCTGAAAACGCTGGAGCAGAAGGCCCGCGAAATTGCCGAAGCCGTCCGTCAAATCTCCGGCGCACGCGATGTGTATCCAGAACAAGTTACTGGCGCGCTCTACACGGACATTCAGATCGACCGGCCCGCCGCTGCGAGATATGGCATCGCCGTGGGCGACATACAGAATGTGATTGAGACGGCCATTGGAGAGAAGAATCTGACAACAACGATAGAAGGCCGAAAGCGCTTTCCCGTTCGAGTTCGTTATGCACCGGAGTATCGAAAGGATATTCACGCTCTGGTCGGCATTCTGGTGGAGGCTCCGGGCGGCGGGCAGATTCCGCTGAGTCGTTTGGCGACGATCACGCCATCTAGCGGACCGGCAACGATCAACAGCGAGAACGGGCTGCTGGTCGTCTCCGTCCTGTTGAACATTCGCGACCGGGACGTCGGTGGATTCGTCGAAGAAGCCAAGCGCATTATCCCTCAACAGGTCAGTCTCCCCGCCGGTTATTACTTGGGCTGGAGCGGGCAGTACGAAAACCAGGAGCATGCGCGCAAGCGGCTCGAAGTGGTGTTCCCGATTGCGCTCGTCATCATTTACATCCTGCTGTTCTTGACCTACCGATCCTTTGTCGAAGCCGCGCATGTTCTGATGGCGGTTCCCTTTGCCCTCACGGGCGGCGTCTATTTGCTCTATCTGCTGCATTACAACTTCAGCGTCGCCGTATGGGTGGGCTTCATCGCATTATTCGGAACGGCAGTACAGACCGGCATGGTGATGGTCATTTACTTGGAAGAATCCGTGGCGCGAAAGCAGCGGGAACAGGGCGCGGCTTTTTCAGTGAAAGACCTTCGGCAAGCCGTGATCGACGGAGCCCTACTCCGGCTGCGGCCCAAAGTGATGACCGTTTCAACCATCGTCGCCGGACTGTTACCCATCATGTGGAGTCAGCGCGTAGGCGCGGAAATCATCAAGCCACTGGCCACACCAGTTTTGGGAGGCATGGTCAGTTCGCTGCTCCATGTCCTCATCGTGACACCCGTTATCTTTTTGTGGCTAAGAGAGCGGGCACTTAAGAAAGCCACGTCTGGCAATTCCGTAAACAACCAAGGAGCTATCCAATGAAACTGAATTTGAGAATTTATGTTGGCCTGGGCGTACTGGCCGTCGCAGCCCTAGTCTTGGGTGCGTGCAAGAGCACACCCGTCGTAGAGACGAAAGAAATCGCATCGCACCGCGCGAACGATTTGACGATCTCTCTCTTGAACGGAAAGGGAGAGCTTGCCCAGGGTCAGAATTCCTTTGTCATTGCGTTTCGCAATGCCAGTGATAACAAGCCAGTGAATGTCGGGACGGTCAATGTGAGTTCTTCAATGTCCATGCCCGGTATGGCTCCCATGATCGCGCCGATGGAACTCGATTCAGCGGGCGAAACCGGGAAGTACGCGCTGAAGGGAGACTTTGGCATGAGCGGCGCCTGGAAATTCGAGGTGCGCTGGGACGGGCCTGCTGGGCAAGGAAGCACCTCGTTTGAAGCAAACGTCCGGTGACCCATATGCGCAGATCACTTTTAGTCGGGCTGACATTGTTGCTGGGGCTAATGAGAGCCTCGGGCCAGGCTGCATCGGATGCCATCCTCGATCCCGTGAATAGCATGACGGTCGACGACTTGGTCCGGTTGGCGATGCAGCACAATGGCGAGTTTCTCGCCACCCAGCAACAAATCGCGGTTTCTCATGGGGGCGTCACGCAGGCGCGGCTACGCCCAAATCCTTCGTTCCAAGTCAACGGGGCTCACGAGGTCGCCGGTAGCCAGAACAACATCATGTTGGGCGGGACTCTTCCGCTGGAGTTGTATCACCGGCGCGACCGGCGCATCGAAGTCGCTACCGTCGGCCTAACGATGGCGGAGTTCGACCAAGCGGAGCAGGAACGTCAACTTCGATCAGAAATAGAGATGAAGTTCGGGGATGTACTTGCTTCGCTCCGCAACCTCCAGTTCACGGAAGAACTACTGACCCTTAATCGAAAGGCGCTCGATCTGGTGACGGCAAGAGTCGAGCAAGGAGCGACGGCACCGTTGGATGCGAACCTGCTTCGTGTCGAAGTGAATCGCATCGATTCTCAAAGAGTAGAGTTTGAAGCGAAGCTCGGAGTAGATGTGCTCGAACTGAAGAGTCTAGTCGGGATGAAGTCCCAAGAGATCTTCCATATAAAAGGGACGCTGGAGCCAGAGGCGGTCACGATCACGCAAGAGGAGGCACTGAAGCACGCTCTCGAAACGCGCCCGGATCTTTTGGCTGCCCGAGCGGGTGAGCAAGTCGCAAGCGCCCGGCTGAAGCAGGCACAGACGGAGGCGCGTCCCGACGCAAGCGTTTCCGCCAGCTACCAACGAATGAACTCCAGTTTTGCCCAAAACGGTTTGACGGCCTCGGGGCAGGTCCAGCCGATCCAAGGAGTCTTCCACTTTCTCTCTATGGGCGTTTCGATCACATTGCCCGTCCGCAATCGCAATGAGGGAGCCATTGAAACAGCAGTCGCGGAAGTGGAGCAAGCCAAACAGCGGCGAGAATACGCGGAGTTGATCGCCACCCGTGAGATCGCCGCAGCCTTCCTGGTCCAGGCTAAGGCCCGTGAAAGCCTTCAGATTTATAGCGACGGCGTAAGAGGCCAAGCGGCACAGAATCTAGAGGTGATCCGTAAGGTCAACGAACTCGGGCGAACTCCGTTGCAAGATGTCATCGCGGGGCAACGTCGCTTCGTTGAGATCGAGACCGGCTATACGGACGTACTGAATCGAAACTATCAAGCGTCCGTTCGCTTGCGAACAGCCACAGGCTTGATGTTCGGTAGGTGATTGTGAGGGTATCTCATGCAGCTAAACGAAACTTCTAAACCGAAGGTGCGCGAATGGGCGATCATCGGCGCGATTGCAGCAGTAATCGGAACCCTTGCTGTCGGGTGGATGGTTGGGCGGCATTCGCTATCGTCTTCGGTAGCCATGAAGCCTGCGGCTGTTCCCTCGTCTATGCCCATGCCCCCAATCGAGACAGCTTCT
>JBDTUY010000303.1:0-6425 GCA_040007495.1 Acidobacteriota bacterium | reverse complement strand
CCAACTCGCCGTGAAATAGCAGCGTTTGTTGGTATCATGGCAGCCTAAGGGAGTGCAGTGGATCAAACCCCGTTGGATCAAACGAAGGATGTAACACGCCTTCTTGGACTGGCGCAAAAAGGCGACATTGATGCGCGGGAAGCCCTATTGGACCGGTGCTATCAGGAGCTCCACGCCATGGCGCAGCGTCAAGCCGCGCGCGAACGCCAAGGGCATTCCCTGCAAGCTACCGCGCTTCTGCACGAAGTGTATCTGAAGCTGTTTGAAGGGACGCCCTTGGAACTCCAAAACCGCAAGCACTTCTTCGCGGTAGCGTCCAAGCAGATGCGCCGGGTTCTAGTTGACTATGCCCGTAGTCGCAGCGCGAACAAACGCGGCGGCGATGTCGTCAAATTCTCGCTTGAGGATACGGATGGGGCAAAGGAGTTCGACCCGGACGGATTGCTAGAAGTGAATAGAGTACTAGAGGCATTGGCGGCATATGATCCGCATCTGGTCAAGGTGGTGGAGTGCAAATACTTTGCCGGGATGACCGACAAAGAGATCGCGGAGACGCTCGGGATCAGTTTCGCGCAGGTCCGCCGGGACTGGGAATTTGCAAGCTCCTGGATCAAAATGAAGCTAGGCGCCGCCTAGAAGACCCGTTTTCTCGCGAAAGGTCTAGCGAATCGGCACGTCCACTGCTGGGCTGAAGTTTGTCCCTTGCGAAATAATGAGGGAGGCGGTCCCGCTGGGTATGCCGGCCGGCACCACGACATCAATCTGGTAGAGGCCCGCGAACTGCGGAGTAAGTCCCTCGAACAGGACCGTCGCGCTCTGACCTCCAATTGTGACAGTGACCGGATCCACGGGATGCGAGAATGGGTTTACCGGGGTCGCGGTGCCGGCGATCACGCGGGGAGCAACATCTCCAAGTCCCGTGCAATAAATTTCGAGTGCGTCGCCCGCGGTCGCAGGATTCGACGATGTAGCCAGCACCCGCGCTCCGTTTGGCTTTGCGATCACCACGACTCCAAAGTTTGTAAATCCTTGCTGGAACACGCCGGGCACGGAGGATAGCAGAGATACCGGTTCGGTCACGGAAAGCGTATTTCCACGCGACACGATGACTCCATGCTGTGTGTTTATAGGAAGGTCGTAAGGGACCTGCGCGTTGATCTGCGAATCCGATACGAACAACAATGGTAGCGCCCTTCCGGCCATCAGAACGCGTGTCCCAGCTAGTTCTGTCGGTAGAGGGAACGCGGTCGCACCCCCAGGCGCAGAAGCCAGATTCGTTCCATAGATCGATATGATGCCGCCTGGAGAAACGGGTGCGCCCAGTCGAGGCCCGGCCGCACTTAAGACTCCGCCGGGCGCAATGATGGGTGGTGAATCGTCATTCGCCGTCAGCGTGCCGGTTATGCGCGCGATTCCCTGTAATGTGGAGCCCGTCGGTTTGGCGGTCACGGTGATGGTGGCGTTCCCGGTATCGTGAGTTGCCTTCCAGTTGCCTGTCCAAATTCCATTCTCAATGTGATCCAGGACTACCGGCAGATCGCCGTTCGAAAACGACGCGACCACGGACCCTGCCGTCATTGGTTCTCCGCAGTCGTCAACCACGCGAGTTTCAATCGGAATGGGCCAGCCCGCTGAGACGGTGAATCCACCAGACAACGAAGAAATCACGGGGACGATCTGCTGCGGTGTACATCCCGCGACCGCCCGGGCAAGCGAATTGACCTTTGGCGGTGCCACTATGAGGTAGAGATCGGCCGTCTTGGTTGGAGCGTTCCCAGTGGCCACCGAGAGGCTCGCGCCATACACCCCCTGCGCCAGCCCTGCCGAAACCGGAGCAATGGAAAATATCACAGGCTTGCCTGCCGCAACAGTACCAGCCGGGTTCGCCAGGGAGAACCATTGCAAGCTGGTCCCGAATCTGGGCGTCGCGTTGTAGCTAAGACTCTGCGGATTCAGCGTGGAAAGTGTAATCTTCTGGGCCGCTGGCGAAGCTCCTCCTTGCGTGGTGGTAAAGATAATGCCCCCGGGGTTCAGAGTGACATCCAAAGGAAGGTTGGTGGACGATGCGACGTTCAGCACCACCGTAACGGTTTGGGGCGAGTTTGGCACTCCGGGCGCAATCACGGTGACCAGTCCATAGTAGGTTCCGCTGGCCAACTTCGAAGTGTCGACGCTTATCTGGATGGGTGCGCTCACCGAGCCCGCCACTACCGACCCATTTACAGGTGTGGCCTTCAACCAATCTCCACCGGTTTGGGTATTCACCACGACAAGGAAGTTCAGCGTCCCTAATCCGCCGTTCCCGAGAGTAATCGATAGGGGCACTGGGTTGCTCCCAGGCCCCGAGGTGAATGTCAGTCCCTTCTGCGACAGAGTGATGACTGGTACTGGTCCAGAGATAATTTTGCGGATGCGGTTATTCTCCGTGTCGACGACGTAGAGGTCGCCAGAGGGGTCCAGTGCCAGACCGTCCGGCCGTTGGAATGCTGCCGCCGAAGCCAGACCGCCGTCCCCTTGGAATCCAAACTGACCGGTACCCGCGACTGTGAACAAGGTTCCGTTCGGACGTATCCCGCGGATCTGCGTGCCGTTCTCATTGAACAGCAGGTTGCCGTCGCGATCGAACAACAGTCGTCCGAACGGAGCAATGGGTGAATTGCGCGCGACGCTTCCGTCCGGTGCGTATCCGCGCGAACCAGTACCGGCGACTACGCGCAACACACCGGTGGAATCGACTTTCCAGATTCTCCACGTGTCATGTTCCGCGAAATAGATCGTGCCGAAGGTGTCGGCGATAACAGGCCAATATGCGCCAAGCAGAACGTTTCTGGCAAGCACCCCGTCTGCAAGAGACTGTCCGGTGCCGGTAACCGCAGATCCAGTCAGTTGCGTGATCACTCCACCAGTCGTGATCTTTTCCATCTTGCCCGAATGGTTCGCGTAAAGATTTCCGGCAGCATCATAGTAGGGAAACGTATAGCCGGCGCTGGTGACGTGAGTGAGGGCTTTGATTTGGCCAGTGATAGGGTCTGCCCGCAGAAGATCGGCGCCAGTTCCAATTACTACAGCACCCTGTGGATCAATGGCAAGACCCGAGGAAATTCCGATCGAGGCATTTACAGCAAGTCCAGAAAAGGTGGACGAGTCATATATCCGACCGGATCCGGCGACCGTGCTCGTGATACCATCTGCAGCTATGCGGCGTATCCGTTGGTTTCCCTGGTCCGAAACATAAAGATTTCCTTGCGTATCCGAGACCAAGTCAGTCGGAAGAGCGAACCGAGCAGTCTGTGCTGATGTTTCGCCACTTAGGGAATGCCCGTTACCTAACACGGTGAAAACGGCCCCCCCCAAGCTGAAGCGACGCACCCTCTGGTTCGAAGTGTCGGCGACCACGAAAGAGCCGTTGCGGTCAACGACGAAATGGCGAGGTGCCGAGAAGCTCGCTTGAAGTGCGAGTCCTCCATCCCCGGAAAAACCATCGGTAGTGTTCCCTGCCAGCAGGGTGAGAGAACCATCAGTCTCTAGCCGGTATATCCGCCCTGGATACGCGACGCCCACGTAAAAGATACTCTCATTATCGATGCCTACACTCACATAACCTCCCAGACCATCGGGTAGTTTCGCTATGGACGTAATCCCGCCGCCGGGATCGATCTTGAGAATCTCGCGGTCGAAAATGTCGGTGGTATACAGATTATCTTGCTTATCGACCGCCATTCCCCCCCGAAAGAAGCTGCGAACTGCGGGATCCACAAATGCAGTCGTTACACCGGAAGGAGTTATCTTCATTAGAGTCAATGTAGACCGGGACTTCACATACAAATTTCCCTTATGATCGACGGCCAATGCGTTGGGGAAGGCGACACGTCCCACTGTGCTAATTGTGCCATCGATCGAAACTTTTCGGATCACACTTCCCAGGTACTCAGCAATATAGATGTTCCCTTGGTCGTCTACCGCCACGTCTTGCGGATCTTCCAACAGCGCGGCCCTCGCGGGACCGCCATCCCCTGCAGAGCGCTTCAGACCATTACCTGCCACGACTGTTACCTCGCCTGATGTGTCCATCTTTAACACAGCATTCAAGAAGCTGTCCGCAACATAGACATTGCCCTTGGAATCCACTGCAACACCCGTCGGGTTGCCAAGACTCACCTCAGTCCCCTGTTTACCCTCGTTGTCGAAGGTCCAGTCCGTGCCAGCGTAGGTCACCACGACACCCTGCGCGTGCAGCAGGCTGACCCAACAGAGGAATATTGCCAGAAATGAGACTTGCTTCATATCGAATCCAGTTCCAATAGTTTAGCGGTCGCCGACGCGCCTTTGCGCCCGAATAGGTCCCTAAGACCATTCGGGCGCATATTCCGGTGCCTCATTTTTACTTCACCGACGCCGTCTTGATCTCCGCGCCGCCCAGTAGAGCTCGGAGGTTCACATTATTGCCAGCACTCACTTGCAGGGTTCGTTCCCAGGATGCAGACCCGTAGCGCACCACCATCCTGTGGTTGCCCGTTGCCACCTTGAATGCGCCAGGGGTCTGGCCGACAAACTTTCCGTCGATTTCGACATCCGCCCCGTCTATGTCTGCACTGAAGGCCACGGTTGCGGTTCCGGCCGGTTCCTCGGACGCGACTTTGTTGCCGGAGAGCGCGAGCGCGGGACCCTCATCGCGAAGCGTGAACTTCGAGTCCGTGAAGGACGTAAAGGTCAGTCCGGAAGGGATCTCTACATCCTTTCCTTTCATCATCAGAGCGAGCGGCGCGGCCGGCCAGAACGCAGCGGCGATGCCGATGGCGATGATGCCGCTCTTCATACCGCGCCCTTTTCCTTGAAACGCCTGCGCCGTGGTGCGGACCGCCACCATGCGGCCATCCGACAGTTGGATCTTTTCCGGGGCGAAATCCAACTTGCCGGCATGCCCCATCATGCCCTTCTTCTCGGCCAGTGTTATGGTTCCCGTGGCTCGCGCTCCGGCCTCAATCACGACCTTGTCGCCAACCATGACATCCTCTGATACGGTCAGCGATACGCCTTGCCCCACCGTATTGTGGCCTGAACTGAGCGGCTCGCTCAGGCGCAGCTTAATCGGCGTTCCTTCAGGAACCACCGTCTGGGCCAGCAGTGCTCCGGCCACCGTCGTCATCATCATCATCGCTTTGAAAGTGCGGTTCATTGTCATTGTTCCTTTTCGGTTAGATGTGAGGCCGTTCTGGCCTTCACCATGACCATGCGGGATCAACGGCAAATGCTGTGCAAGATTCTTCCAGAATCTTTTCTGAACAGGATGCTTGCGGGTTCCGCGACGACTTCGCACCGCGCTTGTTCCGACAGGTTAAAGCCCCGGCAAAACACAGATCCTAAGGGCAAATTCGATTCCGCAGGCCATACGCGGTAAGATTGAGAGAACCCCTTTGTGGACTTTTTGAGGAGCAGAACTATGTCTTATTCGAGCGGCCGTCATTTCCTTCAGATCCCAGGTCCGACCAATGTACCAGAGCGCATTCTGAGGGCGATCTCGGCGCCCACCATCGATCATCGCGGCGCTGCGTTTGGCCGGTTTTCGAGCGAGCTGCTAGAGAACGTGAAAGAAGTCTTCCAGACCAAGTCGCCGGTGATTATTTATCCGTCCTCTGGAACGGGAGCCTGGGAGGCCGCTCTGGTCAACACTCTCTCGCCAGGCGATACCGTACTGATGTTTGAACTAGGCCAGTTCTCCACGTTGTGGGCAGACATGGCCAGGCGACTTGGGCTGAACGTCCGCTTCGTGGAAGGCGACTGGCGCAGCGGTCCGACTTCTGCCGACGTCGAGAAGATTTTGACGGAAGATTCCGGTCATACGATCAAAGCCATAGGCGTGGTCCATAACGAAACCGCGACCGGCATCGCGATGGATATCGCAGGCGTGCGCAAGGCGATGGATCGCGCCGGACATCCGGCGTTGCTGATGGTGGATGCGATCTCCTCGCTCGGCGCGATGGATTATCGCCACGATGAGTGGGGCGTGGACGTTACGGTCGCAGGTTCGCAAAAGGGTCTGATGTTGCCCCCTGGCCTCGGCTTCAATGCGATTAGCGAAAAAGCTCTATCTGCCAGCAAGACTGCTGGTCTGCCCAAAGCGTATTGGGATTGGCAGCCGATGCTCGCCCAGAATAAGATTGGATTCTTCCCCTATACTCCCGCGACCAACCTGCTATACGGCCTGAAGGAAGCTTTGGCGATGATACGGGAAGAAGGGCTGCAGAACGTTTTTGCCCGTCACAACCGGCACGGGGAGGCTACCCGCAGGGCGGTCAAGGCCTGGGGATTGGAAGTGGTCAGCCGCAATCCCGATCAATATAGCGGTACGGTCACTGCGGTGATGATGCCTGCGGGCCACTCCGCCGACGAGTTCCGGAAAATCGTGCTCGATCGCTTCAACATGG
>JBDTUY010000302.1:0-6450 GCA_040007495.1 Acidobacteriota bacterium | reverse complement strand
TCTTGAACCTCGGCCTGAATGACAAGACGGTCGAAGGGCTTGCGGACCTCAGCAAGAATCCGCGCTTCGCCTACGATAGCTATCGCCGCTTCATTCAAATGTTCGGTGACGTGGCCTTGGGTATTGAGATGGAGAAGTTCAACCACATCTTCGATGCGCAGAAGAAGAAGGCGAAGGTGAAGTCGGACACCGACCTGTCTGCTAAAGACTTGCAGGCCATCATCGTCGAATACAAGAAGCTGGTACTGAAGGAAACCAAGAAGCCGTTTCCGCAGGATGCACATGACCAATTGGTAATGTCGCGCGATGCCGTGTTCAGATCCTGGTGGAACCCGAAGGCTTCCTACTATCGCAAGATGGAAAAGATTCCGGACGAAATCGGAACTGCGGCTAGTGTGCAGGCCATGGTGTTCGGCAACATGGGCGATAACTGCGCCACGGGCGTTGGTTTTACGCGCAATCCATTGAGCGGGGAAAAAGAATTCTGGGGCGAGTTCCTGCTGAACGCGCAGGGCGAAGATGTTGTGGCCGGCATTCGAACACCGGAACCCATCACGGATCTGAAGAAGCTGATGCCCGTAGCTTACAAGCAGCTGCACGACATCACGCAGAATCTTGAGAAGTATTACCGCGACATGCAGGACTTTGAGTTCACGATTGAGCAAGGTACGCTGTACATGTTGCAAACCCGCAACGGTAAGCGCACCGGTCCCGCGGCCGTTAAGGTTGCGGTTGACCTGCAGAAGGAAGGCCTAATCGACAAGAAGGAGGCCATTCTTCGAGTACAGCCGCAGCAGTTGGATCAGTTGCTGCATCCGGTGTTCGACGCTCCGTCGCTGAAGAAGCTGACGCTGGTTGCAACCGGTATCGCTGCGAGCCCTGGTGCGGCTGT
The DNA here is from genome assembly GCA_040007495.1 of Acidobacteriota bacterium. Classification (GTDB taxonomy): domain Bacteria; phylum Acidobacteriota; class Terriglobia; order Bryobacterales; family Bryobacteraceae; genus Palsa-187. The sequence goes on along the minus strand of JBDTUY010000302.1, from coordinate 5,558 downwards.
TGGACGTGCGGCATTTAGCGCCGACGATGCGGTCGAACTATCGAAGAAGGGTCCAGTTATCCTGGTCCGTAAAGAAACCACGCCGGATGATATTCACGGCATGGACGTGGCCAAGGGCATCCTGACGGCAGTTGGCGGCAAGTCGAGCCATGCTGCAGTGGTTGCGCGCGGTATGGGTCGGCCTTGCATCGTAGGCGCAGGTTCTATCTCAATTGATGAACACGCACAGAAATGTACGGTGACCGTCGACAAGAAGACGGTTGTCATCAAGCAGGGCGATTGGATTTCAATGGATGGCACCACGGCCAAGGTTTACTTGGGTCAGGCCGTGACCAATGATCCCGATCCGTCATCGGCTTCGTTCGGTCAATTGATGAAGTGGGCTGACGAGTTCCGCGGCAAGTTCGGGGTTCGCGCCAATGCGGATATTCCGCGTGACGCGAAAGCCGCTCGCTTCTTCGGTGCCGAAGGCATCGGCCTCTGCCGTACGGAACACATGTTCTTCGCGGAGGATCGCATTCCTCTGGTGCAGGCGATGATTCTCGCGCGCGATGAAAAGGGCCGCAAGAAGGCGCTCGCGAAACTGCTGCCTCTACAACGAAAGGATTTCGCTGGGTTGTTCAAGGCGATGGACGGTTTTCCGGTCGTGATCCGCACGCTGGACCCGCCGTTGCATGAGTTCCTACCGAAGCGCGAAGACCTGATGGTGGATCAGGCTCGCATGCCGCACGCCACTGCCAAGCAGAAGAAAGAGATGTCGGAGAAGTACCGCATCCCTGTCGGCGAACTCAAGAAGCAGTTGCCTGAACTGCTGAAGCGCGTGGAAGAACTGCATGAGTTCAACCCGATGCTCGGTCATCGCGGCTGCCGTTTAGGCATCACGTATCCGGAGATCACCGAGATGCAGGCCCGCGCTCTGTTTGAAGCCGTGGTGCTTGTCACGAAAAAGGGCGTCAAGGTGATTCCCGAGGTGATGATTCCGCTGGTTGGCAGTTCGCGCGAGTTTGAAAATCAGAAGGCGATTGTGGTGAAGGTTGCCAATGAAGTTCTGGGCGCAGCGGGCATGAAGAAGTTCCACTACATGGTGGGGACGATGATTGAGATCCCGCGCGCGGCGCTCACTGCAGATGAGATTGCGAAGGAGGCTGAATTCTTCAGCTTCGGCACCAACGATCTTACGCAGACCACGATGGGTCTGTCCCGCGACGATTATACGAAGTTCTCCGGACACTACGAGAACATCAAGGTGTTCAGTGCCGATCCGTTCGCGTCCATCGATCAGGGTGGCGTGGGCAAGATCATTGAGATGGCGATCAAGTTGGGCCGCAGTACGCGCCCTGATATTGAAATCGGCATCTGTGGTGAACATGGCGGCGATCCTGCATCGGTCGAGTTCTGCTACCGGGTCGGCATGGACTATGTTTCGTGCTCACCGTATCGGGTGCCGATCGCTCGTTTGGCCGCTGCTCAGGCAGCGATCTCAGGCGGCGCGGGTACTACGAATCGCACCGCATAACTCGGTCTGGAGCAGGAAGCAGGGAGTACGGGGAGGTGGACAACGAGTCCGCCTCCTTTTTTTGTTGCTTATTGTTTGAGCTTCTTCGCAGCTTCGGCGTAGCGCGCGGCCGCTGGATAGGCTGTGTTCCAATGCGGAGGCGCTTCTTCGGATGCCAGTCGCAGTAGGCCCAACGCCACGGCCTTATCGATAGCAGCCATGTTCGGGTAGTCGAGCTTATTCCATTCATCCGACACCTTGTGATAGTCCGCGAAATCGTACAGCACGCTGAGCGTGTGTGCGGGAATGCCTAGGTCGGCAAGGGCTTGGTTGTCGCTGCGGCCGAAGAATGCATCGCTTGCCGCTGGGTCTTTCACAATCTGAACGCCTGCCGCTGCCGCCGATGACACGAAGATCGCAGGAATGTCGGAAAAATCGAAACCGGTGAAATTCGCGACGTGCTGATGAATGCCGTCCGCGCCGTCACTGCGTCCTACTTGCTCAAGATTCACCTGCGCGATTGTCTGCGCGATGGGAACTATCGGATGGGCACCGTAGAAGCGAGAGCCCAACAGTCCGCGCTCTTCGCCGAAGAACGTTATGAACAAAATGCTGCGCTTCGGATGTGGCTTCAGGCTCGCCAGAGAGGTAGCTAGTTCTATGACGCTCGCCGTGCCGCTGGCATCGTCGTTTGCGCCATTGAAGATCCTGTCACTGCCGCTTGTGGCCAAACCCATGTGATCGTAGTGCGCCGATACGATGATATACGTGTCGCATAGTTTCGGATCGGAGCCGCGGAGCAAGCCTGCCACATTGCGCATGGTCTTCGGGGCGTCTGGAGGCAATCCGCGCTCGATACGTTGGCCCGTTGTTCCAAGGTCGGCGAGCGATGCGACTTGAAAATAGCTATCGCCTGAGGTTGGTTCGAGTCCGGCCTTTTTGAATTGCGCTGCGATGAAGTCCGCTGCCAGGTCGAGTCCTGCTGAGGGGGTTGAGCGGCCTTGCAGTTCATCGGAAGCCAGGTACTGCACGCTGGTGCGAAGACTGTCGGGCGAGATGTGGTCCATCGCCGCCTGCATTGGTTTGGAGATCTGAAGCTTTGGCGCGGGCTTCGATTGAGCAGCGGATTGGCCGGCCGCGACGCCTAGCGTCACGAACCCGGCAACCATGGCGATTACTGATTGTCTTGATATTCTTCGAGCCATGTCATCTGGATCTTTTCCAGTTTTGCTTCGTTGGACTTTAGCGGATCGTCGTCAAAGCCTTCCAGTTCGGTGATCCATTTGTGCAGATCCGTGAAGCGGACATGCGTGGGATCCACCTCCGGAAACTTCTCATAGAGTGCAATCGCGATGTTATCAAAGTCGGTCCAGGTGAGTTTGCCCATGCTATTCAATTCAATCTTAGTGCCTTCGAGGGCCTTGCCGACCGCCGAGTTCATAATAGCCTCAGCCAGGCTCTGCGTTGCGTGATCTACGCCGTCAATTTTATCGCGAATCAGTAGGTGATCGTCGCTATGGTAGGCGAGCAATAGTTCGTTGACGGAACGATCGATGGCGGTGCGGTCCGCATCCGACAGCAGTTGATAGACGTCCTCTTCGCGAGCCTTCTGGGTTGCGCCCATGACTGCGTCGGCCTCGACGCGAGCCTCGCGAACCTGGCGTTCCTTCAAATCTTCTTCGGCCTTGGAATAAGACTCCAGGATCATGGCTTCCACTTGATCGTCGGTCAAGCCGTAGGACGGTTTGACGTCCATGGTCTGCTCGCGGCCACCGCGCAGATCTTTCGCCGTGACGTTGAGAATCCCGTTCGCGTCGATCAGGAAGCGAACCTGAATGCGCGCGAGACCGGCGTGCATGGGAGGGATGTCCTTCAAATCGAAGCGTGCCAGACTGCGGCAATCTTTTACCAGCTCGCGCTCGCCTTGTAGGACGTGAATGAGTACGTTAGTTTGTCCGTCGACCGCAGTTGTGAATAGTTCGGTCTCAGACGCGGGAATGGTCGAGTTGCGGTGAATCAGTTTTGACACCAGACCGCCCATGGTTTCGATCCCAAGAGATAGCGGCGTGACGTCCAGCAAGAGCGCATCCTGCACTTGACCGCCAAGGATGCCGGCTTGCACGGCCGCGCCTAGAGCCACGACTTCATCAGGATTCAGTTCGGTATGCGGGCGGCTCTTGAACAGTTTTTCAACTTCGGAGCGGACCAGGGGGATGCGTGTCGAGCCGCCGACCATCACGACTTCATTGATCTCTTCGACCTTGACGCCAGCGTCTTTGATGCAAGCTCGGCAGGGACCGAGTGTGCGCTCTACAGTGGGTTGGATCAGCTTGTTGAAGATGTCGAGGGTGATCTGACGCTCATATCGCTTCTCGCCGTAGGTAAGTTCGATGGTGGCCGATGGCGCAAAGGACAGCGCGTGCTTGGCCTCGATCACGGCGCGCCGCAGAAGTTGGACGCCCTCGGGATTTGTGGATAGATCCACGCTCCACTCGCTTTGAATGTCTTCGAGTGCGATCTGCAGCAGCAGATTGTCGATGTCGTCGCCGCCCAGATGCGTGTCGCCATTGGTCGCGAGCACTTCGAAGATGCCGTCGTGCAGACGCAGAATGGAAATGTCGAAGGTGCCGCCGCCGAAGTCGTATACAGCGACAATGCCTTCTTTGCGTTTGTCTAATCCATAGGCGAGGGCCGCAGCGGTCGGTTCATTCACCAACCGCAATACTTCCAGGCCCGCGATACGGCCTGCATCTTTGGTGGCCTGGCGCTGCGCATCGTTGAAATAGGCGGGGACGGTTATGACTGCTTGATGCACTTCGCAGTTCAGGATCTCTTCGGCGTCCTGCTTCAATTTGAGCAGGATATGGGCGGAGACCTCAGGCGGCGTCATCACCTTGTCGCCCAATTGCAGCTTCAAGACGGATTCGCTATCTGGTGCCACGCGAAAGGGAAATAACTTTAGTTCTTCGGTGACGTCAGCCAGGCCTCGGCCCATTAGGCGCTTGACGGAGTAGATGGTGCGGGCGGAATCGGTGGTCAGCTTCTCGCGCGCCTCGTTGCCTGCGATGATTTCTCCTGAGGGCAACACGGATACGACGCTGGGCACGATGCCGGATAAGATGCGTGGACCGGTGAGGTCCATCACACTGACTAAGCTGTTTGTCGTGCCGAGGTCGATTCCCACGATGCGGGAGTCGTCCTTGCCGAAGTCGATCTGCAAACCAATGTCCTGAGTTGACATCCAATTCCCTTACGTTAGTTTAGTGCTGCTTTATGCGAGCGCAGTCTCGACGTCGCGAACCAGGTTCGATACGTAGCGCCTGCGGTTCAATACATCTCGGATGGCATCGAGCGATTCCGGTGTTGGCTGGGCGTCGTAGCGTGCAAACAGCGACCCAAGTTTGGCGTCGGCATTGGAGAGGCTTTCCGAGAATTTTGTTTGTGCGACCAGTAGTTGTGGCCGAGCGGACTCGTCGCCGTCTTTCAATTCTTCCAGAGCCATGTTCAACTCGAACACTTCTTCCAGTAATTCGGGGGGAGCGGTTTTTGCTAACTCCAGGCCGCGCTCTTTGAGGAAGTATTCGGAGCGGGCGACGGGATCGCGCAGAGTTCGGAAGGCGTCGTTCAACACCGCCGTCATTTCCAAAGCCTTGTCCTGTTCTGCTTGCGAGGCTCTGCTGAAGCGGTCAGGATGCCATTGACGGCTCTGCGCGTAGAAGCGCTGCTTTAACTCTTCGGGATCGAGCGCCAGACGGGGAGGACCAGCTTGATCTAGTCCGAGCGCTTCGTAATACAACATAAGTGGAGGTATGAGGGGACCTAAGCGGAGAACGAGGTGCCGCAGCCGCAACTCTTCTTGGCGTTCGGATTCTCAAAGACGAAACCGGATTGGATCAGCGAATCTTTCCAGTCGAGCGTCATGCCGTCCAGAAACACGAGGCTTTTCGGGTCGATGTACACATTCACGTCGTCGAAGGTCATCACCTTGTCGGTGGCGCGAGGTTGCTTGTCGAACTTGAATTGGTAGCTGAGGCCGGAGCAGCCTCCGCCCAACACACCCAAT
>JBDTUY010000301.1:0-6464 GCA_040007495.1 Acidobacteriota bacterium | reverse complement strand
CAATGCGCCGGAGGTTGTCTCTCCAACTGCGACCGACTAGAAACACGATCGGAACCAACAAGATTGGGAACGCATAGCCGCTTTCTTTGCTGATCACTGCCAGCACATAGCTGATGGTAGTGACCATCACACTCACGGCCTTGCCCTGCGCTAGATAGTCAATGGCCGCGATCAATGCGATCGCTGTAAAAGCCATCGCCAGCAGGTCGAACCGGGCCGATGGCCACATGATCGGTTCATAGGTGACGGCGGCGCATGCAAACAATATTGCCGCCCACCCAGCAACCGATTCTGATAGCCGAAGCCGCAATGCGAGCACCCAGGCCAGGTACGCGTTCACCAAATGCCAAACGATGTTCTGCAAGTGATAGCCCCACAGATGATCGCCGAAGATGTGCGAGTCCATCCACAGTGATAGGAACCCCAACGGTCGATACCAGGAGCTAAATTGCGGTGTCACGAAGAGCGTCCATACATGCCCGTCGAGATCGCGACTGAAACCCCGGTAGTTCCACTCGTCGTAAATCGGATTGATATCTGAAGTGGCAAAGAACCACCCCACGCCGATTGCCGCCAATAGAAGCACTAAGTGCCCTGGCTTGAACGCTGGCAACCCTTCAGACCTTCTAGCCGTCCTCTTCACTAAAATCGCGAGGATGAATATTGTGTAGAAGATTAGCGTCGGCTTGAAGAACCCATGCGCCAACAGGTGTACAGGACCAACGTGAAAGTCGTAGCTATCCCGCCTTAGCAAATAGAGAACATTTGCGCAGGCCAAAACCAGGAGAATGCACAGCAGCCGATGAACCCAGGTTCGCAGCCAGTTGGGTTCGTTTAAGAATGAACTGGATACTGTCACACTGCCGTTTCAGACCGGATCATCAGTAGCGTCACTTCGTAATAGCTCCCGCGATCTGATCCCAATGCCGACCCGCGAGGGTCAGCGCACGCTGTACGTCAGTAACCAACAGGAAACGTCGCTTTACCAACTCCTTCGCATCGGCTTCGATGCGCGTCAAATAGTCCTGACGCCCGCCCCGATAGCGCTCCGTGATCGACAAACGCGAGTCGCCGGACTTCTCGCGATCCCCACGATCCAAAGCCAAACGCGCCATCGATCCCATCAACGCGTACTGCTGATGCGGAGATCCAACGCTCGCGTTTCGCAGATTCCACCCCAGGTAGGTCGCCAGTGGTGTACGCAACTCCGGCAAACGGATGCCCGTGACTTCATTCCCGTCCACATCGACCTGCGGCACCAGCACCGGATATGCAGCACCGGCGCGCGGCGGTTCATACGCGACGATGCCCTTGGTCAAGTAATCCGGGCCAAAGTCCAAATGGCGTACCGCATACACTTCGCTCACCATCGCCAGACCTGGAATGTACGGGTATCGAATGGAGGAGACCGGAACCAGTTCTCCTTTATCAATGCGCGGATAGAGTGAAGCGGGCGGCGGGGTATTGCTGGTGATCCATGCATTCAGCGCAAGTATCAGCGCTCGATTCACGAGCGTCACGTCCAACGAATTGGTGGGGTTCGCCACCAGAGCATTTGCGGCGCCTGAGCCTCCACCATGCTGAATGCTCGCGATGGAGTACAGGCGGACGTTCGCCGGAGGTTCCACATCATGCAAACCATCTTCGGAGATATGATTCAGTGCCGCTGCGCGCCCCCAATATTCATGCGATCCGTTGCTCAGGATCAGCTTCGGCGCAACATTGGCCAGTACCGCTTTCGACAAGATTCCCGCAGGCGTGAAGGGAGGCTGGTCCGTTGGATAGTATGACCCGCTATACTCACCGGTAGTGCGTCCAGGCTGCACGAAACGTTGATTGAACCCGCCGTGTCCCGCACCGGCTCCATTCGCCCATACGCCCTCAAACACCTGCTTGCCTTGTTCATCCGCATTGAACCCCTCATACAGAAAAGTTCGCAACAGGCGGCCACTTTGCGAGAAGCCATAAGCCATGGCCCTCTTGATTTCATTTGACGATCCGGCGGCAGTAGGCTCAGTCCCGTGATGTTTAATATGCGAAATGTAGTCGCGCACCGCTGCCATTCCAAGTCCAGCAACCACCGGCTCTTTGGCCGTGTACACGAATTCATAAATGCGCCCAGGCTCGAAACCCGAGGCGTATTCAATTCGCTTGCTATCGGCACTGTACTGCCATTGCGTGCGCGGAATGACGGATCGTGGACCATAGGGCGAATCGCGCCGCGTCAGAGTCCCTGAGCTCGCATCCGCCAGTGGATACGGCAACGTGTCGAACGTCTGCTTACTGTTCGGAAGAACTTCGATGCGGACGGGGCCGGTTATATTGGCGATCATCGGCGCGTACAGCTTGAAGCTACCGGCGTCCTTTGGCGCGTCAAACTGCCATCCAACCCAAACCAATGTGAACCCTTGCGCGAGCAGGAAATTGTCACCAAAATCCGGCATCAGGCGCATGTTGGCATTCGCACCGGTATTGAACGAGGTCCACATCAGGCTGCGCCCACGGTTCACGATCTCGAGCAGCGCCGTTCCGTTCGATTTGCCGATGTCCTTCGCACGAAATACCTGAAAGTCTGACGTGAATTCGACCAGGCCTTGCGCGTTCTTCGGTGCTAACGCGAGGTCGACGATCGCCTTATTCGCCGCGAGTTTCGGGTCCTCTGCAAAGTGCAGTTTACCGGTGATGCGTTCAAATCCAGCAACCGGCAAATCGGCACGTTCTGTTACTTCGACACGGGTCACGGCAGCGTGGGCAACAAGGGAGAAGAGAGCGGCGCTCAACGCGAAGATGCGACAAAGCATTGGCATATTCTACGTCACCGGAGCGGAAAGCGGTGAATCGCTGGTGGCTCTATCGTAACCATTCGCGCTCGTATGCAACAGGAGCAGTGCGGATTGAGGCGAAAGATGGCGTACTGGCGATCCACGAAATCCTTTGGCATCCCGCGTAACGATCGGGTTGCAACCAGCCACATGCGCAGCCGCAGCAGTAATGCCCCATATCGAAGCACCGTGCTTCAAATGCGGCTCCCGTTCGAGTAGAACATCCAACACTATGTTGGAATCCACCAGTATTTTGCTCACAGATACTTTTCTACCAGATGCCGCTTGTAGTCCTCCATGTCGACTCCTTTTAGGCAACCGCGAAGGGAGTCCATTACTGGCGTTCGCGATTGTGGCGTCGGCACCACAGACCTGCGAGGCAGTTCGCCCGCTAGTACTGCCAAATAGTTCTCGACGATCTCCGAGACAGAAACACCATGTTGCTTGGCGTAACGTTTGGCGCGCGTCACAACCTTGGCGTCCACACTAAGAGTAAGCTTTGACATCCTGCCTTCCATAATACAAACGTACGTACGCGATAGGAGACGTTGATACGTATAGAATCCATTCAATGCGTCAGACTATACACCGCATAGTTCGTCAACACCCGGTACGCTATCGACGCGTAGTGCTCTGGATACCCAGGGCTATCCGACCATTCCACAGCATCGCCAAGATCCATGTTGTGGCAGATCACCACCATCAAGCGGCCGTTGTCATCTCGAATCGCACGCCAGCGCGGGATCACGCCGCCCTTTTCCGCAGTAACGCCGTGCCGCACGGAATCAATCGACGGAATCTGGACCAGTTGATTCACGTCTCCAACGGTGTGAAAGATAAGATCCTTGCTGGTCAGGTCAACAATGTCGCGATCCGGGAAAACCAGGGCCATGTTCGCAGCGAAATTCTCCCATTCCATCTCGCCGTGAAAGTCATCCACCATCAGAAAGCCGCCACGTAACAAATACTTCCGAAGTAGCGCCGCTTGTTCGTCCGTAAAGTCCCACATGCCGACTTCGACGCCATAGAGAAAAGGCCAATTGTAGATGTCGTCACGGTCGTCCAGGTCCACTACCTGCTCAACAGCCATCACGTCGATGCTGGTCAACCTGCGAACACCTTGCAGGAGAAGACGGTCGCCTTGCGGATAGTCCATTGTCCAGTAATAACTGTCACCCAGCTCAAATCGATGAATGTCGCGATACTTCAAGCGGGCGAAAATCCACTCCGCTGGACGCTGCCAATCTGGAGGTAATGGCGTATCGTCGTGCTCAATTGTCGTGTGGTATTGCTTAAAGGCCTTCTGGGCGAACAAGCAAACTCCGCACACCAGACAAAGGCCAAGGATGACGGCCAAACGCCGGATTATTGGATTGCCCATCAATCAGAGGGCCACCTATTTGGGCCAAGAATGCCTTCAGAATAGCATGCGACCTCGGATGGCCCTTCACACAAATTCGCAACGTTTTTCCAACGCTGCTCTCAATCGCGACTGATAGGTGCGGTCGGAAATTTCGATCACTCCGAATTGCTCCAGATGCTCAGTCACGTATTGGACCTCCAGCAGCTCGAACCCACGCTCCCGCAAGCGAAACACAAGCTCCGCTAGCGCGACCTTCGACATGTTCGTCCGCCTGTGAAACTTCGATTCAGCAAAGAAGGCACCGCCCAAATGGACACCGTAGACGCCTCCAGCCAGTTCGCCATCCACCCAGATCTCGACGGAATGCGCCTTGCCCTGCTCTTGCAATTCGCCGTAAATCCGCTTGAATTCCGGACTAATCCAAACGCCGTCGCGCGCCACGTCGCTCTCTCCGGAACACGCGTGCATAACATCGGAAAAGGCACGATCGAAAGTGACTTCATATCGACGTTGCTTTAGCACGTGCCGGAGCGATCTGGACACATGAAATTGGTCCAATGGCAGGACGGCCCGGCGCTTGGGCTTGTGCCAGGTCACCATTCCCTGCTCTATCGAGGCCATCGGAAACATGCCGACTCTGTAAGCCGCCTCGACTTCCAAGGCCGTTAGCGATCTTGTAACCCGAACAATGTCCACAAGATGATGATACGGAGAATCCTGCTCTAGTAAATTGTTCTTGACGCCGACGGTAACTATGTATACTATATGCATAGTTTGTGAATTTCCGGAACATTCTGGCCCCCGGAACTGAAGAGAGAGGAATGCAACATGAGCCTGTATGAACAAATCGGAGGACAGCCTGCAGTCGAAGCCGCTGTCGATATTTTCTATCGCAAGGTGTTGACCGATGATCGCATCAAACATTTTTTTGACGACGTTGACATGGAAAAACAGATCTCCAAGCAGAAGGGCTTCCTGACCTTGGCGTTCGGGGGACCAAACAATTACTCCGGTCAGGACATGCGAGCCGGACATGCGCGCTTGGTTAAGCGCGGATTGAATGATTCCCACTTCGATGCCGTAGTTGAGTTACTAGGAGAGACGCTGACGGAGTTGAACGTACCTGCGAATCTGATCGGCCAGGTCGCCGCGATTGCGGAGAGTACACGCGCCGACGTCCTGGGTAAGTAGGACCGCGTTCGTTTTTTCCATGCCCACAATTCAATTTGACAACCGCGCGCACGAGCTGCAACCTGAGGAAAGCGTGCTCGAATGCTTGTTACGTAACGGGCATATTATTCCAAACTCGTGCCGCGCGGGGGCGTGTCAGGCGTGCCTGGTTCGGTCCACCAGTGGAACTCCGCCGACGCTTAGCAGCCAGAGCCTGAAGAGCACTCTCTCTTCACAGGGATACTTTCTATCTTGTATCTGTCGTCCTGACATCGACCTCCATGTGGAACTGGCAGGCGCAGGTGTCCGAGTGCCTGCTAAGGTTGCATCCATTGCTGCTCTGAGTCACGATGTGGCGCTGGTCAGGATAAAAGCTCCCACTGGATTCGAGTATCGTGCGGGGCAATACGTAACGCTGATAAGGCCTGATGGTCTCGCTCGCAGCTATTCTATTGCAAGCCTGCCGACATCGATTGAAGATACTCTCGACCTGCACGTGCGTCGCATTCCTCGCGGTGCCTTTAGCAACTGGTTGCACGATGAGGCACGTCCGGGAGATCCGATTCAACTTCAAGGACCTGCCGGTTCGTGCTTTTATGCGGACACTCCACCGGAACAGCCTATGCTGCTGGCTGGCACCGGTACTGGATTGGCTCCTCTGTTCGGGATACTTCAGGACGCGTTACGACACGGACACAGTGGTCCCATTTGGCTATTTCATGGCGCGCTGACTTCTCAAGGTTTATATTTGCGCGAGGAATTGCAGGCGCTGGCCGAACAGCATCCCAACTTTCGGTATGTGGCCGCCGTGCTGAATCACTTAAGTCCGGAGCCAAACGACAATATCCAGATCGGACTCTTGGCGGACGTGATCGCACAGGCGCATCCCAAGCTGAAGGGCTGGCGAGGTTTCGTTTGTGGTGATCCGGGAATCGTGGGAACTCTTAAGATGAAATTCTTTCTGGCGGGAATGCCCAGCCGTGAGATTTTTGCGGATGCATTCCTACTATCCGCGTCGACGGCCTGATTCCGTCAAGGCCCTGCTAGACTCGCAAATAGATGAAGCTGACCCTCCATTCCGACTATTCGCTTCGCGTCCTGCTGTATCT
>JBDTUY010000300.1:0-6466 GCA_040007495.1 Acidobacteriota bacterium | reverse complement strand
CTGCGCGTTTCCCACATTCCCACCGCGCCGACGATTCCTCTTCTCTTCTTAAATCAAACCCAGAAAGGACTCCGGCCCCAAGTCCCCCTTACCACCCTTGTTCAGGCTCATCCTTCGATGAGAAAATGCTATGGGCACCCGGCTGCGGCGCATAAGGTTTCAAGCCGGATCGAGACGCCACGCCTCCGAGATTGCCAGGGGAGAACCCGCGAGGCTCTAGTTCAGCTGCCGCGCACGCCGAGACGAATCAGATCCACCGCATGGACATAATCCGGTTCGCTATGATACGACTCGCGAGATGAGATCGTTCTCCGTTGCCGGGGCTTGTGAGTTATTAAGCCCCCGCTAAGTCCATCCTGCCACGGCTCAGTCGGTCCTGAGCTGTTAAGATCTTCGAGAACTCGTTGATCTTTTTGCAGCCAATGCTTTATTGAGTCACAAATACAATGGTCAGTTTGCGGAAATCACGATTGTTGCCGAACTCTGGAGGCCGAGTAGGGCAGCCAAGTCATATGGTCACAAGGTCTCCTCGCGAAGGCTCGCAACCAGTACCACAGCTTTCCCAACTCCTCAGTCCGCCGGCGAAAAGCAGCATTCGTTTGTCGTTCTGAAAGTGGTAGACATTGATCCGGTCGCCGCAAAGAGAGGCGTTGTTCCTGAGACTTGGGCAAGTTCCCGGATAAATCGACCGTGGTCCCGTATCGACCGGTCAGTTCCAGCCCGTCGTACCCGATAAGGCGGTCGACAAAAACGTTAGGCCTATCGCTCCAAATGATTGTCTTCCATGAATTCCTGGCCATGAACAACATTGGTATCCCGGGTGAGGTCAGGAGCAGACCACCTGCGACGGGGCTCCGGGTAAGAAGGTGCGTTGGAAGAGTCGGCGAGAGCAACATGCGACTGGCCGTTGGAGACAATGCAGGTGGTCTAATACCAGCACGGAGCTAGCAAACTGCATTCGAAAACTTGAAGAGATTAATCGGTACGAGGGTTGGAGGCGGGAGGCCGACATTTAGTTACGTCTAGTAAGGACGCCATCATTAAGAGTCTCTCAGAATACTCCATTCGGCCCGCTCAGAGAGTTCGCGCTCCTTGTCAACTTCGCCGACCGCCTTAAGTTTCCGTGACATACCGTTTCTGGCGTCTAGCCCTCCCGAGAATTCTAGTATTAGCAATCGCTTGTTAGCAGCCCGTGGTAAAACTCAACCTCGATGTGACCTTGGGTAGAATTAATTCGTCTTAAGATGCATGGGCATGGGGCGGAAGCAAGACCGGGAAAAACAGCAAGGATTGTGGGTGGCCTTGGAGGAGATTGCAATCACGCCGGGGCACGTATACTACGAACGGCTGAACACGGTGCTGGCTGCCGAGCAGTTCGACCAGCGCGTGGAAGCGCTGTGCGGGAAGTATTACAAGAGCAGTTCGGGACGGCCATCGCTGACGCCGGGAACGTACTTCCGGATGCTGCTAGTGGGTTACTTCGAGGGCATCGATAGCGAACGGGGCATTGCGTGGCGCGCGGCGGATTCGTTGAGCCTGCGGAAGTTTTTGGGCTACGATCTGAGCGAGCAAACGCCGGATCACTCGACGGTGTCGCGCACACGGCGGTTGTACTCGGTTGAGACGCATCAGGCGGTGATGCGATGGGTGCTGAAGCTGCTGCGCAAGCATGGACTGGCGCAGGGCCAAAGCGTGTGTATCGATGGGACAACGCTACAGGCCAACGCGGCGATGAAGAGCCTGGTGCGGCGCGATACAGGCATCGGCTACGACGAGTATCTGTTGCAACTGGCCAAGGCCGAAGGCATTGAAAATCCGACACGGGAGCAAGCCGCTCGGCTGGACCGCAAGCGCAAGAAGAAGGCGTCCAACGACGATTGGACCAATCCCAACGATCCTTCGGCGCGCATCACGAAGATGAAGGATGGACGCACGAAGTTGGCGCACAAGGCCGAGCACGCCGTGGATCTGGCGTCGGGTGCGTTGCTCGCGGTGACGCTGCAACCGGCGGATCGCGGCGATACGTCGAGCTACAGCGAAACACTCGTGGCCGCGCAGTTGGAAGCATGCAAGGCGCATCCAACGGGCATCGAAGAAGTAGTGATGGACAAGGCTATCACAGTGGTGCGGTGCTGCTGGACTTGGCTTCGCGAGGACTGCGCAGCTACGTGCCGGAGCCGGAGCGGGGCCGGCGAAAGTGGGCGGGCAAGCCACATGAGCAACGGTGCGTGTATGAGAATCGGCGGCGCGTGCGAGGCTCGCGGAGGCGCATCACCTCGGAACAGTTTGATCGAAAATCGAAGGATACTCGCTCGAAACAGCAGGCGCTGCGAGCCAAGATCAGCCAGCACCAAGCCGCCCAGACGGACTTCCGTGCGGGCTTCAACATGATGCGGTTAACCAGCACAGCCTGCCGGGAATTCGAGCGGCAGAACACACGCGAGCAGCGAAAGCTCCTGGAATTGGTGGTGGAGGGTGCCAGTTGGATGGAGGGACGGCTAGAAGTGACCCTACATGAACCCTTCCGAACTTTGGCCCGTTCGAACTCTGCAAGCTCAACAAAAGACGAAGCCAAAGCCGCCTCGGAACGCAAATTTGAAGATTGGCTCCCCGGCATGGATTCGAACCACGATTCACGGCGTCAAAGGCCGCTGTCCTACCATTAGACGACCGGGGAATGAACTGGTGGGAACTAACTTTTTTAGTTTAACATGCGCCACGATTGGCAGACATCCGCGCTCTCACGTTCGTGCGAATGTGCTTGGTTACATTACTCGCTCGAAGATGTAACCGGCTTCTCGCATGCTGGTCATTAGGGATTCAGCATGCTCCGCGCCGCGAGTCTCCATCGTTACGTCTATCTTTGCTTGACCCAGATGCACTCCGAAATAGGCCCGATCGTGGACCACCTGGACTACGTTCGCGCGTTGCTGGGAGATCACGCTTGTCAGACGTTCCAGGCCGCCTGGATGATCCGGCAGCGTTACTCGAAGCCGCACCAATCGCCCGTCCTTCACCAAGCCTTGTTCAATGATGTGCGCGAGGAGAGTGACGTCAATATTGCCTCCACTGACAATCGCCGCCACCTTTTTATCCTGTAAGCCTGTCTTGTGCTGTAGCAGTGCCGCAACAGCCAAGGCACCAGCGCCTTCGGCCAACGTCTTCTGTTTCTCAAGCAGGCGCAGGATTGCAATCGCGACCTCTTCGTCGTCTACCGTTACCACATCGTCGACGTATTTCTGAGCAACGGCGAGCGTCAGATCTCCTACGCGGCGTACGGCTGCTCCGTCGGCGATGGTCGGCGCAGAGGGCACCTCCACTGGATGTCCGGCCTCTAGCGCCTTCTTCATGGAAGGCAATGCCGCGGGCTCCACGCCGATTACACGAATCGAAGGGGAAATAGACTTGATCGCACAGGCGATGCCGCCGATCAGTCCTCCTCCGCCCACGGGGACCACCACTGCTTCCAGGTCCGGGATCTGTTCCAACAGTTCCAGACCGATCGTCCCCTGCCCCGCCATTTCTCTTGGATCGTTGAACGCGTGCAGGAGAATCGCGCCGCTTTCTCGGGCCAGTCGGCGAGCCTCCAATAGCGCTTCGTCGAAGTTCTGCCCGTGCAGGATCACTTCGGCTCCCCATTCCTGAGTGGAGGTTACTTTGACGGATGGCGTGTACAACGGCATCACGATTCGAGCGTGAATCTGGAGGCGGCCGGCGTGGTGCGCGACAGCTTGCGCGTGATTGCCGGCCGATGCTGCGATCACTCCGATCTGCCTTTGCTCCTGGGTCATCTGAAGCAGGGCGTTCAGGGCGCCGCGTTCCTTGTAAGACCCGGTGACGTTCAAACTCTCCAACTTCAGATAGACCGAGTTGCCGGTCTCGCGCGATAGTTTCTCGGAGTAGGAAACCGGAGTCATGCGGATGGTGCCGCGAATGCGCTCGCGCGCGGCACGGATGTCGTCTAGCGATACCATAGGGATGTCTTGAATGTTGCGCACAGAACTGGCGCACTTTCAGCATACGTGGAAATGCCTCTCGTCACTCAAATCAACCAGAAGGTTCGTTCTCAACTTGATTCGCAACCAACCGCGGCGGTTGCGGTTCAAGGGTGGCTCCACACTCCGACGGAAGCGGCACTAGGCGCCGTTGGGTTGACACACGGGGCGGGCTCAAATTGCCAAGGTGCGTTACTGATCGCGGTTGCGGAAGCACTGGCAGAGTGCGGCTATGCGGTGCTTCGATACGACCTGCCGTTTCGCCAGTTACGACCCTCCGGCCCTCCAGTTGGAGGGAAGAAAGGCCAGGCAGTCGATCGAGATGGCGTTCGAGCGGCCGCAGCATTTCTAAGGGAGCAGGTGCCGAACTTGCCCGTCTACCTCGCAGGGCACTCGTATGGCGGCAGACAATCGACCATTGCGGTTAGCGAAGACCCGACGCTCGCCGACGGTCTGCTGTTGCTGTCCTATCCTCTGCATCCGCCCCGTCAGCCGGAGAAGCTTCGAACGGAGCACTTCCCTGCTTTACGAACACCTGCTCTCTTCGTGCACGGGGCGAAAGATGAGTTTGGCACGCAGGAAGAGATGCGAGTAGCTATCGCCCAAATTCCCTCGCGTACAGAATTGATGATGGTCGACCGGGCAGGACACAGCTTGGCCGTAAGAGCAGTCACGCCGATCGTGCAATCTTTTGTGAGCTTCTTAGCAGTACATGAGGGAAAAGGCCAACTGTGACGCTTCGCGAGCGGATCGATCAGGTAGAGACGCGCATTCAGAATGCCGCTGCGCGCGCTGGCAGGTCTCGCGAGAGCATCACGTTAATTGCTGTCACTAAGAAGTTCTCCGCTGAGGTCGTGCGCGAGGCCTACGATCTTGGGATGCGTGTGTTTGGCGAAAACTACGTGCAGGAGTTTTCGACTAAGCAGCCTGAACTCGCCGATCTATCCGAGGCTCACTTTCACTTGATCGGGCATCTGCAGTCGAACAAATCCCGCATGGCGACGCAGCTATTTCAGACCATCCAAACGGTGGATAGCGTTCGGCTTGCGCAGCGTTTGCAGGAAGCGTGTGTCGAAGGGAATTCGACCCTGAATGTCATGATCGAGGTGAAGCTTTCGGTCGAAGAGGCGAAATTCGGTGCAACACCCGAACAGTTGGCGGAGTTAAAAGATGCGATCCAAGCTTGCCCGAATCTAAAGCTCGATGGCCTGATGACGATGCCCCCATGGAGCGACAACCCGGAAGAAACGCGGCCGTACTTCAGAAAGCTTGCGACGCTAGCTGACCAGTTCGGATTGATGCAGCTATCGATGGGAATGTCGCATGATCTGGAGGCGGCCATTGAAGAGGGCGCAACGCACGTCCGCATTGGAACCGCTCTATTCGGGCCCCGACCGAAACCACTCGCATGAAGATCCGCTACTATTCGCCGATGCCTCCGGCTCCAACCGGTGTCGCCGACTATAGCGCGGAGCTACTTCCATATCTAAAGGCACTCGGTGAGGTGGATGTGAATCCGTCCGTCGATGGCACTGGCATTCCGGTCTATCATGTCGGCAACAATGGCCTGCATCGCGAGATTTACCAACGTGCCGTACGGGAACCAGGCATCGTGGTATTGCACGACGCGCTATTGCAGCATTTTCTACTCGGCACTCTGGACCCCGAGCGCTACGCAGAAGAGTTCAGCTACAACTACGGGGAATCGTCGCGAGCGCTGGCGCTGCAACTGTGGCAGGAGAGGGGGCGATCAGGCTCCGATCCGCGCTATTTTGAACATCCGATGTTGAAACGAATCGCGACCACAGCGCGTGCGATTATCGTCCATAATCCTGCGGCTGTGGATCGGGTTCGGCAGCATCAAACAGCGGAGCTACATCCGCCGGTGATCGAGATTGCCCACTATTTCACACCGCCTGCCTTGCCTTCCGCGATCGAGACCGCAGAGTTCCGCAGGTCGCTGGGACTTGCGCCCGAAACGCTATTGGTCGGCACGTTTGGGCATCAGCGGGAAACCAAGCGGCCCGCGTCGGTGTTGAGGGGATTTCATCGCGCGGTCGAAGCCGGAGCCAATATTCGATTGCTGTTCAGCGGATCTTTTGTTTCGGCGATGCTTGAACCCACATTGGCTACTTTGCTCGACCATCCTCGTATCATTCGGACGGGACATTTGAGTGAGACGGACTTTTGGCGTTACGCCTCAGCGACGGACCTGTGCGTGAACCTTCGCTACCCGTCGGCTGCGGAGTCGTCTGGCATTGCGGTCCGCTTGATGGGTATCGGCAAAGCGGTCGCGTTCACGGACGGCCCCGCGATCGCGCGCATCCCGCAGGACGCATGCCTCCGTATCGATCACGGCGCGGGCGAGGAACGGATGTTGACCGACTACCTTGTCTGGTTGGCGCAGGACCCGGCACGAGCATCAGCGATCGGCCAGTCCGCAGCCAAACACATTGCCGCGTACCATCGGC
>JBDTUY010000299.1:0-6488 GCA_040007495.1 Acidobacteriota bacterium | reverse complement strand
AAGTGAACGCCCCGACCCAGGTATAGGAAATCCGTCGCCTTCGACAAGGTCTTCACCAGATCGTCGTACAAGTGATCCTGGCGCAGGATGTCTTCCATCTGACTTGGCAAATGCAATAGCTGCTCCACCAGTTTCTTGGAGGTCGCGTCGTCCAGCACCTCACGCTGCTGACCGAGGTACATCGCGAGCAGGAACAGCGCGGTCAACTGGCAGGTAAACGCCTTGGTCGACGCGACGCCGATCTCCGGACCCGCGTGCGTGATCAGCGTACCCGCCGCCTCGCGCGTGATCATGGACCCGACCACATTGCAAATCGCGAGGGTCTTGGAGCCCTTTTGCTTGGCTTCGCGCTGCGCGGCCAACGTATCCGCCGTTTCGCCGGATTGTGAAATGACGACCGTCAACGTATCGGGTCCGATGATCGGATCCCGATAGCGGAACTCGCTGCCATAGTCGACCTCGACCTGGATGCGAGCCAACTTCTCAATCATGAATTTACCGGCCAAAGCGGCGTGCCAACTGGTACCGCATGCCACGATCCGGACCTGGCGGAATTCCTTGAATTCCTTGGCCGTGATGTCCATCTCGTCCAGGAAAATGCGGCCCGTCTCTTGCCCCACGCGACCGAGAGTCGTATCGCGGATGGCGCGCGGCTGCTCAAAGATCTCCTTGAGCATGAAATGCTTGTAGCCGCCCTTTTCGGCCATGATCGGGTCCCACAGAATGTGCGATGGCTTGCGCTTGATCGGCCGACCATTGAAGTCAGTGAGCTGCACGCCGTCACGCGTCAGGATTGCCATGTCGCCATCGGCCAGGAAGAACATGTCGCGCGTATGCGACAGGATGGCAGGCACGTCGGATGCAACGAAATACTCACCTTCGCCCAAGCCGACCACCACCGGCGGCCCGGAGCGCGCGACTACGATCTTGTCCGGATCCTTGCGGGAGATGACGGCCAGCGCGAACACACCTGTCAGGTTGCGAATCGCCTCCCGCACCGCGTTTTCAAGGTTCCCGTCGTAGAACTTGCTGATCAAATGCGCGATGACTTCGGTATCGGTTTCACTGACGAAGGTTCGGCCTTCGGCGATCAACTGCTGCTTCAACGCCAGGTAGTTCTCGACGATGCCATTGTGAACAACGACGATATCGCCCTTGCTGTCGCGATGCGGATGGGCGTTTTCTTCGGTGGGGCGTCCGTGGGTGGCCCAACGGGTGTGGCCGATGCCGTACGTGCCGCTGACCGGGCTGACACGGAGAACCTCTTCCAGATTGCGGAGTTTGCCAGACGCGCGACGGATTCCCAGTACGTCCTCGGATTCCAACACCGCCAGCCCCGCCGAATCGTACCCGCGGTATTCCAACCGCTTCAGACCGTCCACGATGATCGGTACTGCCTGCCGTGCTCCGATGTAGCCAACAATTCCGCACATAGATTTTTCGTCGCTCTCTTGTCGATCTCTTAACCTAGACGTCCGGCTCCGAAAATTATTGCTTCGGAGCTTTCCGCCTGAACTAATCCAGAAACTCTACCCGGTAATCTTCCATCACCGGATTTGCCAATACTTCGCGGGCAATCTGCTCGACTTCCTTTTGCGAGGCCTCACGCGCAGTGCCAGGCTCAATCTCGAGCTCAAACACCTTGCCTTGCCGGACGCCCCGGATACTCTTGTGTCCCAAACCACTGAGGGCGTGTTGGATCGTCTGTCCCTGCGGATCGAGCAGCGTGGTTTTTACGGAAACGTAGACGCGAGCCTTCATAATTCTCCTTAAGAAAACGCCGCGCCGAAATCATGACTCCCGAACCAAGTTTGCGGGATTCGAACGAATCCCAACTCACCGCCGGCTACTGCCCGGAAATCCGGATCGAACGAGGAACCCGGTTGGGACTGGCAGCTCACTAACTTGTGAATCGTCGGGAACGTAATAGCAGTTTAGGGCGCTTGTATTAATTGTACTGGGTTGTCGGCCAACTGAGCTATTATCGGGTAGGTGAGGCGGGAAATTCCCGGCCACCGATAGAAGTTTACGGAGCATCCCCATTTTTCAAGTCTCAGTTCTGGCCTCTTCCAGTTCGGGCAACTCGACTGTGATCGCCACCGACCGTACTTGTGTATTGGTGGATGCGGGGCTGAGCCGCAAGGAGACGTTTGAGCGCATGCTCAGCATTGGCATAGATCCGGAACGGCTGGACGCCATTCTGATCACCCACGAGCATTCCGATCATGTCTCGGGCCTGCCCGCCATCGCAAAGAAACTAAAGATACCTGTCTATGTTTCCCGGCTGACGGCCCCGGCGATTCCCTGGGGTGAGTATTCCCCCACGCTGGAACTGTTTCAGGCCGGCTCAGGATTTTGCGTGGGCGACATTGAAGTGAATACCTTCACCATTCCCCACGACGCTGTGGATCCGGTTGGGTTTTCGTTTCGCTCTCAGGGCATCAAGATCTCCATCGCGACGGACCTGGGCTACATTCCGGAATCGGTCCGAGTGCATCTGCAAAGCTCCGATGTGCTGTTGTTGGAAGCCAATCACGATTTGGAGATGCTCAAGGTTGGTCCGTATCCGTGGTCGGTAAAGCAGCGGGTGATGGGCCGCATGGGGCACTTATCGAATGATGCGGCCTGCGGATTTTTGAGTGAGGGCTTGGACTCAAGGACTTCAACCCTGATCCTGGGTCATCTGAGCGAACACAACAACCACCCGGAGATCGTCCGCCTGATGGCGGCACAGACGTTGGATGGCCGGTCGCTGTCTCCAAAGTTGGTGATCGCCGACGCCGCAGCCCCGACACAAGCGTTTGTCTACTAATTCGCCAAAAGGTCTTCCCCTCCAAATAGTACTTTCAGCCCAGCGAGTACCAGTACCGACAGTACGTTTATCTTAATCGATCCATGCGCATTCGCTCGATATGCTTTAGCTACAAGAGCAATGGTCTTTCGTCTTCATCTCCGATTGCCTTCGATATTGCGGCGTAAAGCACGCGCGTACATGCGCAACATCGCGAACCCGGAACGATGCCCACGCTGCCAATCGAGGGATACATGGAAGTGGACTCGGGATCAAGGCTTGGTCGCAAGCGTAGCGAAGTCATTCGGGCGGCAGTTACTGACGTGCCGGAGCTGCGGAAATCTGTTCTACATGCGAACCGGGCGACAACTTCCTCCGCTGGCGAAGGCGTTGGTCGGAATCGGCTTTGAACCTGCACCCGGTGTCCGAATGAAGTGGCGAGCACTTCCTCCCGCGTTTCCGATGGATCCGATGCGATCCATGGATGCAGAGACGGATGCAGTTGCGGTTCAAGACACTCCGCAAGTCCCGCAACCTGCCGATGCGCAGCCGCCACTAGGAGCCACTTCCGTTAGTGAGTCCAGTGAACGCGTTCAACCAGTGGGTTCGAGCGCGCACGAAACCGATCCGGGAACTGCGATCGGCCAACATCAGGAAATCTCCGCAGCAGCGAGCATGAGTTCCGTTGCCTCCAATGCAACCGCGAACGCTCCGACCACAATCGAGCAGCCCGCACATGACGTGCCAGCTTTCGCTGAACAAGTTCCACAGGGGTACCCGGACGCCGAGTCCGCGAAGGCTCCGAGGAAGCTTCCCAGGAACGTCCGCACGTGGCAGGATCATGCGTGGGAAGTGCGCGATTGGGAGGGCAATCTTCTATCCTCGAGTTTCACGGCATCCGCAGGCGGATCTGCTGACGCGGTTTCATCCGGTGATCGCAAGGCTAGCTAGTATTTGCGTGCACAAATGCGCGATGTTATAGCGCGAGTCCGCCAGGGCATGTGCTATTCTTAGAAACGTCGACATGACAATGCGGGGACGTAGCTCAGTTGGTTAGAGCGCCGGCCTGTCACGTCGGAGGTCGCGGGTTCGAGCCCCGTCGTCCCCGCCATTCTTCCCACCTGTTTCCCCCTTTCTCCTCCTAGTTATCAAGTTGTTGGTTGGTGAGAATTCCCTGCCATTTGACGGACTATGGCGGCGATGCCGTTAGGATAGAAAGATGGGTTCGCATGCGGGCGAGGTATTGATTGTTGGCGGTGGCCTGATCGGCAGTTCCATCGCATGGCGTCTGGCACAGCGCGGGATTCGCGTTCGCATTGCCGATGCGGGCGGATTCGCCCAAACTCAGTCCTTTCCCAATGGCGAGGCCAGCACGGCAGGTGCCGGAATGCTGTCACCAGGCGGAGAATTCACCGCGCCATCACCCTGGGTCGACTTGGGCATTGCAAGCATGCGTTTGTATCCGGAGTTTGTGGAGCAACTGCATTCCGAGACAGGCATGGATGTCGACTTCAGGATCTGCGGCTGCCTTCAGCTTCCTTCCAGCCCTGAAGCAACTTCCGTCGAACTTCAACGGCAGGCAGGAATAAGAGTCGAACTCCGGGACATTGGCTTGTTCTATCCCGATGACGCCATCGTCGATCCTGTGGCGTTGCTCCTCTCCCTGCGCAAAGCGATCGTGGCACGCGGAGTTGTGGTTGAAACGTGGCGGGTTACGGAGATCGAATCCAACGAATACCTGGCTATCGTCATCGCATCGGGTGCGTGGTCTGGCGCCCTACGCGTCTCTTCCGGTGGCGGTGTCATCGCCCTGCCTGAATCCACTCCCGTGAAGGGCCATTTGATCGGATACCAAATGCGGCCAGGCCTGCTTGGCCCTTACCTGCGAAAAGGGCACACCTACATCGTGCAACGCTCCGACGGCTTCATGATTGCAGGCTCGACTGAGGAATCGGTCGGCTTTAATACAGATGTCGATGCCGCAATCTGTGAGGACATTCATAGACGAGCGGTTGAGATGCTGCCCGCGCTCGGGGAAGTCTCACCAAGCAAACGATGGATCGGATTCCGGCCAGGTCCGGAATCTGCAACCGGTCCACACATGCAGCGCATGAACGACGGAGAAGGAAACGCGACCAACGTCTGGCTGGCGTATGGGCACTACCGCAACGGAATTTTGTTGACGCCCCTGACGGCGACTAAGATCGCCGGGGAGATCGCCGCTAGCGTCGCTGAAGCGAGCTAGCGCTCTTCTAAATGCTTGAGCCGTGCATCGAGCACTTCTTCTACTCGATGTAACTCAGAGCGCCACAGGTCACGCATCTCATCGAAGCGGCGGTCCATTTTACGATCCAGGTCGGTATATTTGCGATCAGCCTCGCTGAATCGCACGTCCACATGCGCCCGCAGGTCGCTGAGTTGGGCCCTCAAGTCGCTAAGCCTTGAGTTATTCACCAAAATGCCGATCAACACGGTCAGCATCGTTGGGGCCGACGCCAGGGCGATCGTCAGGATTTGCGTATCGTTCATCACTGCTCCTCTTCAGCATAGTACGAAATAGCGGATAGAATTCTCGCGATATCAGACTCAGTACAATGAGCTTGTGGCTAGCGAAAGGACTCCCGAGATGCAACCTGAGGCGAACCTGCCCGATACCGTCAAACATCCGTCCGATAGCGAGCCGATGCTCTACTGCCCGGTTTGCAGCAAGCGCCTCTCTGAGCGCAAATGCAAGCTGTTCTGCGAACAGTGCGGGTACTACATGAGCTGTTCCGATTACTATTGAGCTGCCTTCGTTCTCGGCACAAAGCGCAACGACGATTCGTTGATGCAGTAGCGCAAATTCGTCGGAGCCGGACCATCGTCGAACACATGCCCCAGATGCGCATCACACAATGTGCAGATCAGTTCGATGCCGCTTTTGAGTGACGGCGACCCGTCAGCGGCGATCCGTACGTTTTCCTTCGCGATCGGTTGCCAGAAGCTCGGCCAACCGGTTCCGGAATCGTACTTCGCGTCTGAACTGAAGACCGCGTTGTCGCAGCCAATGCACCGATACAAACCTGGATCGTGCAGACGATGGTAGGTTCCCGTAAACGGCTCGTCCGTATTCTTCTGCCGCGTCGCGTAATATTGCGCCGGCTTCAGGATTCGTTGCCATTCCGCTTCGGATCGCTTCACTTGCGGCAAACGCGCCAATCCGAGGTTCGCACCCGCGTCGTCAAACTCCACCAGCGCGACCTTCCCCTCTGTATCGGGCAGATTGGTTTGCACTAGCAACTTCGCTAAAGGATCCTCACGCTGGCAAGCTGTGATTGAGGCCGCCAAAGCGACGCAACCACCGATCCAAGCACGCCGTGAAATGGCTGGGGGCATCACCCCTATTGTCCCATTGGCCGTTACCACGAATAGAAGTGGCGGACAAGGGAAGGCTACAATAGGCGAGTCTTATGGCATTCGTACAAACCTACCGCGACCAGACCATCGCTGCGATCAACGCGATCAATCTCGAACAAGTGGAGCACGCAATCACCTGGTTCCGCGAGGCCCGCGAGCAGGGCCGCATGATCTTCATCGCGGGCAACGGAGGCAGCGCCGCGACAGCATCGCACCTGGTTTGCGATCTGGTGAAGGATGTCAGCTATGGTCGTGATCTACGTTTTCGCGCGATGGCGTTGCAAGACGCGATCCCAACCGC
>JBDTUY010000298.1:0-6519 GCA_040007495.1 Acidobacteriota bacterium | reverse complement strand
TCCGTATTTCACCAGCAGCCGCATCAAAGGAGCATCACCATCGCGAGCAGCCTGGGTTGGACGCCGCTGGCCATGACCAAGGGGCTGTTCCTGGCGAACGCGAAGAAGGATTTCCCGGCAGCTCGGGAGATTATTACGAAGGCGATGGTTGCTCAGGGGTTGAAGCCGGAGTAGTTGGGTTCTGTAGTCCTCATGTAGCCTCCGATTCTTAAGGCGCTCTGGGTGATGCTTGGTTTGTGGCGGTGCAGGATGGTGGGAGCAAGGACTGCTCTTCCGTATTGATGAATGATCAGCTTCACGAATCTGAGTCAGGCCACTTGCACAGCGGTTTTGTTGCGATGGAATACTTCGCATGGATACTAAACCGCTCATTCCTGGTGTTCATGACAGACGACGGGCTAAGGATGTGGCAATTCAGCGGTCCGATCTCGGCATTCTTCCCAGAGTTTTATAAGCCGATTGAAGAACTGCTGGACGTTCCGGAGATGGCTGCAGGATCAGAGGACTTCAACGATCTGATGTTTGGTCCAGACACGTTTCTGATTCCATACGATGCAATTAGGTCTGTCGCTTTTGAAGGCAAAAGAAAGTGGGGCATGGGTAGGATTTTGCACTCCGGGCTCTTGTTCGTGGAACTCGTAGACGGTCAAAGGAGAGAGTTCATTCTCCTGGGTAAAACCCATGGGGCCGCGATAAGAGATAGCATCCGACGCAAGTTGGCAAAGGTCCCCGTCGCAGCACCCACTAGTAGTTAGTCAGCGTGGAACCCAGTTACTTCTCAGCCATTTTCAGCGCTGCCTCGATTGTGGCCAAGGGCAGCAGTAACGATAATGGCGCATCCAGCAGTGGCGAAGCTCCGTAGCTCGCGTACCAGGCTGCGACACGCTCATTTTTCGCATCGATCAGCATTGCGACACCACCGACTGAGGCGGCTGCCATCAGGCATCGTCTTCCTGCGGTCAACAGTAACTGTCCCCCGAGTCCGTGTCCTTGAACCCGCAAATCCACGGCTAGTCGCGCTAACCGGAACGCTGGTACATCGTAGCGAGCCAGCCCACGCCGAACGATTTCCGGAGTCCGAGAATATTTTATAGACGCTGGACTCAAACTATAGAAGCCCAATACCGATCTCTCGGCATCGTCAATTGCAAGAAATGTTTTCGATCCGCCCAGGTCGTGACTCTTGCGGGCGTAGCGCTGTAGAAATTCATTCAGGTCAGGATCGCCGCAGTCGAAAGCATCGCGATCGTGTTTCTTACTGATCGGTTCTTCATGCCAGCCCGACAGCTTCATCTGGGTTTGGGAAGAGCTTTTGCAGCAGCCAGGAGTCGCGCGTTGGGCTTGGGAGGTTTGGCAAGCGCTGCCAGCACGCGCAGGCTGTCGCGTCCGGAAAGTTCGAGGTGCTCGGCTTCCTGGATGATGGCTTTGGCGGCGTTCAAACTATGTTGGCGCACAAAGTCCGTCAGATCGGTGCTGCGCAACGCTGCGGCGCGCAGGAGAAGGGCTTTTTCCTGCGAAGGAATCCGAAGCGACATTCGGCTGTTGTCTTCGATTGCTACTCTTGGCATGGTTATGCGCTCCTGATTTATGTACGCATTCAAATGGTACGTAATCGGGATGGCTGGGTCAAGCCTAACTCAATCCTACGGTAGCAGCACTGTCCGATTCAGCCACAGCACGTTGTCCCAACTCAAGACCTTCTCCGTGCCGTCGCACAGCTTGGCGTAGCTGCCGCCGGAGCATTTGAAGGAAAACTTACGCACGTGATCTGGGGGCGTGGTTGTTGTGTTGCGCAGGATGTCGAGCACTTGTTCCTGGCGGGAGATTTGAAAGAAGCTCGGGTTCTTGGCGGAATAGAACTTCGTGTCGGCGTTGTTGCGCTTGTTTGCATTGCCGCGTTCGAACTTGATGTGGAGTTCCAGATGCTCGCCAGTGGCGGCTGTGAACACCCAATCCTGCGTATCGATGATTGGACCGGTTGCTGCCGTGCTGGTCCGATTCACCGAATGCGTGGTCGCTAATAGATAGTTTCCGAAGGGGCCCGGCGCGTCTGCGGGATCTTCGGTCAGTCCGGCGATCACCATCTGGACGTTCTCGCCAGTAGGACTCTTCACGGGAGCCACCAGATACGCGAGCCGGTTCGAGCCCTTGCCCTTTGGCGCGCCCATGGGATCGTTGATCGTGACGCGATCGATGAATATCGCACGTACGTTGCAATCCTTCGCTGCGCCGGTCGTCGCGATGTTCGGGGTCCAGCCTTGCGGGAGTAGCGCCGCCAGGGCGGCTTCAGGAACTTTGAGGTCCAGTTGAAAGCGGACCTCGGCACTATGCTCCAGCATGGTCTCGGCCTGCAAACATGCCGTCCAGGCTAGCGCGCTTAGCGCTGCAATCCGAAGAAATCTCATCGATTCGGTTTCCCTTTGACCTATTTAGGTTCGAGCCGCAGCAGTGCTCCGTTGTCTTCGTCGGTTAAAACGTACACCAGTTCATCCGGACCCTGCCGCACGTCGCGGATTCGCTGCTTCATGTCCGCAAGCAAGGTTTGATTGCCGGTGTTGTCCCAGTTTTCGTTGAAGATCAGCCTTTCCAGATGTGGAATGCCTTGGACCGAGCCGCCCAGCATGGCGCCTACGAACAGGCTGTTCTTCCAACCGGCCAACTTGTTGCCGGTATAGAACATCATGCCCGAAGGCGCGATGGACGGGGCCCAGAAGATCGTGGGGCCGATCATGCCTTCCGCAGAATTGATGATCTGCGGACCCGAATAGTCGCGCCCGTAGCTGACCTTCGGCCAGCCGTAGTTGCCGCCCGGCTTGATGATGTTGACCTCGTCGCCACCCGACGGGCCGTTCTCGTTGTTCCATAGTTCACCGGTTGCCGGGTTGAATGCGAGGCCCAGGGAATTGCGATGGCCCATGCTATAGATCTCGGCTTTGAATCCCGGCTTGCCCGCGAACGGATTTCCCGGTGCGGCAGTGCCGTCATCTTTCAAGCGAAGAATCTTGCCGCGCAGGCTGGTGCCTTCCTGCGCCGTGTTTCCGTTAGACGCGCCGGTGGTCATGTAGAGCATGCCGTCTTTGCCCCACGCCAGTCGCGATCCCGAGCCGCCGTCGCCTGCCCACGAATCGCAAATCAGGATCTCTTTGAGGTCGACCAGTGACTTGCCGACCAAGCGGGCTCGCGCCAACGTCGTCGCGACCTGGCCTTCTTTCAGGTCGACATCCTTGGTGTACGTAAGATAAATGAACTGATTCTGTGCGAAGTTCGGATGCGCCAGCACTTCCATCAAGCCCGACAGTCGAACCGCATGCACGGCGGGAACGCCGGAGATCGGGGTCGGGTCCAGAACGCCATCGTGAATGAGGCGCAGTTTGCCTGCACGTTCGGTTACCAGCATGTCGCCATTCGGCAGGAATGCGAGGCTCCATGGATGGCTGATGCCAGTGGCAATGGTCGTCACCTTAAAGTTCACGTTGACGGCTTTCGCCTTCGCGGCTTTGGGGGCGGCCTTTTCTTGAGCCTGCGCAGGCTCAAGCGGCGCGAACATCACGAATACGAAGCTGGCCGAGGCCAGAGCCAAGGCGGCGATCGACGCCGAAGGCTTCAATAAATGTGTCATGACGATAATCTCCTATCGTGAAGCCCGAACCGCCGGAGCCTTCAAATAGCGGCTCGCGAATTCAAGGAAGGTGGGCCAGTTCGGTCCATCGGTGTGCCCACCCGCGTGCTGCCGGAATGCGATATCACCCGCGATTAAAGGGGTCTCAATGGGTGGGAATTCGGTGGTGCCCATATCTTTCTTGCCCAATAGCTTGTACACGGGACCCGCGCCGACGGCTGCGAGGAACGTGCCCTTGGCATCCGCCCAACCGTCGCCATTGGTTGCGCCGCCGCCGATGAACACCGGACGAGGCGCGCACAATGCGAGCAGTTCATGCGAGTCGACCGTCATGTCGTTCCAGGTCAACGGGTCGGACGCGAACTTAATGAAGTTGCCCGCCATCCAGTGATATTCGTTGCTGGCCGCGACGTTTTCCACTAATTCGCCCCAATTGCGGCGATGCAATTTCACACCGCCTTCGCCTGACGAACTGACATAAGCGATGGCGAAACGCGCGTCGTCGGCCATCGCCAGCGCGGTCGCCTTTCCATAGCGCGAATGCCCTTCCAGGCCCACCTGCTTGGCGTCCACGTTCTTGTCGGTCTCGAAATAATCCAGCGCACGGCTCGCGCCCCAGCCCCAGGCTCGCAACGCGCCCCAATCGTCCATCTTGCGAGGCTGACCCTTATTCATCAGGCCAATGATACCCTGGGTCAACCCAGCGCCGTTATCGGCTTGCACACTGGTGGTCGAAATCTGCGCCCAGCCCCAGCCTTTCGCGAGCAATTGCTGCTGCCAGTTGGGACCTTGAGGTGGGCCTTTGGTGGCCACCGGTCCGGCTTTGGCTGCATCTCCAGCTTTGGGCGCTGCCTTGGCACCGCCACGCCCCGCGCCTGCCGGTGGAGCTCCGCCGCCGAATTGCATCATCACGGGGACCTTGCCCGCTGCATTCGCAGGTGTTCCCAGCGTTAATTGAATGTCTACGGTGATTCCCGGATAGGAGGAATTGTCCACGTGGCCCACAAGCCGCTTCACTAACACGGGGTATTCGCCCATCATTTCGTTCGAGGTGCTGGTGATTTTCCACGCGACCTTTGGTGTCTTAGGCATGCGACCGTAGACGTCGCGGTCGAATTCTTCCACCAACTCCGCGCGCCGGGCCTTCCACATACTGGCTGACGTCACCTTCTTGCCGTTCTTCATCGTCAGCGGATCGGGCAGGTTTGGATATGGATTGGCCTTCGCTTCGTCATAGTTGGCCGCGTTCGGGGCCTTGGCGTCGTTGCCATTGGCACCGCGCCGCAATTCCTTAATATGGAGCAGATCCATCTGCCGCTGCAGGTCGTCTTTCGCGGTCATCTGGACCCAGGCAACGGGTGCAGAGGGCGTCGAAGGCTGCGAGGCCTGATACGCCAACATACCGAGCGGCGCGGCGGCCAAGCCGGCCCCCACTGACCATTTCAAAAGTTGCGATGCGCTCATAGCTAGACTCCTGATTCCAACAACAAGACTCAGCCATCAAGTCTATTACACGCATGACGGGATGTGTGATGAGCGTCCACACTCAAGCCCACTAGCGGTAAAGCCGATGCCACAAAACTTCAATTCGCTCCGGGAACAATCTCCATGTAGTCGAGCGCCGCAGACTCCCCGGCGTTGGGCAGGCCTTCGATTGTGATCACATCTCCGGGCCGCAACGCGACGTTTGAAATCACTCGGCGCGTTGAGGTTGAACTGTCGAGCTTCAGCGACGGGACAAAGTAAGTCGCCGTCCAATTGTCGACTGGCTGATTGTTGATGCGGACGCGGTACTGCGCCTGACCGTTGTTCTGGTCGAAGTACTGAACGCGGAGTGTGAACCATCCGGAGGGGCCGGAATAAGCTTGGCTCGCGGTGCAAGAGGCAATGGCGCATGCCACGGCTTTGCCGCCCGACGCGTCTTCCAACGGGGTCACGTCGCGTTCCGTGTAGCCGGCAAGCTTCATCGCTTCGGCTTCAAAGCGGCCTGGATGATTTCCCACGCGGCCCTTGCTATCGGCGATTTTGGAGGCTTGGAAGAACCAATTGTTCACCGCGTCACGCCATACTTCGGCTTGGCCGCTTTGATATTCGAGTTGTGCGAGCACTTCTTGATAGCGGCGCTCGTCGACCAATCCGCGCAAGGCCTTCCAATCGCGAGCGTAACCTGCCACCGTTTCCGCGCCTTCATAGTGCGTGTCGTAAAGATGTTGGATCACCGTTTTGCCCGAGTGCAGCTTGTAGGTGTACGGCACGTGATGCAGGAACAGCAGCAGATCGTCGGGGACGGTTGCGAGCGATTCGTACAGCTTCGCATTCGCGGGCCGGTATTGCTGAATGAAACCGGTGCCGGTGGAGCTTCGGTCCATTCCGACGCCCTGTTCGTCTGCGCGATGCCACTGGCCCCAACCGTTCCTCTCTGACGCTTCGACTGCAACTCCGTAGTGATTGCCGACGATATCGGTAAGCGTTTGCAGTCCTAACGGACCGGTGTAGTTTTCATAGGTCCGCCACGAGGTGAGTTGAATGCGATTGATCACGCTCGCTACGGTTTCGTTCGCGCCGAAGGTTTGGCGGGTCCATTCTTCGGAGATTTGTTGCGAGCTCAGATCCGGATTCCATGCCAGTCGCCCAAAGGCATACAAGTTGGCCTGCGACAGATGGTTGCCGTACCAGTTGTCGTCGAGACCCACGTTGGATACGCCGATGAAGCCGCCTGTGGGGCGATTGAAGACTTTGCCGGCGACCAAGGCCTTGACGGGCGTTGCTCGATTCGTTGCGTGCATGTCGAAATCGAGCGTTTCTTTCCACATCGGTGCTAAAAATACCGTGTGGCGAGCTTGGCCCATATACTCCTGCGTGATTTGCAGTTCGATGGCTTCGTTCGATTTTTCCAGCGT
>JBDTUY010000297.1:0-6527 GCA_040007495.1 Acidobacteriota bacterium | reverse complement strand
AGAAACAGTTCGCCGAGCGGCGGTTTATCAACTATTCGCCTGGGCTTTCTCCCACGCCCCAATACATGCCTGGACGATGGCGACCTTTTCGTCAGCCGCTGAAAAGCTTACGAGGTTTTGGAAGGCCTTGGAGCGGCATAGGCGCTCTATAAAAGCGCAGCGCTCCTCCGTGTAGCGCTCTTGCAACGCATCCTGGACGGCCTGCTGAGCCTGTCGCTCTCCAAGTTCCATTTCCTCGATCTGCTGGAAAATTAATTCCTGTTCTTGACGATAGCTATTGGAATTAGCCATAGATTACAGGGTACATCCAAAAAAGGAGTTTAGGCATTTCGGCGCAGAGCAAACATCCAGGCCTTACGCGGCTTTAGCAACTACAATAGAGGCTTGCAGAGCTTTTTCGTCAAAACCTTTGGCTGCCGAGCCTCGCAGGCAGACGGCGCGGCACTCGAAGCCGGCCTTGCGGCTACGGGATTGCGCTCGGCTGGCGACGTGTTGCAGGCCGATCTCGTAGTGCTGAACACCTGCACTGTGACGGAATCAGCTGACGATGATTTACGACGGACGGTACGTCGTATCCACCGCGAGCAGCCGGATTCCCGCATTCTGATCACGGGATGCTACGCACAGAGAGCCTCGGAGGAACTGGCTGCAATACCCGGTGTCACATGGGTGGTCGGGAACTCGCATAAGACCTCGATTCCGGAAATTATCAACCCCGGCGCTGAGCACTATCACAGCCAGATCCACTTGGGCGATATCCAACTGCAACGCGATTTTTTGGCCGCTCCCGTGGACGATGCGCTGGGTGATCGCACGCGTCCCAATCTGAAGATTCAGGACGGCTGCAGCAACAAATGCTCGTTCTGCATTATCCCGTCCGTGCGTGGACGGAGCCGTAGCGCTTTGGCGGATGATGTTGTCGCACAAGTCCGAAGTCTCGCTGCTCGCTATCGCGAAGTGGTGCTAAGCGGTATCAACCTTGGCCGCTGGGGCCGTGAGTTGCGCGAGGGTAGGACGGATAAGCAGCAGCGCCTGGTCGATTTGGTGCGGCGTCTGTTGCAGGAGACCGATGTCCAACGGCTGCGATTAAGCTCGGTTGAGCCGATGGACTTCTCGGATGCTCTTCTGGAATTGATGGCGGGCTCTTCGCGTATTGCCAAGCATGTGCATGCTCCGCTGCAGTCGGGTTCCGATACGGTGCTGCGTCGCATGCATCGTAAGTACCGGACGCGGCACTACGCAGATCGAATCTGGAAAGCTCGATCATTGATGCCAGAGTGTGGCGTGGGTGCCGATGTGATGACCGGATTCCCGGGCGAGACGGAAGCCGAATTCGAGGAATCGCGCGCGTTCATCGACAGCTTGCCATTCACCTATCTGCACATCTTCACGTATTCCGCGCGACCAGGGACCAAAGCGGCGGAGGCTCAGGATCACGTGCCGTCCGAGGTCCGTAAGCATCGAACGCAGGTACTGCGCGATTTGGCCGCGCACAAAAACCTGGAGTTTCGACGGACGATGATCGGGCGGAGGCTTTCGGTGGTGACGCTGGAAGGCGGAGTCGCGATCAGCGAGCATTATCTAAAGGTGAAGATGTCGCAAGCTCGGGAATCGAAGCGGCTGGAAGATATTCTAGTCGGTGGGCTGACGGCAGATGGGTTGTACGAAGCGGGTGTTCTTCAGGTGATTTAGAATGACTACTAGGATGAGCACAAGTAAGGGGTCGAAAAACGAGCGGGCGTCCAAAGACATAAAGCCCACCATCGCGATTCAGAGCGACGCCGCACTGGCTGCGACCTATAATCGAATGCGTGAATTTAGAGGCAAGGTCCGATTTTCGCGCACCTTGAGAGTACTCAAGTCCGACCGCTGAATTGACTACGTCAGCCACTCGATCGTCGCGTCCACCAGTAGAGGCCCCAGTAAAGCTGCCGCTTCATTCTCCGCAGCCTGCAAAACCTTCTCCGCATAAGGTCGATCCGGGGAGACCGTGACCGCCGCCACCAAACCGCGTTGCCACGATTCCTGATAGCCGATCTCTGCCACAGCCACATTGCAGCGGGAGCGTAGACGATCCTTTAAACCTTTGACGAAATGCCGCTTGTCCTTAAGCGAATGCGCGTCGCCCAGCATGAGTTCAAAAGTGATGACGCCGACTGTGGGCATAGGGTTTTGGCCGCAGGTGAACGCAGATAAACGCCGATGTTCAGGATATCAAGCTATCGTCTTCCCGGACAAAGTAAAAAAGAACCCCGCGCTTACGCACGGGGCTTGTTGTTTCACAGGTTCTATCTGCGTGAATCGGCGTTCATCTGCGGCTAATAATTAGTTACACAATACTTTCTTGCGCGACCTTCTCCATCGTGAACGCTTCGATAATGTCACCCGGCTTCATGTCGTTGTAGTTGGCCAAAGACACACCGCACTCGAAGCCTGCCTTCACTTCGCTGGCGTCGTTCTTAAAGCGCTTCAAGCCTTCGATCTTGCCGGTATGGACCACCGCGTTGTCGCGCAGCAGGCGGACCTGCGAGTTTCGCGTCAACACGCCATCCAGCACCGAACAACCGGCCACCGCGCCGACCTTGCTGATGCGGAATACGTCGCGCACTTCGGCCCGGCCCTTGTAGGTTTCCTTGAACACGGGGTCCAACATGCCTGACATGGCTTTCTTGATCTGATCGGAAAGCTCGTAGATGATCGTGTGCAGCCGGATATCGACCTTTTCCTGATCCGCCACGGCCTGCGCCGTGCGTTCCGGACGGACGTTGAATCCGACTATGATCGCGTTAGAGGCTGATGCCAGCAGCACATCGGTTTCGGTGATGGCACCGACGCCCGAATGTAGCACGCGGATCTTGACCTTCTCGTTCGATAGCTTCTGCAGCGTATCGGACAGGACCTCGGCGGTACCGCCCACGTCCGTTTTCAGGATGACGTTGAGTTCCTTGGTCTCGCCCTCTTTCAACTGATCGTGCAGTTGTTCCAGGGTGACGCGTTTGTTCTTCGACATCGCCACTTCGCGAGCTTTCACTTCGCGATAGATAACGATCTGCTTGGCTTTAGCCGTATCGGTGACGGCTTGCAGAGTGTCGCCGACTTCCGGCAACGACTCCAAACCCAACACTTCGGCGGGCATCGACGGCAGTACTTCGCGCGTCGGGGCTCCGTGATCGTCAAACATGGCGCGAACGCGGCCGAAGACCGATCCGCAGATGAAGTAGTCGCCTACCCGCAGCGTACCGTTGCGGATCAGGACGGTTGCCACCGGGCCTCGGCCACGGTCCAACTTGGCTTCGAGCACAGTACCCATCGCGGGCCGGGCCGGATTGGCCTTCAGATCCTGTAAATCCGCGACCAGGATGATCATCTCAAGCAACAGGTCGAGATTGGTCTTCGCCTTGGCTGAAACCGGCACCATCACAACGTCGCCACCCCAGTCTTCGGCCAGCAGTCCGCGATCGGAAAGTTGTTGCTTAATCCGATCCGGCTGTGAGTCCGGTTTGTCGATCTTGTTGATGGCAACAATAATCGGAACCCCGGCGGCCTTGGCATGGTCGATGGCTTCAAGCGTCTGAGGCATGACGCCGTCGTCAGCCGCAACCACCAGGATTACGATGTCGGTGACCTTGGCTCCGCGAGCACGCATGCGGGTGAACGCTTCGTGGCCAGGAGTATCGATGAATACGATTTTGCGGCCGTTCTTTTCGACGTGATAGGCACCGATGTGTTGCGTGATGCCGCCGGCCTCTCGGCCTGCCACGTTGGCGGAACGAATCGAATCGAGCAGCGACGTTTTACCGTGATCGACGTGACCCATGATGGTGACCACGGGAGGACGACGTTCGCGGTCGTCGTCGACCTCGGTTTGTTGAATCTCGTGAGTGCTTTCTTCTTCGTAGCTGAGCTTGTTGGTGGATGCGCCGAAATCGCGCGCCAAGTCTTCGGCCAGCTTCACGTCCATCGTCTGGTTGATGGTCGCGAAAATCTTCCGCTCCACCAAACGCTTGATCAACAAATTGGCCTTGATGCCCAGCTTGTCGGATAGTTCCTTTACGGTGATCCCTTCCGCGATCGTAATCTCGCGGTCGACCTCCGGCTGTACGAATTCCTGTTGGCGGCGAGACTGCGGCCGGATACGTCCCTCTTCCGGATCCGCGTCGCGACGGCGGCCTGCCGCACCACGCCCTCCCGTTCCTGGCTTGGTCGCATGGCGACGGCCTGGATCTGCGGGTAAAGCGGCGGGCTCCGCACGCAAAGGTGAGGTCGGATGCATGGGCCGGCCACGCATGCCGCCGCCAGGTCCACCGGGTCCAGGGCCTCCCGGACGGCCTTGATAACCACCCGGTGCGCCGGGACCACGCATCATCGGCTGGCCGGGGCGAACGGTACCTCTATAAATCGGTTGGCCTGGAACCGGACTTGCCGGACGGGCTGGCGCACCTGGGCGCGGTTGTCCTGGCGCAGGGCCACCAGGCATCGGTACCCCGGGCGGACGCGAAAGCCTCGCAACCATATCGGGCCGTGGCGGCACAATCGGTCGGGCTGCAGGTTGCCCTGCCAGAGTCTGGCCGCCAGGGCGAGCGGGTGGGCGCAACGGACTACCTGGCCCTACGCCACTGGAATGCGGACCTGATGGAGATGCGGAATGGCCTGGTCCGGGTGCAATCTGCGACGACGGAGCCTGACGGAACGGAACTTGGCGCGGCGCACCGGGCGCTGCCGAAGGATGAGTTAGACCATGCGCAATCGGCAGGCCTGACACCGGAGGTGCGGATGGACGAGGTGCCGGGCGCAGCGGCAGCGGCATGCTGGGCGCGCTGGGACGCGGAGCGCCGGGCGCTGCCGAAGCGGGCGCGGGGCTGCTTGGAGAACTTGGAGACGGAGAGCCAGGCCCCGCTGCGGAAGTATCCATCAAGGGACGGGGCGCTGGCACGGACGGTGGCTGTGGCCGCCCCGGGCTTGAAATCGAAGGACTCGGAACAGCAGGGCTAGCAGCGGCTGGAACAACGGGCGTCGCCGGCGCTGAAGCCGTGGAACCACTTAAGTCCGTTTGTATGGGGTTCGGACTCGGCCGTGAAATCGACGGCGCAGTGGTAGAAATATGCGGCCCGGGCAGCGGCTGCCGCGGTCCGGTTAGTAACGGTCCCGCCTTGGGCGAAGGTGTAACTCGCGGAGGAATCGGAATGGCTGACCCTCGTGGTGCCAGGGGCGGCGCCAAAGGCGAGCCTGAGGATAAAGGTGGACGCAACGGTTGCGCCACGCGCGGCGGTGCGGGCGCTGCCTCGGCAGGCTTGCTTGCCGTCTCGCGTGAATCATCCACTTCGCGCTTTTTCAGCGCTGCGCTCTCTCCGCCGTCTGTCGCCACGGGACCTGCTTGTCTGTTCGCGCCGGACCCATGCGGTCCGCGATTACTGGCAGCTTGCGAAGTATCGTCCGGCTCGCGCGCCGCGTTGTCTGCGTGCGATTCCTCAGCCCCTTCCGCACGCTGGCCGCGCGGCTCGGACCGGTCTTCAGCGCCAAATCCCGCAGCGACACGGCGGCGGATCTCCAATACAACTTCGTCATCCAGTGAACTGGAGTGGGTCTTTTTGTCGGCGACGCCCAAAACTGGGAGCAGGTCAATTACAACGCTGGGTTTGACCTCAAGCTCCCGCGCCAGTTCATTGATGCGGATCTTGCTCATAGAGACGGAATTGCCCGGTCCCAAACTTCGGGATTCGGGCGGTATTAGACTTCTTCTCCCGGTTCGTCTTGTTTCTTCTCAGCGTGCGCTTCCGTTACAGACGCGACGCTCTCAACAGCATCAGTGGCTGGCTGCGCTGACTCAGGCTGAGCATTTATCGTATCAGATTGCTCAGGGAGCACTTGCGGAGGTTCTTCCCCGCCTGCTTCCACCGCATCTTCAGCCGAAATTTCCTCAGCTACTTCTTGCACAGCCTCGTTTTCAAACTGCCCGTAATACGCCACCACTGCCTGCTGAATCTGTTCCACAATATCCGCACTGATGGTCGGAATTTCTTCCAACTGTTCCGGAGTCATGTTGCCCAACTGTTCCACGGTTCCGATGCCTGCGTCCATTAACTTGCTAACCGTGGCTTCTTCCATGCCGTGATCCACCAGCACGGAAACCGGAGCGCCCGGTACCAGTGACGCCATCTGCGATTCTACTTCCTGGCGTTTCTCTTCTTCACTCTTAATGTCAATCCGCCATCCAAGCAATTTGGCGGCCAGTCTTACATTCTGGCCCTTCTTGCCGATCGCGAGCGATAACTGCGTATCGTCCACCACCACTTCCATGTGCTTGCCCGGACCATCGATCACGGATACGCGCGCGATCTTCGCCGGACTCAGCGCATGCGTCGCGAACGTCACTGGATCGTCGTTGAATTCAATGATGTCGATTTTTTCGCCGCGCAATTCGCGAATGATCGACTGTACGCGCATGCCCTTCATGCCGACGCAAGCACCCACGCTATCCACGTCGCGGTCGCGGCTGGATACGGCGATCTTGGTGCGCTCTCCGGCTT
>JBDTUY010000296.1:0-6537 GCA_040007495.1 Acidobacteriota bacterium | reverse complement strand
CGATCATGTTACGCTACTTTCTCCCGCGAGGATCGAAGGACGTGTAGCCAGGGACAATTCTACACCTATCGTCGGCCGGACAATATCCTCTGCTTTTCAACATATTCGCCAGCGGACGGGTTTTGCGGAGCGCAGGGCTGAACGGATCTGGGGGCGGTTCGGACGCCAGAGCATCCAACGCGCCGGTACTTATTCCTTCCAGTCACGCTTCTGGCGTGTGTTGTGAGCCTCTAGCCATTCACCGTGACCCAACAGAACCTCCGGAGACATGAATCACACTTTTCCGCTCCGCAGAATGCTGCGACTGAGAGCGGCAATGCCCTTTCTCTCGCGCTTGGGGGTGCGGAAAGATGGCGGACCAAATCTACGATATGGCGAACGCTCCGTCCAAGTGAACATAACGCCGGATTATCGGAAGCAGAAAGCCTGCTGCAGGAATTGGCCCGCTAATTCGTCCCGGCACACGTTCTACTTATGCGGGCGAGAAAACCCACGTTGATGCATTCTCTTTTCTGGAGGTCCGTACCCAATACACCCATCCATCGTTTGGATCGAATGAGAGATCTTTGTCAACCTTCATGTAGAGCGGTGGCTGGAGCGCTGGATCGCTGAACTGCGACAACGTGCTGCGAATGTGATACTGTTCGTTTCCTACTTCTTCAAGGGTCCATGCCTGTGTGTAGTGTGGTCTTGCAATAACGATATATGTGCCTTCTTGCCATTGCGCATGATCCACGTCGGCATTGGTCCCATAGTTGTCCATTACGCCGTCCGTTCGCACTCTTTCTTTGTTCTTCAGCCAGATAAACCCTCCTTTCGGAGAAAGGGGGGTTTGCCAATGGCCGTAAGTATCATTCGCCGTCTGAACAACCGGGCTCCCAACTGCAAGTCTTGTGCCGGTGATAGCCCTATCTCGCATTGCCACATAAAGGTACTTTTTCGTTTGAGTGTCCACGATGTAGTAGTAGTTTTTGTTATTGGCTTTTCATATGGCAATTGGTCATCACCAACAACAAGGAAGTTACCACTACGCGGATCAGGGTCTTTTGTCATAACGGTAGAGTATCTCAGCTCGCGAAGTGAACCGCAATCATTAAAAAGAACGTGATAGACGATAAAGTTATGTTATCGTCTACCGCCAAGCGACTTCGAAACAGGTTCAAACGCGGTTTCGTTCGAGGTGCCTGGCCTCTGAGCGGGTGGTCGGCAACTCGGAGATGGCAAGAAGTCCTGAGGCCGTCTGAGTTCGAGGTCCACGAGGATGTCAGCTTCGCGGCGCGCGTTGGTGTAGGATGTCATCAGGTCATCCAAAAGGAGCAATCGCAATGAATGTCCGCCAATTCGCGCCGTCCGTGAGCCGCTGGCTCCTGTCCCTCGTAAGCCTTACTTTGGGATCCCTCTTGTTGGTGGCTGGCCTGCAGCAGTCGGCGTCAGGCGCAGACCTCTCGAAGTTCAAGCGCATCGAGCCGCAGTTCATTGCGGCGCTGGGAGAACCTTCGGCCACCTCCGGCAACGACGCGCAAGCATGGGGCTTCTGGGACAAGGACCCGGGCCCGCGCGCTTGCAAGCTGGATCACTACCCTCAATTGAAGGCGACCGGCGTGGCACCGGCGCAGTGGAAATTCGACGCTTCGGATTGGTGGCTGGAAGAACACGGCCTGATCATGGAGAAGCCCACCTTTCCTCTGGCTGCCGGGCAATACCTGGTCACAGGTGACCGCGAGACGACGACCGTGCTGACAGTTCACGCCAAAGACAAAAACGGCAATCAGCGGTGGGAACTCGCCGAAGGTGCGACCCTCAACGATGTCACCCATCTTGGATGCCGCGCCGCACGCTACACGCCCCCGACGGCTGGCAAGACAGCTAGCAAAACGGCTGCCACCGCGTGCTCGCCTGCAAGCGCTCCCACCAATGGTTTTCCTGTGAATCCCGGGGCGGCTATGCCTGTCGTGAACGGCTGCCACAAGCAGGACTACACGGTTCTGATCGTCGTGGGGCTGCCGGCCACTCACTGAGCGGCCGCACGCAGGGCTCGACCGTTCGCCACTTGGCTCCAGATCGCCGCGTCGGGTGGCGTCCGAGAGCGCGCCAAACGAGGCATCCAAACGGGGCTGGGCAATGGTGATACCGAGGAATGGTGAGTCATCACTTCCTGGTCTGACGCAGTTCTGGATTGTGTCATTCAACTCCTGTTCTAATAGGACAATGATTTCGGCAAAGGGCCGTCTCGCGGTATGGCTTCTGGCTCTGTTCCTGCCGGGTGTCTTAGTTTCGCCGTTTCCAGCCCGCGCTGAGGCGCTTGCCGAAATTCGCACGGGTGGAAGAATTTTGTGGGGCGGCGATCAGGAAGGCGGCGGCCCGTATGTTTTCCCTAGCGACAAGAATCCTGCGCTGCTGACCGGGTTTGAAGTGGATCTTGCGAAGCGAATCGGCACGTACCTCACCGTGCGTCCGGAATTTACGCAGGGACCGTGGGAAAAGATGCCGGACATGCTGCGTACCGGGAAGATCCACATGATCCTCAACGGATATGAGCTAACGCCCGAGCGCGCCGAGGTCATGAATGCCACGATCCCCTACTATGTCTACGCGCTGCAATTGATGGCGCGCAAGGACGATGCTCGGGTTCACTCCTGGGCCGATCTTCGCGCTGCACGCACGCCTAAGGCTAAGGTCGGCGTGTTGACAGGCTCTGCAGCCGAGACTTACACGCGGAAGTTCTGCGGGGATCTGTGCGACGTGGTGGCCTACGACGGGAACACGGACACCATGCGAGAGGTGGAGACGGGGAAACTGGATGCGACCGTCGAAGACACGCCTATTGCCTCTTTCTACGCGACTCGCTTCCCTTCCCTGCGCCCGATTGAAGAGCCGGTGCAGCGCGGTTACTACGTCATTTACGTTAAGAAAGGTGAGACGGCTCTGCTGGAAGCGCTGAATGAGGCCATCGTTCTGATGGTGCGCAACGGGGACCTGGAGGCCATCTACCGGAAGTACGGAATCTGGGACGCGCAGCAGGCGGAGCTTGCCGATATTGCCGCAAGAGGACGCTTCTACGGATACTCGAAGGCTGTCACCGCCAAGATCGAAAAGAACCAGATGCCGATCGAGGAAGCGGTCAAAGCCGATACGCGCAAGCGGGGTTGGCAAGTGGTGAAAGAATACAGCGGCATCTTGCTGGAGTCCGCCGGCATGACCGTGGTGCTGTCGTTTCTCTCATTCCCGCTCGCGATTGCATTGGGCCTGCTTATCGCCATTGGCCGGCTCTACGGACGTCCATGGCTGAAGCTGCCCTTAAGCGTATACGTGGAGTTCCTGCGCGGCACGCCCTTGATGCTGCAACTGTACTTCACCTTTTCCTTCCTGCCTGAGGTGGGGGTGAGAATTCCGGCGTTCTGGACCGCAATATTGGGACTTGCGATCAACTACTCGGCGTATGAGTCGGAGATTTACCGGGCGGGCCTGCAAGCGATTCCAAAAGGACAGATGGAGGCGGCACTTTCGCTGGGAATGTCGCGGGCTCTGGCCTTGCGCCGCATTGTGGTGCCACAGGCTATGCGGATTGTGATTCCGCCGGTGGTGAACGATTTCATCGCCTTGTTCAAGGACACCTCTGTGTGTTCGGTCGTCACGATTGTGGAACTGACGAAACGCTTCTCGGTGCTTTCCATGAGTACGCAGGCAACGGTCGAATTGATGGGGATGACGGCGATTCTTTATCTGATGATGAGCTATCCGATGTCGCTCATCGCGCAACGGGTGGAGACCAGATTGGGGCTGCAGCAACAAGTATGATCGCGATCACCGGTCTTGTGAAACGATATGGCCAGAGCGAAATCCTCAAGGGCATTTCGTTTGAAGTTCAGAAGGGAGAAGTCCATGCCGTCATCGGGCCATCGGGCGGCGGGAAGAGCACCTTCCTACGTTGCGTCAACGGCCTGGAGCCTTTCCAATCCGGGGAGGTCCGCATCGGGAGCAACGTGCTTACACCTTCGACGAATGGAAGATCGGACGCGCGTTTGTTGGAGGCCGTGCGGCGTCAGGTCGGGTTCGTCTTTCAGCAATTCAATTTGTTTCCGCACCTGACTGTGCTGGAGAATCTGATTGAGGCACCGGTGCAGGTTCTGAAACTGAAGCGCAGTGAAGCGGTCGAACGGGCCACCACCCTGCTTGCCCGGGTGGGACTAGCGCAGAAGCATGACGCATACCCGAGGGACCTTTCGGGTGGACAGCAACAACGGGTCGCCATCGCCAGGGCATTGGTGATGGAACCGGCTGCTATCCTATTCGACGAACCGACCAGCGCCCTCGACCCGGTGATGGCAGGCGAAGTCCTTTCGCTGATGGAGGACCTGGCCCGGGATGGCCAGACCATGATTGTGGTTACCCATTCGATGAGCTTCGCGCGGAACGTTGCCGGGCAGGTTCACGTTTTCGCCGACGGGCATGATGTTGAAAATGGTCCCCCATCGAAGCTTTTCGAGGACCCTCAACATCCTACAACGCGGTCATTTCTGTCGCAGAGCGCAAAAGAGGGAGGTCCGCCTCCTGTACCTGCGCCAGCGCCCGCACCTGCGAAATAGTCGCGCAACGGAACGGTACCCTTAGGATATGCTTCGAACGTTGTCGATCCTCCTGGCGCTCTCGCTCATCGTCGGCGTCGCGTTCAGCCAGTCTCGTCGTGCGAAGTCCGGACCTGGGCAACGTTGGGAAGACGTCGACTTCCAACCGGCGCGCGTG
Organism: Acidobacteriota bacterium; assembly: GCA_040007495.1. Lineage (GTDB taxonomy): Bacteria > Acidobacteriota > Terriglobia > Bryobacterales > Bryobacteraceae > Palsa-187. The sequence continues at coordinate 1,794 of JBDTUY010000296.1, read as the reverse complement.
ATCTATCGTACGTCGGGTGGAGGAGGCTCGCGCGGTAATTTCAACCCCTGGTGGGCGATCGACTACCCCGAAGCTGAGATGAACTTTCTGCCCGCCCTGGCACGCATGACCAAGATGTCCGTGTCGGAAGATAGTAGGTTTCTGGACGTAATGGACCCGGCGATCTTCGATCACCCGTTTCTGTTTTTGCAGCAGCCAGGACGAGGCAATTGGAATGTGACCGAGGAAGAGGCAGCGCGCTTTCGCGAATACTTCGCTCGTGGCGGGTTCCTGTTAGTGGACGATTTTCACGGCGAATACGAATGGGAGACTTTCGAGCAGACCATGCACATCGTTTTCCCGGATCGCGAAATTATCGAGATTCCGGAAGACGATTCGCTGGTGCATGTTTTCTTCAGCCTTGATGATCGAATACAGATCCCCGGCAAACGGCACCTTCGCGGCAGGGGAAGCGACGCAACGGTTTCCATGCAGGGTCCTCCGCATTGGCGCGGTGTGTACGATCCCAAGGGACGCCTGCAAATCGGCATCAATTTCAACATGGACATGGGCGACGCCTGGGAGCATGCGGACGACCCTGACTATCCTGCCGTAATGACAGGGGCGGCGTATAGGCTCGGCGTCAATTACGTTGTCTACGCGACGACCCACTAACGGTAGCGAGCCCAGATCTGATTTGCCCGCGGTCCAGGAAATCCGCTCGCTCTATTTCTTTTCGCGCGCGAGCCGCTTCATCGGATGCTCTTGTTCCTTGAAGCCCGCAGGCACCACAAAGGCTTGCGCATCGGCCACACCGGGCTGGATCGATTTCACTTCAGTGGTGAACTCCAGCAAAATGTTTGGGCCAGCCGGCGCCGCCTTGGCTTCCTCCTTGGCCGGTTCCTGCTTCTTGCGACCGAAACCGGGGAGTCCGCTCAAAGCTCCGCGAGCGATATCTTTTCCGCTCGGCATGTCGACTTGCGGACCCGCTGGACCCGAGCCAATCATCTGCATCACGCTCCGCATGGACATGCCGTCCAGCGTCGCCAACTTCTTGCCCGCTTCATCCATCGCTTCAACGGTTAATCCGGATTGGCGCATCATTTGTGTTGCCGCATCGGGACGCAGCGGCATCTTGGCGGCCATGCGCCGGTAGAAGTCACGTATGGCTTGCCAGCCCTGCGGCGTGCCCATGGCCTGTTCCGTCCGCATTGTGGAGGTGATGGTAGCCGTGTCGCCCTTCTTTTCATCTTTGACAGTGGTGGTGCTCTCTACGATGACCTCGACTAACTTGGTACTCGTGCCGGCAATTTCCGGACCCGCACCAGTGGCCTTGCTAGTGACCTTGACCTTGGTATCCGCTTTCACGTCGCTCTTCGGTTGTTTGGCCTGCGCATCGGCCATGGCCTGCGGCATCTGTTCATACGCCGCGACCATTTCTTCGAACGTGATCGTGGAGTATTTCTTGGCCTTGTAATCGATCGTGGTCATCGTGCCCTTGTCCACATCGATCACGGTGGACTCGTCACCTGAGCGAGAGGCTTGCTTATTGCCAGAAACCACCACAGTGGATGTGACGCCCTTGCCCAGGTTGGTTCCACCCAGTCGCGCGGCGAAACCTACCATGCTCTTCATACTTCCGCCGGTCAACTGCGTAGTCTCCGTATAGGTTAAATCCGCCGCGTTCGCGGCCATGGCTATGAGTGCTAAAAGAAACAGTCTCTTCATGAAATCGTCCTCCTTCGTATCCAAGACTAGCAGTTTGATGACTCCTTACTGATCCATCCCAGGCTCTGCATAGGGTGATCGATCCGG
>JBDTUY010000295.1:0-6557 GCA_040007495.1 Acidobacteriota bacterium | reverse complement strand
TGAACTTCGATGCGTGCCAGACGTAGGCGACCTCCAAACTCGGCACCAGCGCGAAAGCTTCCGACCAGTCCGCGCGCGTGTCGCCTGAGATAGTCGTCTCCGTGTGTCCCTTCGTTCGTTTCTTCATGTAGCTGGCTTCTGCCGGTCCGCAGCCGTTCAGGCCAGCACGATCCCGCCACTCCGAGTCGAGCTCAATGCCATAGGCTGGATCCGTTACCATCAGCCTGGGCTTGCGGTCGCCGAGCAGGTGGGCCACTACGTCTGCGTTAGTGGCGTCGCCGCACAGCACGCGGTGTTTGCCCAGGTTCCACAGATCGCCAAGCTGCGACACTGCGACCGCTGGCAGGGGCGGCGCTTCATTGGCTTTCTCCTCATCGGGGATGTTGAGCAACTCCTCGATCTCGCCCGGATCGAAGCCTGTCAGATCCAGATCGAAGTCCGCTTGCTGGATCTCCAGCAATTCGAGGGCGAGCAGTTCCTCATCCCAGTCCGCCCAGCCAACGGATCGATTTACCAACAACCGAAATGCCTTGACCTGCGCGGGCGACCACTCGTCGCAAAGAATCACTGGGATGTCAGCGATCTCCAGTTTGCGCGCGGCTTTTAGGCGCAGATGACCGTCAACGACCTCGCCATTACTCCGCACCAAGCACGGGATCTTGAATCCGAACTCCCGGATGGATGAACACATCCGTTCCACGGCGGAGTCGTTCTTACGAGGGTTTCGCTCGTACGGAATTAGCCGGTCAATGGACCAAGTCTCGATTTGCTGCGCTGGGGTCTGCGTAGGCATAACTAACCTTCCTGAAAGTGATCTGGGAGATCCTTCGGAAGGTGCGCCTTGAGCGCCGCCTGTCGAACCGAACCGCTCCTTACACTCTAAGCGATTTACGTTCGCGTTCATAGACAAATCTTCATCGCGCGACCCCGTTTGAATCAGCGATTCACATTTGGCGCAAACTTGAGCATTGCGGGAATTGAAGCAACGCAATCCTAAGCATTGAGAGTATGTACTAAGTAAATGCGCTGGCGCTCTGTACCCATCACCTCCGCCATGTAGAATTATTCCTAACCTGGATCTCTCGGTTACAAACGGGGGGCAAAAGGGAGGGCGGATGAAGTTAGCAGAACGGAAAATTGCTCGGGCACAGCTTGAAGCCTTTCGGCAGGTTCCCCGCGCTCGGTGGGACGAAGCGGCAGTCTCGGAGTTTCACGCACTCGTAGATGCCCTGGGACAAGCCCTCCATGTGGACCTATCTCACTTTCGCGTCCCATCGAGCGAGATGAAGCCTAAGCTTGAGTCAATTCAACGCGGGGGCCGGTCAGGACGTTTTCCGCCACAAGTTCATTATGCGCAAGGGTTGTGCTGCGATCCACAATGCGTCGAACGCCGAATCGCAGGTTTACATTCGTATTTGCAGACTACGGATGCCGAAATGATCGCTGCACTCCGGGCCACCCCTGGGAGCGAGACCTACGAGCATTGGTTCCAAAAGCGACGGCCATATTTGGAGGAGATGGCGGAAACTTCCGATCCTGGTCATCACAAGATTGAGGAACAAGAAGTCCAAACGATGGCTGGTCTGTGCGCCATCGAAAAGCTCGATGTCCTCTCTGAGGAAGTGTACAGTCTCCTGACTTCTCCTGAAGAATTCCACGAGCGGCTCATGCAGATTCAAAAACAAATCCAACAGGAAGTGATGACGCTTTGGAATTCGGGCTCAGAGACACTCAGAGAATGGGGCATCGCGTATGTCGAACCCCCACTGGCCTTCCGGCTTGCGGATCGAGTGATTAAATGGGAGCACCGGGCGATTAGAGCGAGAATTGCAGGAGCAATCACCCGGCACGGAATTGCGGCTTTGGACCCGGTCATTGAACAATTGAAGGGACTTTCCGCGCAGGAGCCGCCCGAGGGATCCCGGCAGGGACAGACGAGAGTTTGGGTGACGAAGGATGGGTACAGCCTTGATTCAAGCGGAAGTGGTCTCTTCCAGGAGTCACTGTTCGAAGTCATAGTCACCTTGGGGACCCTGATGGGCGGGGGCAGCGATCCCGTACAGTTCTGCTTGGAACAGGTGCTTCACGAATTAATTTGCGAAGGGCAGCCCGTCCGCGATCCGAGCATCACCAATTTATCTGACAACCAGCGTTATCGGTATTTGACGACGGCCTATACAGGAGGTTCAAGGATCCCGACGGATGGATTCATCGACCGCTTGTGCGAGACGCTGCAATGGTACTGCCGGAGATTGCTGGGAATTCTAAATCGCCAGATGGATAGCAGCCTTCGAGCACGACCGGCGGACAGCGTGCCCCTGCAGTCTCCTAATCCCGAAAGCCCCAGCGCACGCGAATGGAATGAACTCACCATAACTTTTCTGAGTGAAGAAAGGGTCGGTATCGATTTAAAGGGGTCGGAGCGCGAAACGAGGAACTACGAGGAAATGGGCTTTGCCGATCGCCGCGGTGGCAAGCCAGCCCTCGCGTGGGTTGCCCTTCGGGACCTGTCTGGCAGCCCCGAAGGACTCTTTATAGGCAAGAAACGGGCCAAAGAGATCCGGAGTACCCTTCAAAAGCGATACTCGATCACTGCGGACCCCCTCCCTTATCGGAAGCAATTAGGATACGTGCCTCGATTCGCTCTCGGTCGGAGTTCTGCGTACGACTCGTAGGGGCACGAGCGCTTTCAACGGGAGAATTTTCCCTCTGTCGGCGAGAAACTATTTCTGCCGTAGAATCTTGACCTTAGAGTAGTAAGCGCTCCGCTCCGAGGAAATTTCCCCAGTAGTGGTAGATGCCAAGCGCAACCAACAATCTACCACCTGACCTTGAGATAACCGCTCATAACCGGAACGAGCATTTCGCGTCGGCCCTTTTGGGGGTCGACGTCGAGACGCTTCGCGGCTGGCGCAAGCGGAAGACTGGGCCACCCTGGCGAAAAGTCAATGGAAGACTCGTTCGATACTCTCTGGGTGAACTAACTGAATGGGTGAAGTCACAACCTTCCGGCGGAGGTGGGCGGTGACCACAAAGTCCTCATTGACCGAGGAGCAGAGCGCTCTGGTCGAACTTTTTCAGGCAGTTCCATTCGGTCGAATCGAGCATCTTCAAGTTCGAAATGGTCAGCCGTGCTTCTTTCCGGCCCCTCGTGTAGTCCAGACGCTTAGGATGGGCGGCGAAAACGGGGTTCGCCCAGAGGCTAGTCTTCCGGACTTCTTCCTCAAACAAGCACTGATCGATTTAATCCGAGTGCTAGAAGAAATCGGGCATGGCGAGGTGGACCTCATCGAGGTTCGGCATGGTCTTCCTCACGTGGTCGAACTTGAGAGGCCTTGGGAGGGAGACAGCCGTGCCAGTCTACCCCGACCCTGAACATCCGGTAGCAGTTCCAGCTTGTTCTCCCAGCCACGAGCCACTCCGGACGATTAGGGTATTGTTCGTGCCTGGCGACGTGATCGAACTCCGCTGCCTGAACGTGGGGCGGACTGCGGACCGCAACGGCAAGCTCCACGCTGGGTATTTCAATTTTGAAGGCCAGGATGCACTATCATCCGCTATTCGGTCCGTGGACGGTCGGGCTGACGGCGTCTACGCGGTTCTAAATCGTCTCAATCCAGACCTGCTGGCGCGCTCTGCGAATCGCCTCCGAGTCGGACTGAAGCCTACCACCACCGACGCCGACATCATCGAGTGGCGCTGGCTATACATCGATTTGGATCCTTCGCGCCCCGCTGGCATCTCCTCAACGGATTTGGAACATCAGACAGCTTTTGAGCGTGCCGTAACAATTCGCGACTACCTCTCGGGTCTTGGTTGGCCAGAACCTCTCTACTCCGACTCTGGCAACGGAGCGCACCTGCTCTATCGCCTTCCACTGTTGGATTTGAAATCAGCCGCCGTTCTGGTGAAAGCTTGCCTTCGGAGTCTTTCGGCTCGCTTCTCCGACGCGGCGGTGAAGGTGGATGAATCCACCGGTAATGCGTCACGTCTATGCAAGCTTTACGGCACAATGACCCGCAAGGGCGACTCGACAACAGATCGCCCGCACAGAAGATCCAGGCTGATAGACGTTCCCGAGCGCGTTGAACCGGTCGCATTAGACCTTCTGGAGGCACTGGCCGTAGAAACGACTCCTCCACCGACAACCGGGAAGCCCCAACCACACTCTGGACCTGTTGGAAATTTCGACATAGATCTTTGGATCGCTCAGAGCGGGCTCGTCGTTAGCAGGGGCCCCGAGCCCTACCAGGATGGTCGCCGCTGGACCCTGCAGACGTGTCCGTTTGATCCCGAACACCAAAGGTCTGCCATATTCCAGCTTGCGAACGGCGCACTAGTGTTCAAGTGCTTTCATAGCAGCTGCGCACAGTACAACTGGTCTGCATTGCGCCGTTTGATCGATCGAGGCGAGCCAAACAATCATCAAACCGCAGCTTCACTCGCGCAGGCCACAAACCACCAGTCGGATGAGACGGTGATGAGGTTGATATCGGATCTGTCTCAACTCCCAAGCGTTTTTTCGATCAATTGCCCGTTGGACTGGTGCATTGATGGAATGCTTGCTCAGGGCAGCGTCACGCTGATCTCCGCTGAAAGCGGCACGGGCAAAACATGGCTGGGTTACTATCTTGCGGGGTGTGTAGCTCACGGACGGACGGCGCTCGGTCGGGCCGTTCGTCCTGCCGAGGTGCTGTATCTGGATGGAGAGAATCCTAACTATGCTGTCCAGCAACGGCTCAGAGATCTTGGGATCGCCGACCACCCCAATCTAAAAGTTTGGGGTGGTTGGAACACGTCTCCCCCGGTAGGCCCGGACCATCCGCTCGTGATCGACTTTGCGGCGCGAACCAAGGGACTGATTGTCTATGACTCGCTGATCGAATTCCATCCGGGCTCGGAACAATCCGCTACGGAAACTCGAGCTTTTATGCGTCATTTCCGAAGGCTTGCCAATCTTGGTGCCACGGTGGTGATTTTGCACCACACGGGAAAGAGTGACAGTGCAAAGCAGTATCGCGGCTCCTCCGATATAAAAGCCGCAGTCGATACTGCGTATCTCCTCTCCGGCAATTCAGAGACGCCCGAGGTCCTCGGGAAGCTTTCCATGAAATGCTACAAAGCGCGCTTGGCACCCGGTCAAAATTTCAGCATGGAGTTCTGCGCTGGACAGGGTTTTGTCCCTTGTGATTTTGTGCGGCCAATTCTGACGGTCACTGAATTCGTAGCTGAACTCCTTGCCGATGGCCGAAGCCTAAATCAACAGCAGATCACGGCACGGGCGCGGGAGCGGAAGTACACCAGCAGCCAGATTAAGAACTGTTTAGAAACCGGGCCCTGGATCAAAGTTCGCGGGCCTAATAACGTTCACCCTGGAGGGCGGCGAACATGAAGAGTAGTCTTCACACGCTCGAACTGCGGTTTTTCGGTTTTTCCTTCCTAGGGAGTGCGAAACCGAAAAACCGACGCCAACCCAATGAAGGTAAAGGCGTTCCGGTTTTTCAGGTGCTGGCGGTGTTTCGTGCGTAGCAAAAACCCGTTAGGAGCCCCAATACGGGGAGAGGCACGCTCACAAGTCTGCCCTCGTTTCCCCGCGCCACCGCCCGTGCAATTCAAACGAGCTTTCGCCCCTGCCGAATTGGACATTGACCACTTGGCTCGGACGATACAAGCGCTCCTTGGAACCGAAGCAGAACCCCAAGATTCAGAGTTGCTTCTAGGCCCCGAAAGAGGGACTGATGTGGTGGGGGCTAGCAGGTAAGAGGTGGCCTCCCCGCAACCAGCCATGGCCGTCGCCGTCTACCTTCGGGTTTCGACAGAAGAACAGCGCGAGCGTCAATCGATTCTGACGCAAAGCGAGTTCGCCGGTCGGTATTGCGAATTGCACAGTCTCTCCGTTTATCGGACCTACGCTGACGACGGCGTCTCCGGCACGATCTCGCTGCATCGACGAGAGGAGGGTTGCCAAGTCTTAGAGGACGCCCGCCAGGGTAAGTTCAACCAATTGCTCGTCTATCGGCTCGACCGACTAGGGCGAGATACTCGTCAGATTCTAAACGTCGTGGACGAACTGGAAAAGCTGCAGGTCCGAGTTCGGAGTATGACGGAGGAGTTTGATACCGGCAACCCCGCCGGGAAGCTGATGCTGACAATGCTCTGCGGATTCGCTACTCACGAACACGATGTGATCCGTGAGCGCTCAGTGGCGGGCACACTCAGGCTAGCGGAAACAGGCGCATGGATGGGCGGGATCGTCCCGTACGGGTATCGCAAGGAGGGCGAGAAGAAGAACGCGAGGTTGGTCGTTTCAGGCGAGATGGTTCCCGGGTTAGGAATGTCGGAAGCCGACGTTGTTCGGACTATCTACCAGATGGCGGCGGTAGACCGGATCTCCTGTCGAATCATCGCCCAAAAGCTCAATGATCTGAAGGTTCCCTGCGCCTACACCCGCGACGACAGACTGATGACGCGCGGCAAGCGGAAACAGCGCACTTCCGGAATGTGGCGCGCAGGCCGAGTCCGCAATATGATCGTCAGTTCTACGTACAAGGGCATTC
>JBDTUY010000294.1:0-6590 GCA_040007495.1 Acidobacteriota bacterium | reverse complement strand
ACTAGGCGGTCGCCTTGGAAGGCCCCTATATAGATACCGTCCGGTGCTTCCAATGCGACCGATACGCCGGAGATAAGTGCGCCCTTGCCTTGCGAATCGTAGATCTGAGTGGAGGTCATTTTCGCGGGGTCGATTTCGGCGACGCCGAAGCTCTGGATGCAAGGGATGCCGCTGCCCACCGGACAATCGCCGCGTGTGGCAAGGATGCCTGCGGCCAGAATCTGGCCTTTACGGGTCCAAGTAAGGTTGTCGGGCATGAACGCGAGCTTCACGACGCCCGCCTCTTTGCCGGCCTTCAAATCGTACTTGTGAACCTCTTTGGCCGTCCAGGCGTTGTAGTATGCGTAGCGGCCGTCGGAACTGACGATGACACCGTTCGGATAGCCGAAGCGGGTTCCTGGCAACTCCAGTTCGCCCTTCGACGCGGTCCAGCTTACGACATAGCCGGTAGGCTGACCGCTGAACAGGTCCGTGCCCTGGGCCTGAATCGCGGTGGGATGAGTCGCGACAAAACCGCCGTCGGGTAGTGCTGCTACGTCGTTGAAATCTTTCTGCGATGGCACGCAGCCGTGCCAGATCAGGTTCCAATCGCCCGAGATTTTTTTCAGCTCATACATCTCAATCGATTCGCGCCCACCGTGATTTACGACGAAGAATTGCAGCTTTCCATCTTTGCGCTTCGCAAGCGATATTCCATGCGCGGCCAAGGCAGTGCCAATGGGGCCGGGACAGGTAGCCGCGCCCCAATCGGTGAGCGGTTTTACGTCGAGCATCACTGGGATAAAGGTCTTCTTGGCCAGATCGAACAAAACGAACGGGGCGACAGGATCGCCTGCCGCTGCGCCTCGTCCAGCGCCAAGCCTGACGTTTTGGCTGACGATGATGGCTTTTCCGTCTGGCGTGAGTTCGAGATCTTCCGGCGAGCGTGCTCCGCACAGGATTTCTGCGTCGCCTTGCATCCCGCAAGCTAACGGGGCGGGCGCGGCCGGAGCGGCGGGCGCCTGTTTCTGTTGCACTGCCTGCGGCTGCGGCGGAGGAACGACGATCTTCTTGCCTTTGTCCTGTGCCGCTGCTGGCGCGATGACTAAGGTTGACGCCGCGACGCCAGCGAGTACCGCGCAAAGTAGATATCGATAAGTGGAGTGCATATGTAGAGTGCCCGACGTCTCTACTGTACCCCTGTTAACGCCCGAGCGGAAGAAAGGCAGGCGCGTAGTGCAGATTCAGGTTCGCTCCAGCACGTAACAGTGAATTGGGCTGTCTGGCTCGGTTGAAAGATCCGTTACGACTGCCGAGAGCAGGCGCCAGCCAGACGCAAAACGGCGTTCCACCTCAGGTTGATTGAATCCGGTTGGGCCCCTCCGCTTGCCTTCTGCGAAGCCTAGCAGGATTAGGCGTGTGCCAGTCCGTGCGACACCGCTGACTTCGCGCACGTATGCCTGGCGCTGGGGATCGGTCAGCCCGTGCAGACAGCCCCCGTCCAAGATTAGATCAAACCCGGTACCGACCTGTGACTCGGACAGTTTTGTGACATCGGCTCGCAGGTAGTGAACCTTCACACCGGCCGAATCGGTCTTGGCACGCGCCCGGTCAAGCGCGGCATCCACGAAATCCATCGCAGTTACATCCCACTTGTGCTTCGCGAGATAAATGGACATGTCGCCAGTGCCACACCCTATGTCCAGAGCCTTGCCCGGCGAAACTGCTTGTTCGCCTTCGACCATTTCGGTCAGAGCAGATGGGAGTCTATGCCCGTCCCAAGGAGTGAAACCCAATCGGTACATGACTCCAAATGCCAATCGTTGCAGGTCCATAGCGCGACAGCTTAGCACGCCGAGTTGCAGATTTCCACAACCTGGGGGCGCTGCCGGTCCGCTCCTAAAAACGTTGGCCAAATGGCACAGAGAATAGTCGGAATGTTGCAACCCTCGCAATCGTCTTCTACAACCGATACTGGATGTTGGACGTCTAAACTGAAATTGCCGTCGGTTGGAGAACGCTCATTTCTACTTTTACGAATACGCAGAGGGGTGCAGACGGCGGTACTTTTTCTGGTGAGAAGGAGCCCCGGGCTTGCGGGTCTGTGTGCAAAGTCCTCGACCCTCACCCGACGAAGCCCCAAGCTTGCGCATGGGGCTTTCAGGCTTTTCGGCTGCTGATCTGCGCGGTGGCGCTAGCCAATCCCGTGTTTTCGCAGGCGGCTCAGCCAACGCAGGTTGTGGAGGAAAGCAGCAGCGCCCTTCAGTCCGCGATTCAGGAATTCCGCGTCCAGACCGGCAAGCTGGGCATCGCCGGGGGATCTGACACCTCAGAGGTTACTCGCGCCGGAGCCAGCCCTGTAGCGCCACCGAAATCTGTGGCGCTGGCCTGGCATGGCCGGGTGTATGAGAATCTGCGCAACGATTTTCTGGATGCGATTCCGCACGAGATTGTACAGCGCGGAGGCGAACAGCGAAAGCTGCGGCGCAACCAGTATGGATTCAGCATCTCAGGTCCGGTGGTGTTGCCCAAGGTCTATAACGGCGCGGGCAAGACTTTTTTCACGCTTTCTTACGAAGGGATGCGGGAGTCGCTGGGCCAGAGCCGGTTGAACTCCATTCCAACCACGCTGGAGCGCACGGGCGATTGGTCGCAGGTGGTGGACTTCGCCGGGAATCCTCTGCCGATTTACGATCCGCATAGTACGGCGCCGAATCCTCTATATGATCCAAGTCGCGATGTGAGCCTGACCAACTTGCAGTACAACCGTCAGCAGTTCCTGGGTAACAAGATTCCAACTACGCAGTTGGACCCGGCTTCGCTGGCAGCGCTGCAGTATTATCCTCAGCCGAACGCGAGCGCGGGACCGTTCTTTCGCAATAACTACTTCGTCGTCTCTCCGCAGGTGAATCGCGCAAACGGTTTCATCTTCAACATCGATCATTCGTTTCTGAAGAAGCATCGCATATCGACGCGCGCCAGCCGGTCGGTGGGCGTCAACGGTAATCCCGCGATTTTTCCAACCATAGCCGATCCGCAGGACCCTTCGCAGGACAACCGAAGCCGCAGCCTGACGGTGGAGCACGTGTTCACGGCCTCCCCTACGAACGTGAATAACCTGCGATTTTTCGCGGATGAGCAAGTGTACGCCAATCAACAATCCAGCGGGACGCCGTTTCCGAGATATGACATCTCCGGCTATCAATCGCTGGGACGCTGGTACCCGATCTCCAGCACGACCTGGCATTCTTTTCAACTGACCGATACCTTCGCCACGCGATGGCGCAAGCACCGTTTGTCGATCGGCACGGAACTGACGCAGTATCAGGTCAACAGCGATCAGGTCCGGTTTCCGGAAGGCCACTTCCAGTTCACCGCCGGCTTGACCAGTTTGCCGGGGATCAACAATACCGGCCACGGTTTTGCGAGTTTCCTACTGGGCGATGCATCGTTCGCGGAAAAAAGCATCGTGATTTCGCCATCGTACTTCCGTTGGGGCAGCTATCGGGCCATTTTCAGCGATCAGTGGCAGATCACTCCCAGCTTGACGTTGAGCTTCGGCTTGAATTCAGAGACGTTCACGCCACGCACGGAAAAGTACGACCGGCAGTCGAACATTTCATTCTCTGCGGTGAATCCGCAGAACGGCGTGCCGGGGATATTGGCGGCCGCAAACTCGGGCGGCTTCGGGCGCAGCTTCTCGCCGGTCTACCGCAAAGTCGAACCTAACGCGGGGATCGCGTGGAGCGTGCTGGGTCACAATTCGACAGTGGTGCGGGCTGATTATCAACGTCGCTACGGCCAGTACAATCGCACCGGGCAGCCGTTTGGAACACAAGCCTTCAACGGCACTCTGACGCGGCTTTCCGCGAATTCGCAATTGGATCCGGCCGCCGTGTTGGTGAACGGATTTCAGAACACGCAGCAGTTCCCGGATCTGCGCCCGGATGCGGCGAATGGGACCAGCCCGGACTATTTCGACACGTCCAAGCGGCAGCCCACGCGGCAAGCCTGGGGCGCTTCGCTACAGCAGCAGATCACGTCGAACCTGGTGGTGACGATTCGTTACGACCACGACTACGGTCGCGACCAGTTCGTGGGCACCAACGCCGTCCAGCCCAACAGCATTCCGCTCTCCGCCTTGCAATATCGCGACCAGTTGAATGACCTGGCGTTCAACAATTCCGTGCGGCCGTTCCCGCAGTACCAGGATTTCAACGTCAATAGCGCGCCGGGAGGCCGCGACAAGTCCAACTCGCTAAATCTGCAAGTGGAGAAGAGAAGTTCGGGCGGACTGGCTATGAGCTTCAACTATAGCTATGCGTCGCGCTACGACGATTATTCTGCCGGGGTGCAGGATTATTACAACCTGAAGCGGGAATGGTCGCGGTCCGCTTGGTACAACCCGCATTACGCCAGCCTGACGTTTCTATACGAATTGCCGTTTGGCGCTGGGAAGCCGCTGCTGCGTTTCTCCGATTGGCGGCGGCACATTGTGGCAGGCTGGGCGATTAGCGGGTCGAGCGAGTTCTTCACCGGGTCGTTTCTGGTGTTGAACCCTTTGTTCAACAATACCGGAGGCGTGGTGCGGGGTTTGCGGGTCAATACGGTGCCGGGTGTGAGTGCGGCGGTCGCAAATCAGAGTCCTGGCTTGTGGTTTAATCCGGCGGCGTTTGCGCAGCCCGATAATTTCACAGTGGGCAACGCCCCGCGTACCTCCGATGTCCGCGGACCAGGCGGCTACAATCATGACATGACGATCAACAAGCGCTTCGCGGTCGATTCGGCGCGGACCTTGGAGTTTGTAGCATCGTTGTTTAACGCGACGAATCATGCGAATTGGAATTGGCCGGATACAACGATTGGTCCGGCGTCGTCGCCCAACGTGAACGCCGGCAAGATTATCGGGTCCAACGGAGGACGCATCGTACAGCTTGGGCTGCGGTTGAATTTTTAGATGAACGTGCATAACCACGAATTCGAAGTTGCTAGGGGGGCGGGACCCTTGTCCCGCGCCGAGGCCCCAGCCTCGGTATTCTTGAAACGGCCAGCCAAGGGGCTGGCTGCGGGACTGGGGTCCCGTCCCCCATTCATCGCGGCTTTGTTTATATGCGTATCGCAACCTGCCGCTGCACAATCGCGAGGCGTGCGGGTTCCGGTGTGGGCAGGATCGGCCGAGGCGGATCTTACTTTGGCATCGCTTACTGCGACCGTTGGCGGTTCGCCTGCGAAAATACTGCAGGTGTGTGCGCCGAAAGACGATCTGCTGTTGCTGCTGGTGCTGGACCTGACCGACGATCTGGCGGCGGTGGAGCAGGCTCGCCGCACGTTGATTGATCGCATTAATGCTTTGCCGCCGAATCACATCGTCGGCGTCATGACCGCGCAGAACGGCTTGCGGGTATTGATCGAACCGACCTCGGATCATCAAGCCGTGATCAATGCGATCCAATCGCAGCAGGTGGGCGGACGTGCCGGCTTACTGGAAACGGTCGAGAAGGCCGCCGAGTTGGGCACAGCGATCAGCGCGAAATCCGGCGTGCGGGTTGCCGTGTTCTACATTACCGATAGCGACATCGGAAACTATCGTGAGGCGTTCACCAACCCCACAATTAATCAGAGCGACGGGGGCGACGTAAGCCGCCGCTTCAGCGACACGTTGATTCGCGAACGCATCTCGCGCATGCTGGCCACCTTGGCCGCCACCGACGCTCCGGTATTTGTCTCGCACCTGGTGTATAAGAACGATTCGGCGAATGTCGCTTACCAAACAGGCTTGTTGGCGTTGACGAAGGCAACCGGTGGGAACGCAACATTCTCGCGGTCGGTTTCTGAGATTCCGGCGGGGATCGAGGCTACGCTGGATCGGATTGTGGGACATTACAGCGTCACGGTATCGCTACCGGCGTCGGCAAAGAAGAAGGCCGACGTGATATTGAAATCCAAACAAACCAACGACCTGACCTACCGGTCGACCTTCGTCCTGCGACCGGAGTAGTGAACGGTGAGTCAGGTGTTACTGTGGTGAATAGAAGCCGGTGGCCACAAATTCCGATGCCCGACCGCCCCTGTGGCTGATTCCGAATCTATTGAGCCTGGATGCCCCGCTGGTCGCCGTGCTGTGGCAGCGCCTGCTTGCGACGGAAACTCATTCCATGCTGCGGCCTACTGGGCAGGTGGTGCTGGCGTTGAGCGTGTGGGCCATTTACATCGCAGACCGGCTGTTGGACGTGCGCGATCCGGCTACAGCTCCCAGCACCTTGCGCCACCGCTTCTACCTTCGGCACCATCGTGTTGCAACTGCGCTACTGATCGTGATCTCCGCTGCGAATGGACTGCTGATCCTGTTGGCGCTGCGTGCCGCCGTCCTTCGTACGGGGTTGGTCGCTCTGTCGGCGGTCGCTGCCTATTTGGCGCTGCTGCACGCGCGACGGCAAGCCGTAAAAGGCTTCGCGAAAGAGACTCTGGTGGCGGCGCTCTTCACGGGCGGCACATTTGTGATCGCGTGGACCGGAAGTGCCGACCCCCTGACGCAACTGGGGCAACCGGCGGCGGCGTTCTTCTTACTGTGTCTGGCGAATTTGGTTTTGCTTACGCTATGGGAATCGCGA
>JBDTUY010000293.1:0-6605 GCA_040007495.1 Acidobacteriota bacterium | reverse complement strand
CCATCATCGATCAGTTCATGGCGTGCGAACAGGGCAACGTCAGCGACGAAGCTCTGCACAGCGATCTGGTGTGGCCCGGCGGCGCGGAACTGCTGGATCGCATCGGTCCTTGCATCCTAAACGTCCACGCCTTCGGAGGCTTTTTCGCGTGGGGAGTAGCTGACCGCCGCCCCGATCTGGTGAAAGCCATCGTCGCGATGGAGATCAACGGCAACCCCTTCGCCGCGCAACTCCGGTGGGGCCTGACCGCATCGCCGATGACTTATGAGCCTCCGGTGACGGAGCTGGCGCAGTTCAAGTTGGTCGACCAAACGCCGCCGCCGGATTCGCCAAGGCCGGTGGTCTCGCCGTATAAGCTGCAAGCCGAGCCGGTGCATAAATGGAAGAACCTGCAAAACATCCCGATGACGTGGTTGACCAGCGAATACGGCGCAGGCGGGTCGCCTGTGGCTCAGGTAGCGTTCCTGCGGCAGGTGGGATGTAAAGCGGAGATGCTACGGCTTCGCGATTACGGGATCTACGGCAATGGAAATTTGATGTTGATGGAAAAGAATAACCACGAGGTGTTCTTGACGGTGCGGGATTGGCTGGCTAAGAATGTGCCGGAGCGAGCGTGAAGCTCGGATTGACGGAGCCGTCCCGTCTGTTAGCGGTTTAACCGCCTATTTGCCCTTGTCACCGGCTTCACCACATCGCCCCCCAAAAAAACAACTGGCGCCTCCCCGTGCGAATATCTTGCTTGACTTACTGTATAAGATAGTCCATTCTTTACTCTCGGGGGAATGAGACGGAAATATCCGTTTGAATCACCACTCGCCCTCGGCCTAAACAGTCTCGAAGAAAGGCAATAAAAGAATGCGATTTACAGCTGGGTGCCTTCTGCTTTCTTTCCCGTTGCTACTCTCTGCGGGCTCTAACAACATCGTCT
This sequence comes from Acidobacteriota bacterium, assembly GCA_040007495.1. GTDB lineage: Bacteria > Acidobacteriota > Terriglobia > Bryobacterales > Bryobacteraceae > Palsa-187. The sequence continues at coordinate 5,677 of JBDTUY010000293.1, read as the reverse complement.
ACGATTGGTCTACGAAGACCTATACCTGCCCCGCAGAAGTGGCATTTATGCGGTCGGCAAAGGTAATTGTAAGGAACGGAAACCCTCTCGTTTTTAATTATCACATGACATTTACCGCTACCCCTCGTAGCATCGATGACTTCGCAAAGATCCTCCCCGTTATGCCAAGCGGGGGCGGGGAGAGCGCTGTCACCACGGACGACAGAACGAAAAAGTGTGACGCCGACCTGAAGGCGGCAATAGATATTTATACCCCTATCCAAAATGCTATCAGCAGCAATCCACTGTTGACTCCCACCACTGGCACCGATGGTAAATTTCTCAGTATTCCTCTTGCCAGTAGTCTCAGGGCATGGACTTCAATCCACGCGGACCCAACGTATAATTTCCCGATGCTGGCAGCCTTGATGAAGACGCTAGAGCACTGCAAATTTGACGGTGATCAACTGGTCCATTACAGAGATCTTGTGCGAGGCTATAACACTTTGCTCGACCTTGAAGAACATGCGAAATCTAACCACCAGATCGAAACCTCCGTGCGACTGGACGCGGAGAGTGATTTTGATGTCACGATTACGGAACTCTACCAGAACGCCGTTACAGTGAACGGGGAGCAAACGTTCAAGTGCACTCCGCCGTCAAACCAAATGTTTCTATCCGGCGGGTTCCTCGTGACTACGGCAGCAAATCCGGCCTATTCCATTGTGCAGATCCCCGACGGCAGCGGTTCCAGCTATAGAGGGATCCAAGTGGATCACTCGAATCACCTTAATTTGGCGGCGACCGCGCTGTTGAATTATCGAATTCCACTTCCCATCGACAATGTGTTTGGATTGGCGATCTCAGCCGGTCCGGTGTATCGCTTGGGTCAATCAGCGGCAACGACGAATCTGGGCTTGTATGGCGGCGTTTCTGTTCATCTCTGGCGTCGCTTCTTCTTTACAGCTGGTGCTCATCTGAGTGAATTCGCCGATTTCCCACGGGGATACAATGAGTCCACGATTGTGCCAATGGGCGTAGAGTCCTTGAATGGCAATAAACGTTGGACCGCCAAATTAGCATTCGGTATTACGTTTCGGACCAACGCATTTTCATCGGGTGGCTCCAACACACCCCAAACGGGAAACAGTAACACCACACCAACCGGAGTGGCCGGCACACCGGCGCCGGCACCAGCGCCTGTCAAGCCACCGACGCCTGCAACCGTGAAGCAGGTTGCGCCTCAAGCGCCAGGAACTCCGGGTGCTCCCCCTGTGGCAGTTCCACCTGTTGGTGGAGCTGCTGGGGGAACAACCAATCCCGTTAACAACGGAGGAGGAAATCAATGAGCAAAGAGTGGATGACCTCTCCACTGTCGGCACCTATTGGTGGTATTGGGAATAACGATTCGCACGTCGACCTTGTTTTTCCCGAGTCACCGGATGGCGATATGGAGATAGTTCCTCCTACAGAACTTTCACTAGACCCCTATCGTTCTATTGCGCGGGTCGAGTGTCATTACGCGGGGGGCATTTCCTCAGTCGGCACCGGGTGGTTCGTGAGTCCTCGAGTTCTGATTACGGCGGGGCACGTCGTCTATGAGCGAAAACACGGGGCAGGCTTGGCTACTGGCATTCGGGTTTCAAGTAGCTCAAACCAATTTCCCCCTGTGTTCGCACATAAGTGGGCACCTTCACAAATGTGGCGCGATTCCGGAAACTCAGCCTACGATATTGGGGCCATTCAGTTGCCCTTGAACACGCCGCATGCGTGGCTGGGATTTGGAAGTTATCCGCCGGAGGTCATCCGTTCTCTTGCAGTTATGGTCTCAGGTTATCCTGCACCAGGAGGCACTCTATTTCGCTCTAGACGCAACGTTATGGATGCTTCGGAATCATTCATCGCGTATCGCGCTGACACAATTGAGGGGGAAAGTGGGGCTCCAGTGACTACCTACGTGAATGGGAAGTGGTGGGCAATTGGTATACATTTTGGATATCTAACTCTACAGGCGAACACGGCAGTGCGCATTTCCGAGGAAATCAATGCAATGATTCTGGCATGGCGGGATAGTGAGTCGTCGGCTGATTTTACCAGTTAATTGAACAGCGGACATTTTGATCGAGGGATACTTACAGGAGATCCGGCAGAACTGCTCTAAGTAAGTGGCGTCTTCTTGCAATTCGTTGGGCTGCCTGCGTCCCCCCAAAGTTACGGAATCACCGTGACTACAGCTCGTCTGTGGGATGCGTCTGATTGTCCGTCGGCTGGTTCGGATTCGCCTTTTGACTCTACTGTTATGCTGCGAAGCCCTAAGCCTCGCAGTAACGTCTCGATGTTTTGTGCTCGCTTCAGCGCTAGACCAGCTTTCTCAGTCATGACGGTGCCGTTCGATAGACGCGAGGACGCTTGATAGCCCGTGACTTTGACTACGGACGCGTTAGTGCGTTTTGCGTACGCAGCGAGCTCCGTCAAGGTGTCGATGGAAGCAGCGCTCAGGGAATCGTCGTCGAAGCCGTAGACGAAAGAGCCGCCCGCCTGTCCGTTGGGCGATGGGATCGACACTTCCCGGAGACTCTCAGCGTGCTGGGATGGCGGCGCTTCGATCCCGGGTTCTTGCGGCAGCATGGTGTTGCAGGCAAGGTTCACTTCTTTCACAACCGAAATCGAGACCGGTCGAAGTGGGATCCCGCCGCACACGCGCGGGCCATCTGCCACGCTGCCCTCTACTAAAACCTCATGCTTCAACTGTGGAAGACGAGTTCCGTCGTCGGTATCGGGCTGAGTTCCCAGGTAGTAGAGTTCGCCTTCGTACTCGGCTAGAAAACATGGCGACGTTTTGGTGTCGCGCACGATCGGACAGGCAACAAAGCTGCGGTATTCCGCCCAAGCAGGGACGCCGTTCAGGACGAGCGCGATCAACAACAGGCCGAGTAGAGATCGGCGCATTACAGCGCTCCCAGGAACGTGGCCAGGTCTTCCTTCTCGTCGCCGGAAAGTTTCATGTCGAAGCGGCGGTCGTAGAAATCGACTACCTCCCGCAGCGAGTTTGCCGATCCGTTGGAGAAGTACGGTGGACGAGCCGCAAGCCCGCGCAATTGTTGCATCACGATGGCCCCGACGTCGGCGCAGCGCCCGGTGATCAGCGCGCGGCCCGGATCGGTGGTGTAAATGGTTCGCCCTAAAAATGGATGCGGATCGGCGGTGCGGGCGCAGGTGATCTTGAAGACCGGAACCTCGCTGGTCTCGCTCCACGTGGGAGACTCCGTCCAGGTCGGATAGTTGGAAACGCCGACATCCATCCATCCGGCCGCCGCGTCTTGTCCCGTCATAGATGAACCGTGGCAGCTGGCGCAGGTTCCTTTTACTGGATTGCCTCGGTTGGTCGAATTGAAGTGCGCGGCGTCGCGGACCCAGAACTGGCGATGCATAAAGATGTCGGCACCGCGCGCGATGGACGCCTGGTAGTGCGTGCCCTCTTTCCAGCCGGTGAAGAAACCGAAAACTGGATCGGCGCTGGTGGCTCCCAACTGGCGGTCGCGCAAGGCTACGGGTCCCAAACCTTTGGGTGCATTTTTGCCAAGGGAATCGCCCATCAAAGGTCCCGCCCAGATGTGGATGGCCTGTGCTGAGTAAACCTGCGATTCGAATTCTACGATTTTAGCTAACTGCTCGGCCGAAGGTGCCTCATGCGCCTGCTCATGACCCAAGATCGCGCTGAGCGCCTGCGCCTTCAAGGATGGCTCACGAGCGTCGCTCATCAGGTTCATTGCGACGGGTGCGCCGGAATCAGGATCGAGATCTGCGAGCAGACCCGTCTTCGCAATAATCGATCTGCCGCCCGCGACTACATATTTAAGGTTCGCGGCTGGACGAGGTCGGCGATAGACAGAGATGGTCGGATTAGCGCTCTTCAGCCCATGCTGTTTGCTGGTATTGCAACCTGTCGGGTCACGCATCACTTCGATGGTGAACTCGACCGGTTTCGCCGAGCCGTCGGAGTTCTTCGGCGGCCACGCGAGCGGAATCCGGAACAGGCCGCGATGGATCAGCAAGGAATGCGACGACTCCTGGTCCTGCGGCAGGTCAGGGCAATTGGACCCGTCGAATGCCGCGAATACGGGATCTTTGCCATCGGTGGACTTCCAGCGATCCTGCATGCTGGTGGCGGAGAGACTCATGCCATAGGTCGGTTGATGGCAATTGACGCAGGCGCGTCCGTTCGATCCTAGAGGCGTGAAGAACGGATGGCCCTCCGTCTGCAAGTCCCCGGATGCGTTTAACACGCCGATCGATCCCTCGGAGTTGCCGAACGTATCGAACTCGGGCAGGAGCATCTTCGCCCCGGATTCAATCCAGGAATCTCGGGTGGCGTATTGGGCGCTCACAGAGGCGGCGATCCCGAACAGCGAAAAAATAAGGGCTCGTCGCGTAAAAGGCGTCATCTAGGGAGGTTATCTTGACGCTGCGCACGCTGTCAATGCGGTATGAAACCATGCTCCCAAAAACTGGGGAACTTCACGTCTGTCACCGGGTTTCGTCACCGGGGTTCGTCTCTTGACGCTGCGCACGCTGTCAATGGGCGGTAAAAAACCGGAAACGTCACGTCTGTCACCGGGCTTCGTGGAACGCCCGAAGTCCATGCCTCGGGCGTTCGTTGCTACCGATCCACTATTTACACTTATTCGAGCCGACACCACTCTTGATGCCCGACAGGACGGAGGTGTCGTCGCACTTGGCGTCTTTGCCCGCGTTGGACATGACGTTTGTCGTACTGAGGATCTCCATGAACGACAGGTTGGTGGCCCGGATTCCGTCATCGCCGTTCATGGTGATGGACGCATTGGGGTAGGTGGGTTGCGTACACGGCGCTCCTGGAGGCAGCGAAGGCGGCAGGGAACCGAGCCGCAGTTTCGATTGCGCGTCCACGATCACTCCCGCGCCTGCATTGGTGGTCCGAATCACAGCGCCAGGGGTTACGAAGATGGTCGCCCCATAGTTGCCGTAGATTGCTGATCGGTAGGCCAAGGCCGTAGCGCTGGTCGGTGCCGACTGGTTGCCCTCCAACGTCACCATCCCGTTCAGGCCGAAGAAGGACGGTCCTGAGGCGATCACGCCCCACTCCTTATTATTCCGAATGGCCGCGGTTCCGGGACTGCCTGAACAGGTGGAGCCGCCGTTGACCGACGCCGATCCTCCGCTGACCCCGACGCTGATTCCCGCGCGATTGTTCTCGATCACGACCGATCCGACGTTTTCTACCACACAGCATCCGGAAGCAGCAAAGGTGCCGCCGTTTACGATCACGCCTGCGCCTGCGTTGCCTGAAATGGTTCCAAGCATGGCGAAGACTACGCTTGCTCCAGGACCGACGTTGATGCCGTTGCCGCAGCTATTGGTGACGGTATTCGGTGTCGCCTCGAATACGCCAGGAGACGGACCGGAGAGGGTACCCCCCATCAGCGTCAGCGAGCTTGCGCCTTGTACGCTGAGGCCTTCACTGCGGCTGCCGTTAATGTTGACGCTGGAGAAGGTTCCGCGGCTGTCCTGCATGAAGACCCCGACCCCGCCGGAGATATTGAGGCGGCGCAAGGTGATATTGCGCGTATCGAGGATCGTGAAAATGGTTCCGGAGAATGCGCCAACCGGTGCGGCGGACGTGCAGGCGACGACCGGTGCGGTGAGATTGGCCGTGCCT
>JBDTUY010000292.1:0-6612 GCA_040007495.1 Acidobacteriota bacterium | reverse complement strand
TCGCTAGCGGCGGCGCGTTTTTAGCGCCCGGTGTCTAGACTAACCTCCTGAATGCTACCGCGACGGCGGCGAGAGTGAACCCCATCTCATTGAATCAAATCATGAAATAGTGCTTGACAGACTTTCGTCGCACCGTCGAAAACTAGTGATAACCCTTAACTTCAAACCCGATCTTCCGTTGATGGCCCACCAGAATGGCAAGATCCTTTAAGAAAGCGCAGCCGTGTTAATTTACAGACTCTCTAAATTGACGAGTTTCCCTCTCACCCGTGGAGTACAATCTACACCATGAAGAATCGCCGCATTGTCACCTTGTCTGTGTTCTTGCCAATCTGCGCTGCTGTTGCGCTGTTCACTTTGTTTGCTCAAGCGCAGCAGCCAGCGGTCGCTGGGAAGGCCAAGGCCGATACGAAAGGCAAAACCGGAGGGACACCCAAAGGGATCAACTGGCCTTCGCCGGAGCTGCCCAACGGTCCGATCGCCTTCGATACAGGACTGGAGCGCGGCCTGCATTTGGTCGTTACAAAAGGGCTGGTTCAACCCTTCAGCATGGCGTTCCTTCCGAACGGCGACATCCTGATTACGGAGCGTCCGGGGCGTCTGCGCATCGTGCACAATGGCGTGCTGCAACCCGCGCCGATCACGGGCATGCCGCCTATCCAAGCTACCGGTCTCACTGGCTTGATGGACATCGCACTGCATCCGCGCTTCGCCGAAAACTCGCTCATCTATTTCAGCTACAACAAGCCCGCGACCGACAACTCTCCCGGAGGGCTCACGCTCGGGCGGGGACGTTGGAACGGCACCTCCATCACGAACTTTCTGGACCTGTTCACTGCTGGCATTGGCGGTGGCGGCTCGCGCATTCTGTTTGGCCGCGATGGCATGGTCTACATCTCGCTCAGCGCCGGCGGCGATCCGCCCTCCACCGCGTCGATGACGTCGCAGGACCCTGGCAGCCTGCAGGGCAAGGTGCTGCGCCTTAAGGACGACGGCACCGTGCCACCCGACAATCCTTTCGTCAATCGCCCTGGCGCCCGACCCGAGGTGTTCACCATCGGCCATCGCAATCCGCTGGGCCTCGCGTTGAATCCCGTCACGGGCGACATCTGGGAGTGTGAAGACGGCCCCAACGGCGGCGACGAAGTAAACATCCTTGCGGCAGGCAAGAACTACGGGTGGCCCATCGTGAGCCACGGGCGAATCTACTCCGGCCCGAACGTTTCCATCAATCCGTATAAGGAGGGCATGGAGCCGCCAGTCGTCTACTGGATGCCTGCAATTGCGGTTTCGGGCCTGACATTCTACTCGGGCGATCGTTATCCCAATTGGAAGAATAATCTGTTTGTCGGCGGCATGCGAGAAGGGGAAGTTCCGCGCTCAGGCCATATGGAACGCCTCGACTTCAATGGCGATTGGGAGGAACTGCATCGCGAGGGTGTGCTCCGCGACCTGCAACAGCGCGTTCGCGATATCCGGCAAGGTCCTGATGGGTTGCTGTATGTGCTGACTGCGGAAGACCAGGGTGCATTACTGAGGATTGATCCGGCACCGACAAAGTAGCCTGGAAGCGCGCGCCACGCAGCTACTTCTTCGCGCGGAACGAACGCTCTGCTTTATCGTTGGGGTCCACTAAAACTGGCTGATCGCGCCACAGCCAGCGCATCATTTCCGGCAGCATCGCGCCGCCCATGTTGTGGCTGTGCACACCCATGCCCCACGAATAGTTCACGTCGTAGCCCTTCTTGGTCAGGGCGTCCTTCAACCGGACGTTCTGCATGAACCAGTCACGATGCGGGTCATACGCACCCTTGTCCGCGGCCTTGTCGCCAGCTTTGTCATTCGTTCCACGGTTGTCATTGCGCCCGTCGATCATGAAGATCCGGATTGGCTTCTTCTCGCTCGCCAGGACCTTTTCCGGATACACGTAGCCGCCCTTGAGATCAACATACGTTCCGATGCCGGAGAGCACCTTGTGGAACTGATCGGGCCGCTCCCATGCGACAGTGAACGCCGCGATGGCTCCGGAACTCCATCCCGCAAATCCATGACGATCCGGATCGCGCGAGATCTTATAGTCCTTGTACAGCACTGGCATCAACTCATCCACGATCACCTTTGAATACTTGTCGCCCAGCGGGTCATACTCTTCCTGACGATTCGATTTGCCATCCGCCACAAATACGCCAGGATCGATGAACGCTCCGATCATCACCGGAATGTCGCCACGGTAGGTCAGATTGTCCAGGACGTTGTTTGCCCGATAGAAGCCGTCAGCCTTCAAGTAGGTCGCGCCATCATTGAAGACCATCAGGCTCGCGTCCTGCGAACCATCGTGCTGCGCCGGAACGTACACCCAGTAGGAATGCTCGACGCCCGGATACACTTTGCTGGGCAGCTTGAACGGACCCCGGATCTCGCCCTTCGGCACGCCATCGCGCGGCATGGAATCCGGACCCAGAGTATAGAACGCGTCGAATTCCGATGCGGTCGCCGGACCACCAGGAGTTCGCTGAGCAAGCGCCGCACCCGCCCCCACCAGCAATAAAGCTGCCGCCACGGCGGTCAGTATTTGTTTCTGCTGTTTTCTCACGTTATCCTCCCGCTGCTAGCCTTACTTGCATCGATTTGCGGGCTTCTTCTCGCGATATCTCACGTGGCAGTGCATGCACGCATTGGCCAGAACCTCGGTGGCATCGATAATCTTGTCCTGACTCTTGGCTTTCGCCGCAGCGTAGGAGGCCATTCCAGCATCGCGAAGCTCTTGCACGAACTTGGCCCAATCCGGGTTATTGATGGGAACATCCAGACCGTTCGAGCACTTACGCCCTGGTAGCGTGAGCAGGTTCGCCAGCTCAGCCATAGCCAGAGCACTATTCTCAACCGCCTCCCACTTCCCGAAGGTACTGGTTAAGAGGTCGGTTGCCATGCTGGGATCTTTGGCATGGGGTACAGTCGCCGGATCCAGGTCCTGCGCCGCGAACACGATATTTGAAGCGGGATAGAGGGTTCCTCGCATCAATTGGTTGAGGGTTGCGGGTACAGGAACTGAGACTGCGGCTCCTGCACTCGGCGACTGCGCGTGGCTACGTTCCATCAGCGAAGTAGATAATGCGATCCCGATGAGTACCGTCCATGCTGCTTTGCTCATACGAGTATCTGCCTCCGCCCTTACTGATGGAGCTGGTAGCTCTTAGTGACGGAGCTGGCTGCTGAAGTCATTCGTCTCGTACACCTCGCAATTGGCACGCTCCGGAATGATTGTGGGATTGGCGCTCGCGTTGAGCCGCAGCGTTTTCGTCGGCATCACCCACGGCTCTATCAGGACGGTAGGGTCCTCCAGTGTGATTTCGTAGAAGATTTCATTGCCCTTACGCGTGAATTTCTCCACGATATGCAGGTACTCATCATGGAAAAGACCTCCGCGTCCAAACCAGGTGGTATCGACGAAATTTGTGGAATCGATCACCAGTGTGTCGCCCTCCCACGTACCGATCGAATACCCGTAGTAAAAGGCTTCGACCGACTCCGTGTTGCGCTTACGGCCATCCGTCGGGATGTCGCGAAATTCCGTGTTGCCACCGCCGTAATCGGCATATTCCCCGTAGAAGAAGATGACGTCTTTGTCGGTTTGGATGATGCGCCGGGGCGTGCCCTGCCGCGGGATTCCCAACGGCTGACAGGTCATGACGGGATCGAATTTATTGGTCCACTGATCCAGTTCCTGAACCTTGTCCCAAAACTCTGGTCTGTAATTGGGACGACTCGGCCCAAACCGCGAGGGCGAGATCCACTCGTAATCCACCCAGAAATTGTCTTGCCCGGTTTGGCAGCCGACATCGGGACTGATTCCCCCACCCTTCACCTGCGTTGGACCACATCGGCGGGTCCCATTACCCGAAACTGGAGCAGGGGCACCGCCCCAGTTTCCTGTCATATCTGGCTTGCCATTGGACAGCCGCGGGGTTACGACGGTTGCAGACTGCGTCACCGGCGCATTGGCATTCAGCGTCCAGTTGGGAGGCTGATTCGTTGGCCTGATCGCTGCTTTGACGCTGGCCGGAACCGGCATCACGACATACATCTGTCCGGTTTCCGTCAGCGTCGAGGTAATGTCGCGGATCACTGCGCCGTTTTTGCGTTCCGTCATCTTGCCCGCGTAAAACGCCTCGGCCGGATTGAGCGGATTGTTAAAATCTTTGTAGTCGCTGTAAGTGAACTCGTAAGTGTTCGATCCCTGTTTCACCACGACACGCTCGGCCATGAACTTCGCGTCGAGTGTCGCGGTCGCGGTTGCATTGGGGACGCCCGGAATTGGGAACGTCACAACGGGCTTATTGCCTTGCCACTCGACGGAGGTTTTCCCGGCCTTCGAGACGTCAGCAGGTATCCGTTGCGGCCTGGGCGCCATTTCCGGGGGATCGCTCGTCCCCGCCATCGCCCCCTTGAACGCGCCCTGCGGACTTGCCCACAGGCGAATCATGCGTTCCTCTACAGTTGCGGGCATCGGCGTCGCCTTGCCTTTACCGGCGACGAGTTCGGCGCCCGGAATGTCTTCGTTCCACGCATACGCTCCACTAAGGACTTCGATATTGGAACACGCTTGGCCATTGGGCCGGGTGCCCGTGTACTGAATCCGCTCGCCTGACGTCTGGTAGCTGATGCTGGTTCGATACTTCGTTACATTGCAGGGCTGCCCGTCGGTTTGCACGGTGCCCTTGCCCTGATATTCGAGGGACATGATCAGGTCGCGCTCCTCACTGCTCCGGAGCATGCCCATATACCAAGCCCAGTTGAAAAGGACTGCTTTCAGGTCCTTCGCACCGGCTGCAGGCGTGTACTGCGCCGCGCCGCCGCCTCGACCTCCACCACCTCGACCTCCGCCGCCAGCTTGTCCACCACCTCCGGCGCCCGCTCCACGGCCACCCTGCGCTGGGGCACCGGCAGCACCCCCCTGCGCGCTGGCCGTCGACACCGCGCCGATTGCGAGAACCGCCCCGAGCGCGAGTCTCAAGCAAATGATCCCTGGTCGGGAAGTCATGATATTTCTCCTGGTTGCTCTAGTCGTGCCGCTCTAGTCGTGACGCTTTAGTCGTTGGCGTTGCCAGCGGAGATCTGGATCACGTGTCCGTCGGGATAGGTCACGGATTTGAGAAACCCCAGCGGACTGCCGTCCTTCGCGGGAAGGAATCTCACCTTAATGTTGTCCCCGGTGTGGAGGGCATTGGGTCCGATCTTTCCAACCCCCTTTTGCGAGAGGGAGTTGACTGAGCCGAGAGTCATTACCCACTCCGTCATCGTGCCATCCGCATTCTTGACCGCGACAGACATCGATCCGTGGGGATTCGAGAACTTCACCGTCGCTACCGTCCCCGACACTTCCTTATCGGCTTTCATGTCATAGACGCCCGCAAGGGAATGATGAGCCTGCAGCGCGCCGCTACCCGCCACCATCCAACCGCATAAGGCCACACAGCCTAGAGCTCGCTTAATCATTTGGTGCACCTCCTCAAAAGGGTTAGGGGACCCGATACTATACGTACTAACCGCCCGAAAGTATACCACCGCGTGAACTCGCGAGCGATGCCATACCGTTTAACAACCAGTCTAATGGACGTAGGCCATTAAGCGGCCGGCGGTGATTGCGCCGAGCCAGCACACCAGCGATGCCCAGGCCAACACTTTTGCGCTGCCGGGCAATGGAACGCGATCCAGTTGCGGATCGTCGAACAGCTTGCGCATGCGCACCAGCGTATAGAATCCAGTAAACACCAGCGCCATCTTTATGTAGAAATCCAGCATCGTCAGCTTCGCTGTCGCGTCGGCCATTAGCATCATGGTTCCGGTCACTGCGTTGAATCCGAATGCGATCCACAACACGGGGAAGATACGCGCGAAGGGTTTGATCGGAACCGCAGGCCAGAAACCCAGCACGATCAGGTCTATCATCGCGCTGCCTCCGGCAACAATAGCCATCCCAAAGGTGTGCACGAACAAGATCGTGGGGAACGCCCAAATGGTGTTGGCTTCGTGAACCCATTGGCTGAGCGCGAGCTGTTCAATGGAACCAAGAAACTCCCGCATGCGCTTAGTCCTTATGCTCCATCTCTTGTTCGTGGCTCGCGGTGCACCGATCCACTACGTACCCGGCGATTCCGATCACGACCGCTGCGCCTAACACCAAAACAACCGTTCCCATAACCAATGACATGGATTTCCTTTCCCCAGTTGTTGCCCAGTTAGAACGCGTTTCCCAAGAACGGCAACATGCTGCCGCAATACATCACGCCGACCCACAGGACCATGGCCGAAGCGGCCGCGAATTTGGCGGTCATCGGCGCATCCTCCCCCGGCCCCAGTGTCCACGGCTCCTCAAAAACCGTAAAATAGAACGCGTTCAGACCAGCCAGCAGGACAAGGACGATCTTCCAATAGAAGGCGGGATTTCCAATGTACTGTCCGGGGATTCCCACGAAGAACAATATCCCGGTGATGACGTTCACGCCGAAGCCAATAGCGGCCCAAGGCAACAAACGATGCAGGGATGCATAAGACACGCCCTTCACCACGCCGAGAATTCTCAGATCTACCAGCAGCACGACGCCAAGCAAC
>JBDTUY010000291.1:0-6659 GCA_040007495.1 Acidobacteriota bacterium | reverse complement strand
GATCGACGTCGCGATGAGCACCGTCAATCAGCTCAGGGACAAGGGCAAGGTCAGGGTAAAGACGGTCAGGGCAAGGGTCAAGGTCAGGGGCAGGGACAAGGTGGTCAGCAACAGGCCCAGGGTGGCGGCCAGCAAGGCGGTGGTCAGCAAGGCGGCAATCAGAACGGTGGCAATGGGGGCTATTACGGTGGAACGCCGCAGTATGACCGATTCGGCCGGTTTAACCCGCAAGGCTTCTATGATCGTCCCGATCTGCCACCAGTAGATCAGCAGCAGGTGCTCCGTGAAGCGCAGAGACAGGTGCAAGGAATCCGACAGGCTGCACAAGGCAATCGTGAATTGATCGCGCAGGCAAATGAAGTGGAGCAAGCGATACAGAGCCTGGTGACTGGGAACCCGTCGGGTCCCGAGTTGCAGGATCGGCTGGCGCGAACGGTGCTGCCACAGTTGGAAACGTTGGAGGTCGGACTGCGGCAGGAACTAGCTAAGACGCAGAGTGGTCAGGTGCGGAGTCCTTCGACGGACAAGACGCCGGCGGGCTACGCTGCGAACGTCGAAGAATACTACCGGAAGCTGGGAAGGGCGAAGTAGAAGAGCAAGAAGTTAGAACTTAGAATTCAGAAGTGAGAATCGCCGGTGTCGCCTGTATGGGTCAGCGGCGATTTTCTTTTTGGTCTCTGTTCCTGATGGCTCTTGGCCCGGTAGTTCGTTGAGCCCAATGGCAGGCGTCGAGAAGAGTTTCGACGCGGCACGCATGAGTGCGTGCGCCACATCGTTACGGCTCAATTGAAAATCGATTCAATTCACGAAGTGCGTCGTTTGCGATCCAGCGGGCGGTCGGGTCCTTATCGGTTGATAAGCGTCGGGCTACTTCAATGGCGGACTGGCGGAGATTCGGGTTTCGCTTGCCGATTTGGCGCAACGCCCAATTCACTGCTTTCTTGACGAAGTTTCTCGGGTCGCGGGCGGCTGCTTCAATGCGGGGCAACCAGTCTTCAAACACGTCGTCAGATTTGGTCTTGTCATGAACTGCCAAGGTTGCGACCATGGCGAATCCCAGGCGGCGGATAAACTCTGGCTTGCGTTTGCTCCACACGAGTGCCTTCTTCCATGCCAAAGGACTCTTGCGGAACAAATGGATCGCGCACGAGTCGCAAACATCCCAGGAGTCTAGTTGGCTCGCCCACCGGTCCATCTGCGGTCCGGTTAGCTTGGCAGGGTCGGCGATCAAGATAGCAACCAACTGGGCCTCACGATAATTGGTGTTCCATAGATCGAGCGCTAGTGCATGGTTCTTACGGTGAGGTCTTGCGATCTTGTTGACTTCGTCTGTTGGGATGCCGAGTGCCCGATCGGTGCGGATGGCGAAGCGGGCCATGCCTTGGAGATTTGTGGGAGAGGCTTGGGCACGGAGCTGTGTGAGGATTTGGGCTGCGGTGATTGGTTTCGGTGCGGGTTGGGGCATGGAGTGTTCTTAAGGATAACGGACGTGGTGGTAGGGGCGATGAACTCCGCGCTTACCCGGTTGCGGGCGAGGCGCACGGGGTTTGGTGGCCGAAGTCATCTTTTTGACGAGGAAAAGAGTGATTTTGGCGCGAATCTCGTGTGATTGCGAGTGGTGGAGGAAGTAGAATTGTTGGCGAATCAACGGGGTAGCGGAACAAAGTGGACTTAGTTGGTGGGGAGTGCGAGATCTTGTTATCGCGAGGGCCTTATTGATGAGCACAAAACCGGCGGCAAAAAAAAAGTGCGCCGAGGTCGAAAGCAAGCAGCGCGAGCAGCTGCGGGGACAAGAAGCAAGCGGACGTAGTAAACAAGCTTCTAACAAAGATGGAGCAAAAGCTGGCGTCGGACGACGTAAAAGCGAGTCTGGCGGATTATATCCGGTTAGTGCAGTTGAAAAAAGAGTTGGACGAAGAACAGCCGCGGGACATTCGAGTGCAGTGGGTGGAGCCGGGGGTGGAGAAACCGGAGACGGAATCCGAAAACAAGAAAAACGGGATCTAGTATACGGGAAGCTCCCGTCGCAGAAACGATTCCATGACTCAACTGCTCGGTTCAAGGGATTCTCGGGACCGATCGGATCGGGCAAGAGTCAAGCGTTGTGTTGGGAAGCTATCCGACTGAGCTACGTGAATCAGGGCCGGACCGGGCTGATTGGAGCTCCAACGTATCCGATGTTACGGGATGCGACGGTTGCGACCTTGATCGAGTTATTAGAAGTGAATCGCATTCCGCACCAATTGAATCGGGCTGAGAACTATCTTGTGATGAGCGAGACGGGCTCGCGGATTTTGTTTCGGGCGGTAGAAGAATTTGAGCGGCTGCGCGGCAGCAATTTGGCTTGGTTCGGACTGGATGAATTGACGTACACGTCTGAAGAGGCTTGGTTGCGGTTGGAGGGTCGGTTACGGGATCCGAAGGCGACGAAGTTATGCGGGTTCGCGGTGTGGACGCCGAAGGGTTACGACTGGGTTTATGAGCGATTCGTTGCTTCGCCAATCGCCGGGTATGACACCATCCTGGCAAAACCGTTCGAGAATCGATTTTTGCTGGACCAGATCCCGGACTACTATGAACGGTTGAAGAATAGCTACGATGCCCGGTTTTATCAGCAGGAGGTTCTTGGTAACTATCTTCACTTGAATGCGGGAAGGGTTTATCACGCGTTTGAGCGAGATGGTAATGTTCGCGCTGCGAATGTTGATCCAAGGCGGCGGTTGTTGTGGGCTTTGGATTTTAACGTGGATCCGATGTGTTCGGTGGTGGCTCAAGTGTGCGGGGAAGTGGTGACAGTATTGGACGAGATTGTATTAAGCCGGGCGACGACTATACAGGCTTGCGAAGAATTTCAAGCTCGGTTTCCGGAACATGCAGCGGGACTGACGGTGTTTGCGGATGCGACCGGGGCTCGGATGCAAACGACTGGCAGTTCGGATATTGCGACTCTCAAGAAATTCTTCCGCAGCGGAGAGTATGGACCGGTGGAGTACAAAGTTCCAAAGTCGAATCCGGCCGTGCGGGAGCGGTTGACTTTGATGAACGCCAAGTTGGGAGCTGCGTCGGGTGAACGGTCGTTGGTGATCGATCCGCAGTGCAAGGAATTGATTAAGGATTTTGAGCAGGTCGCTTATAAAGATGGCAGTCAGGTGTTGGATAAGGATCGAGATCTGAAACGAACGCACTTGTCCGATGCGTTGGGGTATTTGGTGTGGCAGGAGTTTCAGGGTGCAGTAAAGGTCGGTGAGCGCGGTGAGAGGTTGATGTAGGACGGGCAGACGTCGTAGCGGTTCCGGGAAAATGGGACGGACAGCCCTTTTTGCGAAGACTGGTTTCTGGTCTTGGCAACATGCAGCGCGCAAAAACGATGTCAGTCCCTATTTTCCGGGGATGATCTGACGAGGCTTTCAACTATGGAGAGACAACGTGTTTGATATCGATCAAGAGCATCCCGAATACTCTGGGCGCAAGACTGCATGGAAGAAGTACCGAGATCTGTACATCGGCGGTGAGCAACTGAAGGCGCATGCGGAAGAGTATCTGGTGCGCAGGCATCGGGAGCCAGCCGAGGTCTATGGCGAGCGCCTGAGCCGCGTGTTTTACGAGAACTACATAGGTTCCATCGTCGATTGGTATGCTGCGACGCTGTTTCGGCGGGAGCCAGTGCTGACGTTCACCGGGAACAGCGATCCAGCTAAGGCGTTCTTTTCCGAGTTAGTGGAGGATGTGGATCGGAAGGGGACAAGCCTGGCGGATTTTTTCCGGCAGCAGTTTGTGGAAGGCATGGTGGCAGGGACAAGCTACGTGCTGGTGGATTTCCCTCGGGTGTTTTCTCAGGCACAGACGAGAGCGGCTGAGGATGCGAGCGGAGCATCGCGGGCCTACCTCGTCGGGTATTCGGCGGATGAGGTCATCAACTGGAGCTTGGACGACCATGGCAGCTTTGAATGGGTTGTGATCCGCACCCAGTCGATGAAGAAGAGCAATGTCGAAGATGCGGAGTGGCGCGTCGAGACGCGGTGGTCGTACTACGACAAGCAGAACTTCCGTATCTATTGCCGGGAGGATGCGAAGTCGGAGATTCAAGCGGTGGATGAAGGGCAGCACGGATTAGCGAAGCTGCAGCAGGTGCCACTGTTTGACCTGCGAATTTCGCCGGGGCTATGGATGCTGAACCGGGCGGGTACGTTGCAGCTGGAGCATTTCAATAAATCGAACGCGCTGAGTTGGGCGTTGACGATGGGCCTGTTCGCCATGCCGGTGGTGTACTCGGATCGAGAATGGAGTCAGATTGTTGGCGAGAGCTACTACATTCAACTTGCTCCTGGCGATCGGTTTGGGTGGACGGAGCCAGAAGGCAGGGTCTATCAAATTGCCAACGACAATCTGGTTCGACTGCAGGAAGAGATCTATCGTGTGTGTTACGTAAGGCAGGCAGGTGCCTCGTTAGATGCTGGCGCGCGTGCGAGTGGAGTGAGCAAGGAACGTGACGCATCCTTCACGCAAGAAGTACTGCGGGCGTACGGAGATGCGATCAAAGAACAGATCCGGCGAGTGTTGCGGGCGATTGAGGCGGCGCGCGAAGACACGCTTCAGGTGAGCGTCATGGGCTTGGATGAGTTCGATATCGCGGACTTGAGCACGGAGTTGCAGGAGGCCAAAGATTTGCTCGCACTGGGGCCGGTCTCACCAACCTTGAAGAAAGAAATCCTAAAGAAACTATCACTTAAGTATTTGTGTGATGCGCGACAGGACGTTAAAGACCGGATAGTAGAAGAGCTTGAGGCCGCGTAGAAGTTAAAGTTCGGCGAGTTGCTGTAAGACTTTGGGGATCGACGGATTGGTCGGGTGCTCGTAGGAGCATGACTGATGCGACGGTCCCCATTTTGTTTGGAGGCTCGGGCAAGTTGAGGGAGAGTGTATGGCAGAGGATCAGAGCGGAATCCAGGCGATCGTGCAGGCGGTAGTGGAAGAGTTCCGCAAGACGGAACTCGGGGAAGAGCGGCGAAGGCGCGAGAGTCTCGAATTACGGGTCAACGAACTGGCTGCGGAGAATTCGCGGTCACGTGCGGCGGCTGAAGAGGCTGAACGCAGCTCCTCGATTCGCGCGGAATTACAACGCTTGGGAGTCTCCAAGGTCGATCTCGCATACAAGGTCGTGAAGGAAGACATAGAGCGGGGCGCCGATGGAAGCCTGAAGGCTCGCAGCGGTGAGGCCATGCAGGAGTACTTAGCGAAGTTCGTCGGCGAAAATCCGGAACTGTTGCCGGCAAGACTGGCGGGTGGGTCTGGAGCAAGCTCAGGTCAGAGGGCGAACCTGAGTCCGACTAGCGTTGACCTGGACAAGATTCGTCCGGGGATGAGCAGCGAAGAGATGGATCGGGTGCGGCAAGAAATTTACAGAGTAGCTGCGCAGACGTTGCGTGGGCTCACTTAGGACGCGAGTAGCGCCCAAGAGTTTGAGATGTGTAGGGTTCCGTCCGCAGGTTGACTGGGCCCGGCCCTGAGCGCAGGGCTCCAACGGCAGTGGGCATGCGGACGGCCCTGTGCACGAACACGTGCTTTAACAACGAGAGTGAAGGAGAAAGAGGACAAATGGCAGCAATTACGTCAGCAAATGTGGCCAACGCGATCGTCAAGCTGGTTGCAGCAGATGCGCTTCCGGCTTTGATGGGAAACCTGGTGATGGGCAACCTGGTGAATCGCGACTATGAGCCAACGCTCGCGCAGGCTGGGGACACGATTAATGTGCCCATTCCGCCGACGCTAGTGGCGAACAACATCGCGGAGGGCGGCTCGGTTGTCACGCAGAACCCGAGTTTGGGCAATGCGCAGATCGTGCTGAATACGCACGCTGAAGCGACGTTCCTGGTTCCGGATGTGACAAAGGTTCTGGCGGTACCGGATCTGCTGCGGCTTTACATGCAGCCGGCGGTGGTCGCGCTTGCGGAACGCATTGAAAGCGATCTATTGGCTCTGTACCCGGCGTTTACGACGAATACGCCCGTCGGCACTGGCGGCACCGCAATCACGGAAGCGGTGGTGGACGCTGCTGAGACAGCTCTGTTCTCCGCAAAGGTTCCTTCGAGCAATGCGAAGTACCTAGTGGTTGATCCGGGCACCTATTCATCGTTGCGTCAGATTCCTCGCTTCAGCGAATATTCCAAGGCTGGTGATGCAGGTCTGCACGCGCTGGTGGATGGCACGGTCGGCAAGATCAAGGACTTCTTTGTTTTCCGTTCGCAGTTTGTTG
The DNA here is from genome assembly GCA_040007495.1 of Acidobacteriota bacterium. Classification (GTDB taxonomy): domain Bacteria; phylum Acidobacteriota; class Terriglobia; order Bryobacterales; family Bryobacteraceae; genus Palsa-187. Next base: position 406 of record JBDTUY010000291.1, on the reverse strand, counting down.
CCAAGACGGGTAGCACTACCGTTACGACCAACAACCTGGCATTTGCGAAGAACGCGATGGGTCTTGTAGTTCGCCGGCTGCCTCAGCCGCTGCCGGGCACTGGTGCGATTGCCGAGTACGCGGAATTGGGCAACTTTGGCATGCGCGTCACGATGAGCTACCAGCCCAATACGTTAGCTCAGCAGTTCACGGTTGATGTGCTGTACGGTACCGGCATCCTCCGTAACAACCACGCTGTTCAGGTCCGCAGCTAGGCGTTTGGTGAAGATGGCGGGAGTGCTCTTGGGGCTCCCGCCTGAATGGATTGTAATCAGTTGAGATTCAGAGAGCTGGGGGAGCGAAGAGGCGGACGATGTTAATCACAGATGGTAGCCCAAACGCCACTGAAGATTTGCGGGAGTATGAA
>JBDTUY010000290.1:0-6663 GCA_040007495.1 Acidobacteriota bacterium | reverse complement strand
AGTGATCGTCGCCAACGCACGGGAGTTGAAGTGGATCACGTCGAGCGACGCCAAGTCGGAAGCTGAGGCGGCACCCGAGATGTGCAGATCACAGCGAGTTGAGAAATGCCAGTAGCTGTTCCCGTTCCGCGTCTGCCAAGCCTTTGTAGCGTTCGACCACACCGGTCGCGTCGCCTGCGTGGCGAGAGATGGCGTCAGACGAAGTCGCGGCGCTGCCATCGTGCAACAAGGGCCGTCGAAGTCGCAACCCCCACAGAGCCGGCGTGCGGATCTCTCCCGCTTTGGCAGAGGCTTGTTCAATCCCGTCACCCGTAGCGATGTCATGCAGCAACAGATCTGAGTACAGAGGCACTGGCTTTCGATCAAAGATCGGATTCGAGTTGAAGCCGGTCATGAAGACGGGAGTGTGACAAGAAGCGCAGCCTACCGCTCGAAATAGCGCTTCGCCGGATCGAACCGCGTCATCAATTGGACCGCGATCCAGGGGGGCCAAGAGCCGCATGAAGTTGGTGAATTTGTCGATACTGCGAAGCCCCGTCCGCTTGTCCCGAACATCTTCGAGCCCGCGCGAAACACTGCACAGGCGCAACTGTTCCTTAGTGAATCCCAGAGCTTCTTCGTCTCGGAAAAGATCGTTGGTGATGCCCATTTCATTCCGGTAAGCATCGCCTGAGAACGCGAGCAGTGTCGCATGCTGCGCCTTCCAACCAAAGCGGCCGATGCGATCGCGCCCGGTTGCGACGTCGATGACGCGCCCCGCACGTCCTCGAATGCCGTCGTTGTTCGAATCCTCCGGATCTTCAAGAGCAAGAATCGACTCATCGGGAATCGCTTCGATCAGGCCGGCGCCAAACAGAGGGATGGGAGCCCGTCGAGCAATCACGTTTGCCTCCACTGGAATCTGCACCTGGCAGGTGTGAGGAGGGACCGAGAACAAGTGGTAAAGCGTGCCGCCGTTAAGCGCATGGAAGACGCCGTCCGCATCCCGATGGCCCGCGCGAACCTCCGTGATGGAACTGACGCCTCCAATTGCGGGAACACTGTGGCAGACCGCGCAACTGGTTCCATTGAACGCCGGACCCAAGCCATCTGCCGCGGTTTCCACTCCGGTGAAATCGTCCAAACCGATCCGGAAGAGTTCGTGCTCCGAAGGGGTGATCCCGGACAGAGGACTACCAGGCAGGAGCCCAGAAGAGGTTGCTCCAGATTGACTGAATGCCTGACTAAACAACAGAAGACTGATCGCGCCACCAAGCAATAAAGATCGCTTCATTTGACACCTCATTTGACGACGATGGCTCCGCGCATCAGATGATGGCCCGCGCCGCACGCTCGTGAGCATTCAAATTCATAGGTGCCCTTTTCCCTTGCGACGAACCGGACGCGAACGGCTCCTTTCCCAACTGGGGGGATGGCTACGTCGATTCCAGCGGTGGGGATCTTGAAGCCGTGATCGGTATCGTCACTCTCAAGCACGAACTCGACGAGTTGTCCTTGTTTCACCGTAATCCTTGAAGGGTTGTAAGTGAAACGTTCCGCCAGGATCGAAACGATGCGATCAGGCTTGGGTTCTGGCGGAGTCTGACCAAAAGCCAAACCGACCAACAGGAGCAGCTTCAAGGACTTCATCAGAACCACCACCCGATTCCAAGATTGATTCCGTTGACGGCACGTACAATGGCGCTTTCGTTGCGATTGAAGTTGTAGTCGAACTTGATCGCGACATCCGCCACAGGCTTGTAGGTCACGCCGGTCACCCAGGAGGAGCGATTGAATTGCGACAGCGGCAAATAGCCCAACGGCATCTGCTGCTGCGTGTTGTATTTCTCATAACGACCAAACACAATCACGTCGTGACGCGCGCGGCGTGGCAGCAGATGATAGGCGGGTTCCACATAGTAGCCGCGCATCTGGCTCGCTACGTTCGGATTCTGACCAGTCTCCAGTTGGAGGCGATGGTTCAGCTCACCCGCGCGGCTAAGCCAAGTATTGGCCAACAAACCCCGAACGTCGAAACGGCGGAAACTGTAGCGACTGTCCACCTCCGCTATGGTGACGTTCGGATTCAGTCCAGGGAGATTGTAGCCCGCGTGCCCCGTATAAACGCTGGCCCCGAGCGTTAGCCGTCGAACGCCCGCATACTCCAACCGAGCTACCTTCGCAGGATTCCGGAACGACGAATCCAGCCCCTTGGTCCTGCCCTCCGCAATGCCACTCTCCGCATCGAAGCGGCTGGCATCGAGAGACGAGGTCAGATACGCGCGATACCGAAAGCCGCGGCCAAGATCCCCGGTAACGCCCACGCCGAGCTCCCGCCATGTAGTCGGGATGATGGTGGTTTCCACGAACGGTCGCTCGACGCCGTTGAAGGCTGGCGGCTCATGCCGCTCATTGATGATGCCGATCGGCGCGAGCACCATTCCGGAGCGGATGTTGAAGTAGGGCTTGATCAGAAAATCGAGATAGGCCTGTTCCAACGCGATCTCGCCACCGACGCCTTCCGAAGGCTCAAGCAAAGAGTGCTCCAACTCCAGTTCGCTCCAGAACTTGATCCGGTCAGAAAAGCTGTGACCGAACAGCAGCACGAAGCGGTGGAAGTCGGGCTGGTATGGATCGCCGCTTTGCTTGTTCGCATGAAAATCCATGTACCCAACGACGGGCAATCGAGTCTCGCCGTTGGGCGAGGTCTGATAGTCTCCAGTTACCGATACGGCGGCGATTCCAGGTGTCTGTGCGGAAATGGACTGCTGTACCAAGGGAGTCGGCGTCGTGGGCAACGGTTGGATTGCTGACGCCGCGAGAACGCCATCGAGCTTCTGCTCAAGCAGGTCCAGACGGCGAAGCAGATCCTGAGCGTTGGTTCCCTTGCCGAACGCCGGATCGATCATCCGCATCTTCTCTTCCAGTTCGGAGACCCTCTTTTCGATATCGCTGGGGATCTGTGCGGCAGCACACGGAGCAAGGACCAATAGGACCGCGAGCCCTGGCACCAGCGACGTTAGCATAAGATTCTTCCAAACCATAAACAGTAGTATCTTACTAGATGTTAACTATAGTGAAGTACGATTGACGTGTCAAATCGCCATATCGAATGGATCGGAGAAGTTCCCGGGAGGCGGGGGCGCGGGATCGTGATTTGTGACCGCTACACTAAACTGAGAGTGTGACCTGCAAGGCCTGCAAACAACCCATGAAGGAATTGAAGGGGCACCTCTATCACGGGAATCGGAAATGGAAATGCCCGAAGTGCAGCCGGGTGCGAATGCAGCAGCCTAAAGCGGCTAAAGAACAGTAGACGCGTTATCCGCGAGCTTCGGCGTGGTGGCGGACGTCGATGCCTTGGACCAGGAACAGAACGTCTTCAGCAATGTTGGTGGAATGGTCGGCGATGCGTTCCAGATTGCGCGTAATCGCAATTAACTCCATGGACGGTTGGATATTCTTCGGGTCTTTTTCCATGAAGCTTATCAGTTCATGGTAGGTGGCGGTGCGAAGGTTGTCGACAGCATCGTCGGATGCCAGGACGCTGCGTGCCAAATCCGGGTCGCGATTCACAAACGCATCCATCGCCTTGCGGACCATCGACTCGACCAGGCCAGCAACGTGTGGAATATCGATCATGGGCTTGATCATCGGCTCATTCATCAGGGAGAGAGCCCGCTGCGCGGTGCTGACGGCGAGGTCGCCCATCCGCTCCAGGTCGGTATTGATCTTGAGCGCGGCCACGATCAAACGTAGGTCGGCGGCCATCGGCTGCTGCAAGGCTAGCAGGTTGACGGCGAACGCATCGATTTCAATTTCGATTTGATTGATTCGCTGCTCGTCACGGAATACCAGTTCCGCGGCGGAGCGGTCTTTGTTTGTGACGGCGCTGACGCTGCGCTGAATGGACGATTCAACCAGGGCGCTCATCTCCAATAGTTTGGCTTTGAGCTGATCCAATTCCTCAACAAAATGACGCATGGGCACACTCCTCCCCGAAGCTTGCTAAAACGCTTTCAACTGGGTCGCGGTCTAAAGAGCGCGACAGTGGTTCGATCAACCGAAGCGGCCGGTAATGTAGTCTTCCGTTTCCTTCTTGGCGGGGGTCTTGAAGATCTTGGTCGTAGTGTCGAACTCGATCAGCTTGCCCATCAGGAAGAAGCCCGTAAAATCGGCGACACGAGCAGCTTGCTGCATGCTGTGCGTCACGATGACGATGGTACAGGTAGTCTTGATCTGGAACAGCAACTCTTCGATCTTGCCCGTCGCAATCGGATCCAGCGCGGAACAGGGCTCGTCCAACAACAGGACTTCCGGGTCAACCGCCAAGGCTCTGGCGATGCACAGCCGTTGTTGCTGGCCGCCAGAAAGGTCGAATGCGGATTTGTTGAGCTTATCCTTCACTTCATTCCAAAGCGCAGCCCGGATAAGGCTCTTTTCGACGCGTTCCGCGAGATCGGCTGCGTTCTTGGTCAGGCCGTTGATACGCGGGCCATACGCGATGTTGTCGAAAATCGACTTGGGGAACGGATTCGGCCGTTGGAACACCATGCCGACGCGGCGTCGCAGTTGCGACACCTCCATCTCCAGAATGTTCTCGTTGTCGAGCATCACCTTGCCCTCAACGCGGGTCTTCTTAATCGTTTCGTTCATCCGGTTCAAGGTCCGGAGAAAAGTGGATTTGCCGCAGCCTGAGGGTCCGATGAACGCGGTGACTTTGTTCGCATGGACGTCCAGCGAAATGTCGTGCAGCGCTTTAAACGTGCCGTAGTAGAAATTGAGTCCACTCGACGTCAACTTGGGACCGACCACGGGAATAGCAGTGTTCATGGCAAGAGGAGGGCTGATCACTTCCTGCACGGCTTCTGTAACTGTCTTCGGTTGCACAATCTACCTCGCTTTGGCGCCGCGGCCAACAATCGTTCTTGCAGTAATATTTATGATCAGCACCAGTGAAAGTAGCACGAATCCAGCGGCCCACGCTTGACGGTGCTGATCCTCATAGGGCGAAATCGCATAGTTGTAAATCATCACCGGCAGAGTGGCGGTTGGCTGGCTCCAGCCCGGGCTCCAAAATTGATTACTGAGCGCCGTAAACAGCAGTGGGGCGGTTTCTCCAGCCACACGAGCCAGGTTCAACATCATGCCGGAAATCAGCCCTCTCATCGCCGCTGGGACTACTACGGAAACGATGGTGGTCGATTTGGTAGCACCCAGTGCCATGGACCCTTCACGCATCGATGTGGGCACGGCTCGCAGAAATTCTTCAGTGGTCCGCAACGCGATCGGGATCATCATCACACCGAGAGCAATGCCTCCCGCATAAGTGGAGTAATGTCCGGCGCTAAGCACGATCATGGCATAAGCAAATATGCCGATCACGATGGAAGGTACGCCATTCAGGAGGTCAGTGACAAAGCGAATCACAGCCGCGTATTTGGGATTGGCATATTCCGCCAGATACACGCCCGCCAGGAATCCAATTGGAACGCCGATGCTTGTGGCCAGTAACAGCACCTTTGCACTACCCAGCAAGGCATTGGCCATACCGCCGCCGATTTCACCCGTCGGAAGAGGTAACTTGGTAAAAAAGTTAAGGTCCAGAGAAAAACCGCCCTGTACGAACAGATAGCCAAGAACAAAGAAGAGCAATCCCACCGCTGCGACCGTACACACACCGGTAAGGGCGAGCATGATCGCATTGACCGACTTTCGCCGAAGGGAGAGCGTACTGGTCATTTGCCGTGCCTTTCCGTGGTCGCCATAATCAGCAACCGGGCGGCACCATTCAGTACGAAGGTCAGCGCAAACAATACCAGGCCCAACTCAATCAGGGCGCTGAGGTGAAGCTTACCGCTAGCCTCGCCGAATTGGCTTGCCAGGAGTGAGGCGACCGACGACCCGGGCGCCAACAGCGACGCGACAATCTTGGGACTGTTGCCCACCACCATCGTGACAGCCATGGTTTCGCCGAGGGCGCGGGCCAGCGCTAGAAAGATAGATCCGAAGATACCAGTGCGCGCATAGGGCACAACCACATCCCAGGTGGTTTCCCAACGTGTAGCGCCCAGCGCCAAAGCCGCTTCGCGCAAATCCTTGGGGACAGCCAGCAGCACTTCACGCGAAACCGAGATGATAAACGGCGCGATCATCACAGAAAGAACGACCCCCGCCGTTAGTAGACTGACACCGTAGAAAGGTCCTGAGAAAATCGCCATCGACCCAAGATACGTCTTGAGGAACGGCACAATCACATTGAGCATCGGGATCAGAACGAAGACTCCGATCAGCCCGAAGATCACACTTGGGACGGCAGCCAGTAACTCAATCAAAAACGTAAGAATATCGGAGACTTTGGGTGGCGCCAGTTCCGCCAGAAAAATCGCGGCTCCCAGGCCAAAAGGGACTGCGATGAGCAGCGCAACGATGGAAGTAACCAGAGTCCCGTAGACGAAGGGGAGCGCTCCGAATTGATCACTGTTCGGGTCCCAAGTGGTGGATGTCAGGAAGGACCATCCAAACTGCGCACGCGAGACCCCGGAATTGATCCAGAGTTGAATCACCAGCGCGGCGGTGATCGCCAAAATAGTTAGAGCGGCTGTGAAGACGATCCCATAGGCGATAGAATCCCCGCTGAACAGCCGGGACAGAAGCGAGGCTGGCTCCCTTTTGGGGATGCCA
>JBDTUY010000289.1:0-6683 GCA_040007495.1 Acidobacteriota bacterium | reverse complement strand
GAGTCAGGCTGCTGGCCGTCTCCTAAGCGCGAAGACGCGCACGTTACCCCGGCGTCCGGCAGCGAATGCAACATCCCTCGGACGGATTCGCGGCCCCAGGGCGGCCTTGGCGCGAGCGGGAGCGGCCCAAGCGACATCCCATCCTCTTGTCCCAGGGAAGGGGCAGCATCGTAAGTTGCCCTTTCCTTTCCTTTCCTTTCCTTCCCTCCTCCGTCTAACTCAACGGGATTGGCCAATTCGCCGATTCCCTTTGATTCCATCGCGCACCCGCCCTGAATTGTTGTAACCTAGCATTGAATTGATGCGCCTTACCTTCATCGGTACTGTACCTTTGCCCCCTGCTGTTCGGGGAGCGATGGTTCACAGGTACGAATTGAGGGTTTTCTTCGGGCTTAGCCGGTGTAACCGAGTCCCGTTTCGCCTTCAAAAAAGTGGATTTATGGCCGCAGTCGGTCGTGGCGGCCGGGAATGCTAGTCGACTTCGAACTCATCGAAAAGGCTCGGAGCGGCGATGACGGTGCCTTCAACCAGGTGGTTCAGGCGTATCGCAAACGTATTCTCGGCACTATTGCTCGCCTGATTGGTCGGCCGGAAGATGTGGAAGATGTCGGCCAGGAGGTATTTCTTCGGCTCTACTATTCACTGGACCAGTTGCGAACGCCTGAGGTTTTTGAGCCTTGGCTATACCGCCTGACCGTGAATGCCGCTTACGACTATCTGCGCAAGCAGAAGCGGCGTAGGGAAAGCCGGATGTCGGACCTTAGTGAGCAGCAAGTCATCATGGCCGATGCGGATGCCGGCGGGAAGGCCAATACGGAGTTGGTTCGACGGACTCGGATTCGCGAACTAGTTTCCGCGCTGTTGGGGAAGATTTCGGAAGAAGATCGGATTCTCCTGACATTGAAGGAAGTAGAAGGCCTGTCGTTGAAGGAATTGGAAAAGGTTTACAACGTGAACGAAAACGCGTTGAAGGTTCGGCTGTTCCGGGCGAGGCAAAGAGTGTTGAAGGCTTATGGCGCCGGCGAGGATCAGGCCGACACCAGCGGTTGGAAGCCGGTTGCTGATCGAGATACCGAGTAGACTGGTGGTCTGGAGAGGCCGGTTTTAGTGTCGATAGGTGATAGCAGGTCCGCGACAGTTGGGGATATACTTGCTGGAAGTTGTTTGTGCAGTAAGGTGTGCAGTAACCTGAAATTCAGAATCAACCGGCAATAGGCCGAGTGGCGGCTATGCCAAGAGAGGTATAGAATGGAACGCATGTCGAATTTCTCGCCGGAAACGGGCAACGACAAACTCAGCGCCCTGTTTGTACAATACCGTGAAGCTTGTCCAGATGTAGATGCGGGTGCGGATTTTATGCCGGGTCTGTGGCAGCGCATTGAATCCCGGCGCAAGGAGACGACCTTTGTGTTTCGTCGCTTGGCGCAGATCTGCGTAATGGCCACCGCAGTTCTCGCGATTCTGATCACGGGTGTTCTAATGCCTGCGTCCTCAGCCAGCGACCTGTTTTATTCTTCGAGCTATGCCGAAGTGATCGCGGCCGATCACGTCGCCAACGACTACATCGCGACACTGCCTCTGGGAGATTACGCACGGTGAACCAGTCACGCTCCGCTATCGGTCTCTACATGGGATTGGTGTTGGTCTGCGGAGCCGTGCTTGGCGTGGTCGGAGAGCGGTATTACATCGCGGAAACTGCGGTTCGCCCTGCAGTCCAAGGCGGCAGGGGCGGTAAGGGCTTTCCCGGCGGTCCGCTGGCCCCGGCTGACTATCGCAAGAACTATTTGGATTTTATGCAGAAGGGTTTCAATCTCAGCTCGGATCAAGTGACCAAGCTTGGTGCCATCACGGATGAGACCAGTACCCTCATGGACGAGCTCCATCGCCGTCAAGCTCCAGAGCAGCAGGAAATCCGCAGGGCTCAGGAACTCAAAATTCGAACGCTTTTGACTCCCGCGCAGCAGATCGAATACGACCGCCGCGTGGAGAGATTGAATAAAGACCGCGAAGAGCGGAAGCTTAGGAACAAGTCCACGTTCGACCAAAGTAAGCCCGAGTTCGATTCTCCTCGACGCTAGGGGACAGGCTAGGTAGTCGGCGGCGGACTCCTTCAGGCACTTCTAGGGTCCTAACAAGCACAACAAGCGAGCTACCGCCTAATGCGTTAGCTCGCTTATTATTTTCGATACTAATTTGGACCCGAGAGACTTACGCGACCGGTACTGCGGCCTTGTCTTCTTTGTGCTTCAGACGAGCGGCAGCGGCTTCCTTGCCGCGAGCCGTCTTCTTCTGGAAGCGGTCGACACGGCCTTCCGTGTCAATCAGCTTCTGCTTACCCGTAAAGAACGGGTGGCAGCTGGAGCAGATTTCCACTCGGATGTCGCCCTTATGGGCAGAGCGCGTCTTAAAAGTGTGCCCGCAAGCACAGACAACGTTGATCTCTTCGTAGGCGGGGTGAATTCCGGCTTTCATAACAGTGAAGTTTTAGTCTAGCACACAACCGCGAATAACCCCAAAAACACCGGTTCCAGAACTAGAAAACCCCGCTGGTAGCCAATTAGGGCACCAGCGGGGTCGATTATAAACAGTTCATTTACCTCATACCCGCGAGAGATGTCACTCCGTTGCCGGAGCTGCCACCTCGTCACTGAAACGAAGCTTGAGTACGGGCAGTCGACTAAGAGTCGGCCACCTCCCGCATGGTTTGAGTTCCGTCAGATTTACTACCAGATATCATTTGACTGGACCACCTCCTTTCTCAGTGATGCCACAATCATAAGACTGACGTTCGACGCTGTCAAGTGAAAATCGAGCGCCTCCACGTAAAAACATGAATGGACCAATTTGTTCGAAAATCCACGATGGCGTGGCCGTCATCACGATCAACCATCCTCCAGTGAACGCGCTTACCACTGGCGTCCCGCAGGGCATAGTCGAAGCCTTGAACGCAGTGCGTGACGACGTGACGGTTCGCTCTGTAGTGATCCATGGCGCCGGGCGAAATTTCGCCGCAGGTGCCGACATTAAGGAGTTTGTCCGGTTCGTAGCAGGCCACGGTCCGATGCCCGAATTGAATCGGTGGTTCAATGCCATCGAAGACTTCCCCAAGCCGGTAATCATGGCGATTCACGGCGCGGCCCTGGGCGCGGGCCTTGAGCTCGCCATGGCGGGCCATTACCGGATCGCAACCGCCGACGCGCAATTGGGACAGCCAGAAGTAAAGATCGGCCTGATCCCCGGGGCTGGCGGCACGCAACGCCTGCCCCGCTTAGTGGGTGTAAAGCAGGCTGCCGAGATGTGCGCACTCGGCGAGCCAATCACGGCGGCCGACGCCCTAGCATCCGGCTTAATCGACCGAGTCGTTGCTCAAAGGGGGGCGGGACCCCAGTCCGGCGCGGAGGCCCCAGCCTCCGCTGTCTCCACACTCGACGAACTGCTTGAAGCTGCAATCCAGTTCGCCCGCGAGACGCGAGAGATACGCCGCACCAAGGACTGTCACTCGAAGCTTGGTTCACCAGCTGATGCCGAACCGATCCTCAGCGAGATACGAGCACGTTGCGCCAAGTCGAAGCGCGGTCTGGAAGCTCCGCGAGCAGCGTTAGATGCCATCGCGGCAGCAATCTCGACGGATCTCGAAGCGGGACTCAAGCTAGAGGCCGAGATCTTCCATCGCCTGATGAGCTCCGATCAATGCAAGGCGTTGATCCACGCCTTCTTCGCGGAGCGAACCGTGTCCAAAGTGCCAGGCCTCGCGCCAGATACACATGTCTTGCCGATCCATCAGGTCGCCGTGGTGGGAGCCGGGACCATGGGCGCGGGAATCGCCATGGCCTTGGCCAACGCCGGAATTCCTGTGCGCCTCCGCGATTCTGACGCCGACGCATTGCAACGTGGCATGAAAGCCATCCAAGCCAACTACGCTCGCAGCATTCAAAGCGGCAGCCTAACGGACGCACAGCGAGATCAACGCCTCTCGCTCATCTCTCCGCAGACCGATTGGGTCGGCTTCGATCAGGCCGACCTAGTCATAGAAGCGGTGTTCGAATCCATGACCATCAAGCGGGATGTCTTCGCCGAAGTGGACCGCATCGCGAAGCCGTCCTGCATTCTCGCGTCCAACACTTCGACGTTAAACATCGACCGGATCGCCGCCGCAACTTCGCGTCCCACGATGGTGGTTGGGTTGCATTTCTTCAGCCCCGCCAACGTCATGCGTTTGCTCGAGATCGTGCGGGGCCGGGAAACCGCACCTGAGGTCCTGGCGACGGCGATGGCCTTCGCGAAGAACATCAAAAAAGTCGGCGTGGTGGTCGGCAACGGCTTAGGCTTCGTCGGGAACCGCATGATCATCCCCTATATGGATGAGGCGCAATTCCTGGTCGAAGAAGGCGCGACTCCGGAACAAGTCGACCGCGTGCTAACCGGCTTCGGTATGGCAATGGGACCCTTTGCCGTTGCGGATCTAAGCGGGCTGGATGTGTTCTGGCATATTCATGAGGGACGTTTTTCTGCAACGTCCACAGCCCGTGAGCCGCTGGGGCTGGAACTGCTGTATCGGCAGGGACGCTACGGGCAAAAGACGCAGGCGGGCTGGTTCAAGTACGGCTCAGATCGAAAACCGAAGCCGGATACAGAGGTCGTTGAGCAGGTGCAGGCCGCAGCCACCCAACAAGGAATCTCCCAGCGCGAGATCTCCGATGCTGAGATCCTCGACCGTTGTCTGCTGGCGTTGATCAACGAAGGCGCAAAGCTCCTGGAGGAAGGTATCGCGTCGCGTGCCGTCGACATCGACGTCATCTACATGACCGGCTACGGATTCCCAAGCCATCGCGGTGGTCCGATGTTTTTCGCAGATACTGTGGGCCTCAAGAAGATCCTGAAGCGGATTCGCGAGCTGCAAAAAGAGCAAGCCGACGTGCGCTGGAAACCCGCCGGACTCTTGGAGACCCTCGTTGCGGAAGGGAAACGGTTTGGCGAGCTAGCCTAGACATCAAGATGTCATCATTGCTAACATCAAGATGTGCGAACAACACTGACCTTGGACGATGACGTCGCAAGTCTTTTGGAAAGAGAGATCCGTCGTACCGGAGCGTCTTTAAAAGAGACCGTAAATAAATCGTTACGACGGGGGTTGATCGCTTCTCAGCAGCCGGCGCCCAAGCGCTTCAAGGTCATTCCTTTCGATCTCGGTCTGCCGCCGGGCTTGAGTTACGACAATGTTGAGGCGTTGATTGAGGCGCTGGAAGGCCCCAATCACAAGTAGTTCGGATTTCGCCATGATGATTGTTGATGCCAATTTATTGCTATACGCGTACGATGCGAAATCCCCCCATAATCGGCGTGCGCAACGATGGATGAGTGAGGTGCTCTCAGGCACTGAAATCGTAGGGCTGCCCTGGCAGTCAGTAGCTGCCTTTCTTCGCGTGGCAAGCAACCCTAGGCTCCACGGCGAACGTCCTTCCATCGAACGGCTTGCAGTAGTGGTCGACAGTTGGTTTCAACAGCCGAACGTGCGGTTGCTCTCTCCTGGCGAGAGGCATTGGACCCTATTGCGCCGAATGATGGTGGATGGCCAAGCACACGGACCGCAGATTACGGATGCACAACTGGCGGCGCTGACTATCGAATGTGGAGGAACTCTCTATTCGGTCGACCGCGATTTCGGAAGATTTCCAGGGCTGCGCTGGGTGAACCCGATTGCGTAGGGCACCTGCTGATGCCTACTTCCGCTCTTTATTTTGCGAGCCCTTGCTGTGACCCACGCCCTTGTCTTCGTTATAAAAATACTCCAGCCATTTAGTGGGCGGGAAGACGAAGCCAACAATCGCGAGCACGACCACAAATAGAACCACGAGAAGAACGGCTAAAGCCATAAGTTCCTATTCTACCCCGTCGCTCTTGATGCATTGGAAGGCGGGATCAAAATCCCGCAGCCGGTTCATGACCTTCATAACCGGCATTACGTTATAAAGGTGACAGCCGGGAACTGTTCCCGGCGCGGGTTTCGGAACCCGCCTTCCTTGCCATCACAAGAACCCGGCCGTCGCTTCGACTAAAATGAGCACGAGGTGTGACGTAACCTTTCAAACGCTATACTGATCCGGGACCAAGGCGGTTGGAATTGGCGATGCACGACACTGGATCGAACCCCTCGTCGTTAAAAAAGGCTACGGAAAAAGTGACTACCACATCAATACAGATCGCTACCGCCCGCTAACCGTCGCGCCCGAAACCGTATCGATCAGATACAGACTCCGCGCATAGCTTGCCTCGGCATCGATGAATGTCTGGGTTGCATCGTTGAAGGCACGCTGAGCGTCCAGGAACTCCACCAGGCTGGCTTCTCCACGCCGATACGAGTATTCCGTCGTATCGCGTACGCCGCGCGATTTTGCGAGCATGTTCAGCTCAATATCGCTCAGGATCCGGCGCGAGACCGTGTATTGCTGATAGGCTTTTTCGACTTCCAAGTTGATCGATGATTCCAGCGCCTTCTTGCGCGCGCCGGATAAATCGATGTCGCGCTGCGCCCGCAGGATCTCGCCCTGGTTCTTGTTGAACACCGGCAGCGGCATGCTGAATGAAAAACTCATCGTGTTGCCGGAGATTCCGTAGGCTTGCTGCCGGTTGAACTCCGTGCCCACCACGTAGTCCATCTTGCCGTTCGCCAACTGCAGCCGGAG
>JBDTUY010000288.1:0-6685 GCA_040007495.1 Acidobacteriota bacterium | reverse complement strand
TGAGCAAAATCCTTCTCCTGCCATGCCAGGAATCCCACCTGATAGCGCGCGTCTGCGTTCTGTGGATACGTCTGGGTGATAAAGTCCAGTTCCTGATGCGCTTTCGGAATGTCGTTCAACAACAGCAGAGCACTTGATCGTGTCAGGTGAGCCTGCAGGTTCTTCGGATCCTGCGAAATCACATGATCGGCGGATTCCAGCGCTTTCGCGCCCTCGTTCTTCAACAAGAACAGCTTTCCAAGTAATTCTTGAGCAAGGATAAAATCTGGCCGAAGCTTGATTGCGGTTTCCAATTGCAAGCGAGCTTGCTCGGATTCAACCGGACCGCCTTTAGCCATCAAAGCCTGGGCCAGCCGGAAACGGAGTAGATGATTATTGGGAGTCTTCGTAACTAAAGACTGGAGTTCACTTGCGGCCAAGCTGATCTCATCCGCGCTACCAGTCTGCAAACGCAGCGCAGCTCGCATCTCGATCGCATCACTGTCGTTCGGATCCGCTTGCAGTACGCTTGCCAGCAGCTTATTAGCATCGTTGCTGCGGTTGGTCTGCGAATATAGCTCAACCAATCGCTTCTGATAGAGACTCTTCTCCTTCGGAGAGCTCACCACGCCAGCTTCGTATTCCTGACGGGCGCGGTCGAATTCCCGTAAGCGCAGGAACAGGAAATCGCCAGCCAGTAGGCGGCCATTCGGGATGTTCTTATCGTCGTCCAGACGCTTCAGCGCTGCATCCATCGCCTCTCTCTGATTGGTGGCGTAGTAGTAAAAAATCAGTTGCAGCAGGTAAGTTCCATTGGTGGGGTTATTGTCGCTCTTCAACTTCAGCGTCTGTTCGGCCTCCGGCAAACGTTTCTGCGAGACGTACACCATATACAGGAAATCGTAGGCCGGGGCAAAGTTCTTGTTGTTAGGAATGATGCTCTTCGTAAGCTGCTCTGATTCCGAGAGCTGTTTGTTCTGCGCCAACGCTTCGGCGTAAATTAGGGCCAGCGGTGCCAGATCAGGCTTCAAATCATGGGCGATCTTCAGTTCCTTTACGGCGGTCTCCGCATCCTGGTCCAATTGCGCCACCTGACCGATCAGGCGGTGCCCATCCGCATTGTTCGGATCCTTGGCCAGGATCTTGGTCCCCATTTCCTTGGCTTCTTCCAACAGCTTGACTTTTTCCTTCGGACCCTGCGCAGCAGCCGCGAGCGTCAAGTCCCCCAGTTGAACGAACGCATCCAAGTTGTCCGGCTGCTCGTCGGTCGCGATACGCAGATATTTGTAGGCGTCACTGTAGGCGGACAGCTTCAGGCTCGCCAAGCCCAGCTTATAGTAGGCCTGACCGGCGTGGCCATCCCTCTGCATCGCGCGACGGTACATGATCGCGGCTTCTTTGAACTTCTCTTTTTCAAAGAACTTATTGCCTTGCTCAACATAGCGCTGTGCCTGCGCCTTGGGATCGCGCGAGCAACCAACCAACAGCACCAGGAACGGTAAGAGAAACCAAAGTCTAGAGCGATGCATGCTCTCAGTTCATCACATTACGCAACCGGTTGCAATGGATCATCTGATTGGACGGTAGTACCTTGGTCCTACGGCGACACCTCACAACTCTATGTGACTGTTGCGTTTACGTCGCCGAAATTCGAGCGTCCCCGAACTAAGGTGTTTTCGGCCTAGGACTAAGTCGATTTAGCGCACAGTCATAGGGCGCATATGACCGCACCAGGCTCCATAACTAGTGCCCAGCACCCGCATCGGAGCATTCCGCATGGACTAAGGAGCGACGGTAATGTGTGCCCGGCGATTCTTTTGCCAGCAGGCTTCATCCTGGGTCGTGCAAACGGGACGTTCCTCACCGAAGCTGACGACGGTAAGCTGTGCAGCTGGAATTCCGTTTGTGGTCAAGAACTCCTGAGCGGACCGCGCTCGGCGCTGTCCAAGCGCCAGATTGTATTCTGACGAGCCTCGATCGTCGGCATGACCTTCGATCAGAAGTTTTTCGGTAGGATAATCTGCCAATATGTTCCGGATCACCGTCACGTTCTCATGCAGCACGCTGTTGGCGTCTGGACGAATGGTCGCGACATTGTAGTCAAATAATGCATCGGAAAGTTTGGTCAATAGCAGGTTCAAATCGTCCCGCTGCTTGGTGTCCAGCTTGGCAGGCCGTGCAGGCGGCTGCACGGGAGCCTTAGCCTGAGCCACCGGAGGAGGAGTTGGGGCTGGAGCAGCCTTCGCCAATTGCGGAGCTGGCTTCGGTGTCGCCGGTGGCGGCGCGACTGGAGTGGTGATCGGTGGGGTCTGGGCCACCGGTTTTGGGTGGCTGCAAGCGGCGGTCAGCAGGCACATTCCGCTGACAAAAATAGTGATTAGGATCGGTTTCATGGTGCCCTCGCTTTTTAGAGAATGCTCCGTCTGGATAGCGTCGACGGGTACCAACTCATAGTACCCCTAGTTTGCAACGCCGAACTGGAGAGCTTGACTTTGGTTCTAGTGTAACGCCGAGGATTGGTTTTGACACAAGAAAATTTACTCCTAGTGCTCCGACTGCTTGATTTATCTACTTAATCCTGTCGGCAAGCCCCAAGCTGACGCATGGGGCTAAGTGGCTTGGTCTCAGCCACATGCGTCAGCTTGAGGCTTGCCCTTGCGAATTCACAATGGCCAACAAATCACGTTAGTCATGACATTAGTCCCTAGGCCTCGGTCGATTCCGTTACTTGGTAGCTTTTCCTGTCATCCCGGGAGCTGGTTTCGTGAGCGGCAAGTTTGCCAGTGTTGGACCTGATTCGCCTCGCGCCAGCAGGCTCGGACCGGAGCGCTCGAATAAAGTATCTGGATTGATGGTGACATCGGTTGTTACGCCGATAAAGACGTTGCTCATCTCGTCCCAGTTCTGCGGTCCCCAAACCACTTTGGTAGCCGGATCCGGATTATAACGATTATTCGCGGAGTTATCGAAGTGCGAGATTGCCACCAAACGAGTCCCCTTCGGCAACAATATCGGCTTGGCAAACTCGTATCCCATCTGCCATTCAAAGTTCCACGTGCCCTTCAGTACCGTCTCCGATTCACCGGTCGGATAGATCACTCGCATCTCGAAATCCTTGCCTCGCAGGTGCATATGCGGCTGGGCGTACACCAGCTTCGCCTCATGCTGCAACGTGATCTCGCTTACCACTTCCGCGTTTCCATCGCGTGGCGGAATCGACAAATTCAGCGCCGTCGGACCCGCATTAAAAACGTAGCGCCGAGCCGGAGGCGTCTTGGCCAACACCAATCCAAGCTTCGACGCATCGCTGGTGGCCGTACCGTTGGTGGTGTAGTGCAACTCGAACACTAGATCGGAGCCCTTCGGGATGAACTTCGCCGCGCCTTCTGAACTGAAGTCCTGCGCGCCAAGCCCCGGGTTGAATTTACCCAGAATATCGTTGCCTTCATCTGTGGCATTTCGCCCGATGAACTGCCGCTGCGTCTCGTTTTCGTAAGCCTCGCCCGGAACCGCGTTTGCCATCCACGACGAACCTGGAGGCAGCACCCAGACCTTGCCGTGATGCAGCACTTGCGGATTGCCCGGGCGCATCTCGGCCGCCGTGACCCACATATCGTGATCGAAATTTGTCTTCACGCGAATATATTTGTAGTTGATCGTTCCCTTAGCCGGCAGTTGAAACGCTTTGGGCATCTCGATCACCAGATCCGGTTTCAGATTCCACCCATCGGTAAATGTGCGCGCTGCTGGCTTATCTTTCGGATTTCCTTCAGGCGCCCCGGCATCCACCCAGGCCGACAATGTCTTGATATCCGCAGCACTCAGCAGGCGAAGGTTCTTGAAATGCCCGATCTTGGGGTCTGCAAACCACGGCGGCATCTTGCCGGTGACAACCGCATTCTTGATGGCTTTTGCATAGGGCCGAGCCTCGCTATAACTGACCAGCGACATCGGCGCGACTTCACCAGGCCGGTGACAGGTTTGGCAGTTTTTCTGAAAGATCGGCAACACGTCCTTATTGAACGTGGGTGAAAGAGGTGCGATCTGCGGCGGGTCGGCGGCGAGTGCCAGACTTCCCATCAAGACTCCGGTCGCGACGGCTGCCCAGCCGCCTATGGCAAAAGGTCGGATCCCACTCATGCTCGTATGATACAGACGCTTGAGAGCAGATGCCAGGGGGGGCCGAAGTGGCCAAGTCTCTTTACATGTCGCACGCCGGTGTTCCGTTATACTCTTTTAATCGGGTTCCTATACTGGGGCCGATTGAGAAGAGACACATGAAATACCATCCTCACTTAATACTTCGAACGGCCATCGCGGTCGGACTCGTTTGTACAGGCCTCTCTACCTCTGCATTCGCGCAATCCGACGAGATTCAGGTTTACGACGGCGGGTTGGCCGACGTCGGCAACATCAACCTTACCTGGCACAACAACTTTGCCCCGAAGGGTGCCCGGGAGCCTGCGTTCCAAGGTGCGTTGATCAACAATCGCAATCTGAACGGCGTTACGGAATGGGCCTACGGCGTCACCAATTGGTTTGAAGCGGGACTCTACCTGCCCCTCTACAGCCTCTCTGCCGGCCGAGGGCCTTCCATCAATGGCGGCAAGCTGCGCGCTCTCTTCGCGGTGCCGAACGCCGACGATCGCGGTTTTTTTTACGGGGCGAATTTTGAATTCAGCTTCAATTCCCATCATTGGGACGAGCGGCGCTATACCTCCGAGATTCGCCCGATTATTGGTGTACATTTGGGCGCTTGGCACCTGAAACCGATTGACATCATCTTTAACCCGATCCTGGACAACTCCTTTTACGGCGGCTTCAAGAGCCTCGACTTCGCGCCGTCCACCCGAATTGCATACAACATTAATAACAAATGGGCGGTGGCCGTGGAGCATTACGCGGACCTGGGTCCTCTGCGGAAGTTCTACTCCGCCAGCGAACAGTCTCATCAGATCTTCGCCGTTTTCAATCGCAGCACATCCTTTGTGGATATTGAGGCTGGCATTGGCGTTGGTGTGACAGGCGCTTCGGACAAGTTGGCGCTAAAGCTTCTACTCTCGAAGGATCTCCACGTTCGGAAGAAACAATAGGAGCCATTTTCCGCTTGCAGTTGCAGGTTGAATCGCCGATTTAATCGGCCCTAGTATATTATCCGGGTGTAGAACCCTGCGGAATCCCCCGATATATAGGCTATGAGTGCTCTAGCCGATCTCGCCCAGTCTCTAAACAACGCCGCCAGCGTGGCGAAAAGCCCTCACTCCGACCAATCCCCAAAAATTGTTTTGGGGGAGGGGGCTACCTTTCTCGAAGCGCTGACCTCGGCAAGTTCGAAGGCCAAACCCGGCAAGCATGTGACGGATGCGGGAATCACGCCGCCCGTGCCCGTTTCGCTGGACGACACCGGCATCGCTGCTGCATCCATTGAACAGTTGGTTGTGAAATACCTATACTTCCGCGGCGACTTGTTGGGTCGGGATATTGCCGTGTTGCTGGGCATGCAATTCAGCTTGATTGATGATTTGTTGGAATCGCTGAAGCGCAATCACGTGGTCGGCGTGCGTAAATCGCTGGGCATGGGTAATAGCTCGGGGGTGTTCTTCCTGACGGACGCAGGCGGAGCAACGGCGCGCGAGTATCTGGAAAACAATCAATATGCAGGGCCAGTGCCGGTACCTCTCTATCAGTACGTCGAGGTCGTAAAACGCCAGAAGCTGACCAACAATTGGTTGAATCCGATTTCGCTCGAACAGGCCTTCAGTCATCTGGTGGTCGAGAGCGACATCATGGAAAAGATCGGTCCAGCGGTCAATTCCAACAAGAGCTTCCTGATCTACGGCCAGCCTGGAAACGGCAAGACGGCGTTGGCCGAAGCCCTATTCCGGGTTGATACAGCCTCCATTTACATGCCCTACGCGATCGAGTGCCAGGGCAATATCATCCAGGTCTACGATCCCATCTATCACCAGAAGATAGAAGAGGCTGAGCCAAGCATCCTCTCGATGTCGGAGGAGTTGGGCTACGACCGGCGTTGGTTCAAATGCAAGCGTCCTTTCATCGTGACGGGCGGTGAGTTGAAGCTGGAGATGCTGGAACTCAGCTACAACAGCGTTTCGAAGATCTACGACGCTCCGTTCCAGGTGAAGGCCAATAACGGAATCTACCTGATCGACGACTTTGGCCGTCAAAAGGCGTCGCCCGCCGAAATCCTGAACCGCTGGATCGTGCCGATGGAAAAACACGTCGACTACCTGAACTTCATGGCAGGCGGCAAGATGACCGTCCCGTTTGAAGCGTTCTTAATCTTCTCCACCAACTTGAACCCGCATCAGTTAGGGGATGAAGCGTTCCTCCGCCGTATTCAGTACAAGATGTTCCTGCGGAGTCCGAATCGCGCCGAATTCATCCTGATTTTTGAACGCTTCGCAACGTCGATGCAGTTGCAGTGCCCACCGGGCTTGGCCGACGAATTCTTAAAAAGGCACTACGAACCCAATGGCAAGAAGATGCGGCGCTGCCATCCCCGCGACTTGATCAGCCACGCGATCGACGTCATGAATTTTGAGAATCTGCCCAAAGAGCTGAACCAGGACGTGCTGGATCAGGCGTTTTCCAGCTGCTTTGTGGATAATGTCGACGTCAACGACTAATGCTCCGACCGCTTGATTTGTCTGCTTATCCTGTTGGCAAGCCCCAAGCTGACGCA
>JBDTUY010000287.1:0-6724 GCA_040007495.1 Acidobacteriota bacterium | reverse complement strand
AAGAAGCTGATCTGGATTAGTGCGGCCCTACCCTTGGTGATTGCTCAGGATGTTTCGCGGAATGGGCAGACGCTGACCGAATTCACGCACCTAAACCGGGGGTTGGATTCCGCGACGGATCTTTTAAACGACGCCAACACGTCCATCTATCCGCTGGACCCGCGCGGGAACATTGTCGGACTCATGGATGATCATATCGACGCGATGGTTCGGTTGAGCGAAGCCACGGGGGGCACTGCTTTCTACGCCAATAACGATCTGGTCGAGGGTTTGGAGAAGGCCTTCGCCGACACGGACACCACCTACACGCTCGGATACTATCAACCTCAGGAAGCTGTGGACGGACAATACCATTCCATTTCGGTGAACGTCTTGCGAACCCGTCCGGGAACGCAAGCCATCAAAGATGTGCGATACCGAAAAGGCTATGCGGCAGAGCAAACCCGCTCGGCGATCACCGAAAAACAGCGGATCGGAACCTTGGATGGTTGGGTGGAGGAACCATTGGAGGCCACCGAGATCGGTATCCAGGCCGCAGCGGTTCCGTCCAAGAATCGGCCTGGTTATTACGACGTGGAAGTTGCGGTTAATGTCGGGGACTTACAGTTGCAGCAGAAGAATGACCGGTGGCTCGGATCGTTTGATCTGGCGGTGGTGCCGGATGTGGAAAAAAAGCCGAAGGGTCTACGCCAAACCATCAAAGTCAACTTAAAGCAGGAAAACTACCAGGGCGCGCTGGAGAGCGGGATCACAGTGGTCAACCACGTGAAAGTGGTGGATGCAAACGGAAAGCTTCTATCCAAGCGTCTTCATCTGGTCGTACTGGATGGGGTATCTGGCAAAGCTGGCTCAGTGCGGATTCCGATTGAGCCAGTGGTTAGCGACAAGAGAATACTGTCGGCGAAATAAGGGGAATGATGTTTCGACTGCGAGTGGGCTTACTGATGTCGATGAGTTGCTTGGCGCTCGCGCAATTTTCGCGCCAAGGGCCAGCAAATCCGCGAGGGCTGCCAGCGGAACAGAACCGATCGTCCCAGCCTGCTCCTGAAGAGACACCGACGTTCCGCTCCGTCACTCGGTTGGTACAAGTGGATGTAGTGGTCCGCGGCAAGGATGCGCCGGTAGAAGGACTGACGCAGGCGGATTTTGAGGTCAAGGATAACGGCAAACCTCAGAACATCGCTGTATTCGCTGTGCGTAAAGTGGATGCGAATCCTCCGAAGATGCAAGCGCTGCCCGCTGGTGTCGCCACGAATCGACCTATGCTTCCTGGACCGGAGCCGGTGGCCGCTACGATCCTTTTCCTGGACCGTTTGAGTACGTCTCCGGCGCTGCAGGAGACAGCTCGCGAACAAGCCATCAAGTTTGTGAAACGCCTAAATCGCCACGACCCGGTTGCGATCTATGCGTTGAATAACGATGTCAAGATTGTTCAGCCTTTCACCGACGACCGCGACGCGTTGCTGCGGGCGCTGGAAAATAGCCGTCCCGAATTGCCGTTCATCCCCATGGATACTCCGGGCGCCCCCCAACGCATAGCGGAGGTCACCACCGCTGCGTTCCAGTCTCTCATGCGTCAACTGAAAGGGTTCCCTGGGCGAAAGAAGCTGATCTGGATGGCGGCCAGACTTCCGGTGCGGGCAAGGCAGGACGGTTCCTTCAACGAGCCCAAAAACGAAACCACAAAAGTTCTTACGGTGTCGGGTGCGGCAAGGTTATTGAATGACGCGAATACCGCCTTCTATCCGGTAAACATGCTGGGCGTGCTTCCCTACATAGTGTCGGGAGGCGGCAACGCGGGCGACCTGGCACTGATGAGCGGCGGTCGAGCGTTCTATGGCGATAATGCTCTGGACATCGGGCTGGAGCAGGCCATCGCCGATACCGACACGACTTACACACTGGGGTTCTATCAACCGCCGACCGCGATTGACGGGCAATACCATTCCATCACCGTGAATGTACTGCGGACGCGCCCAGCCGCGAAGGGAATTAAGGAAGTTCGATATCGCCAGGGTTATGACGCGGAGCAACAAAGGAAGGAGCCTTTGACCGAAAAGCAGCGCACCGGCACCCTGAACGCCTTGGTAAGGGAGGCTTTGGATGCCACTGCCATCGGGATACAGGCTGCGGCAGTTCCGGCGAAGAATAAACCCGGCTACTACGACGTGGAGGTCGCCGTGGATATTTCGGGCCTCCAGTTGGAGCAGAAGAACGGCCGTCGCATCGGGTCGTTCGATCTTTCCGTCGTGCCCGACATGGAGAATCCTAAAGGATTGCATCAGGTGTTTGCCGTCAATCTGAAAGAGGAAAATTACGCCAACGCGCTCGCCAGCGGGATCACGGTAATCAATCAAGTGAAGGTGGTCGACGCCAAAGGCAAGCCTCTGTCCAAGATCCTGCATTTTGTGGTGATGGACCGGACGACGGGCAAGGCCGGGTCGGTGAGGATTCCGATGGACCCTGTCTCGGCAGCAAAATAGCTCCGAGCCTCGGTCACATGGGATGGAGGCCTTGGTAAACTGTACCTAACGACTTTATGAGCGACTCCGGTTTCCCTATTCCTCCCCCGACGTTGGAATTTTTGATTTTGTCGATCAAGATGCAGGCGGAGATGCGCCTGGGACTGATGACGATGGGCGACGAGCAGAATGAAGGCCCTGATATTCCCGCGGCCCGGCATGCGATCGACATGCTAGCGATGCTGAGCGAAAAGACGAAGGGCAATCTGACACTCGAAGAGCAGCGCCTGATGGAAAATACGCTCATGGAGCTACGATTCCGCTTTGTGCAGGTCAGCCAGAAGGTTGCCGCTTCCGCATCATCGGAACTAACTGCGGAACCAACAGCGGAATCCGGAGCGACAGATTCCTAACGGAATCTTCCGGAGATGGTGAACGGCAATTTCCACATTACTGTGCTCGGATCGGGCACCAGTTCCGGGGTCCCCACCATCGGATGTAAATGCGAGGTTTGCCGATCGACCGACCCTCGCGACAAGCGCCTGCGGCCCTCCGTGCTGCTGAGGTTCCGGGATCATGCGAGCGATGTGACGCGTAATGTGGTGATCGACACCACCCCCGATTTTCGAGCCCAGGTGCTGCGAACCGGCATAGAGCGGCTGGACGCAGTGCTCTACACCCATGCCCACGCCGATCATATTCTTGGTCTGGACGACGTTCGTCCCTTCAACTATTTCCAGAAGGAAGTGATCCCTCTGTACGCCACGGAGGAGACGTTTGCGGTTATCCAGCGCGTGTTCGCCTATGCGTTTCGCGAATCGGAATCATCTGTGCCGAAGCTGGATTTGCGGACGATGGATGGGTCTCCGTTTGAATTGTTTGGAGTACGATTTACACCGATCCGTCTGGAGCACGGCAAGGGTGTGGTGCATGGATATCGGTTCGGCGACGCCGCGTATCTGACAGACCACAGCAACATTCCGGAAGAATCGAAGGCGCAATTGCAGGGGCTCGACGTGTTGTTCCTGGACGCGTTGCGACGACGAGTGCATCCGACCCACACCACTATAGAGCAAGCGCTTGCACTGGTTGAAGAACTGAAGCCCCGGCGGGCGTTCTTCACGCATATGTGCCACGATCTCCCCCATGCGCAGACCGAAGCCGGACTTCCCGCGCATGTACGGTTGGCCTATGACGGGCTTGAGATTCAAGTCGAGGCTGTCGCATGAGCGTCCTCATCGCGCGCAGCCTGGCAGAAGCCGCGAGCTTCGGCCCTTGCGCGCTCACTATCGGCAACTTCGACGGGGTTCACCTGGGGCATCAGGCATTGTTGCGCGCGACCGTCGCTGCGGCTCGCGAGCGGGGAGTGCGCTCCGTGGTGTTGATGTTCAGCCCGCATCCAGCCTGTATCGTCGCGCCAGAGCGTGCGCCTCGGTTGCTGACATCTCCGGAACAGCGATGCGACTTGATGGCGGAGCAGGGAATTGAAGCGGTCCTGATACTGCCCTTCACCGCCGAATTGGCGAAGGTCGCACCGGAGGACTTCGCCGCGCGCTTCTTGCGCGACGGTCTTCGAGCTAGTGTCGTGTTGGTGGGAGATAACTTTCGATTCGGCAATCGTCATGCCGGCGATACGGCGATGTTGGCCAGGCTTGGCGGAGAACTCGGATTTGAGACGCAGTTCCTGAGTGCCGTGAAGTGGCGCGGGCTGATGGTATCGGCCAGCGAGATTCGTAACAATGTCGCAGCGGGCGATGTGACGGTCGCGGGTCGATTACTCGGTCGACCGTTCCATCTGGAAGGCGGGATTTTGGCGGGTCATGGAATCGGATCGAAGCAGACGGTCCCAACACTGAATCTTGACACCGCAGCCGAGGTGTTGCCGCGCGAAGGCGTGTACGTCACGCGAACCTTCGATGTGGATAGTGACCGCCACTGGAACTCGATTACGAATGTTGGGCGGCGTCCAACGTTTGAAAACAACGGACCCATCTCAATTGAAACTTTCCTGCTGAGTCCGTTCGACGGACTGGCGCCTAGTCGCATCCGCCTGGAATTCTTGCGGCGGGTCCGCGAAGAGAAGAAGTTTCCGAATCCCGAGTCCCTGAAGACTCAAATCATGGCCGATGTAAAGCGTGCGACTGCCTACTTCCGGCACGTCGCGTTCTTTGTGAAACGGCGCCCTGCTGATGCGCCGAAAGTGCAGAATTTCGCGGGAACACCCGATAAAAACAACTAGAACAAGAAAGAAACGACACATAACAATGGCTACCCTATCTGCTGGAAAACTGAAGCACATGAAGGCGCTCTCGACGCCGGAGGGCATCATCGCCGCTGCCGCAATGGATCAACGCGGCTCTTTGAAGAAGTCGATTGCGTCGGCCAAAGGCGTCGATCCCAAAGCGATCACCGATGAGATGATGTCGGAGTTCAAGGTAGCCGTGACGCGAGTGCTCACGCCGCATGCGACTGCGATTTTACTGGACCCGGAATGGGGCCTCGAAGCGGCGAAGGCTCGTTCGTCGAATGCGGGTTTGCTGTTGGCCTACGAAGAGACGGGTTACGACAATACTCAGCCCGGTCGCCTGCCGGATCTGCTGCCGCAGGTCTCGGTGAAGCGGATCGTCGACTGGGGCGCGGACGCCGTTAAGATTCTGATCTACTACTCGCCGTTTGACGATGCTCGCGTGAACGATATCAAGCACAGCTTTATCGAACGCGTTGGTGCGGAGTGCGAATATCACCAGATTCCCTTCTTCCTGGAATTCGTCGGCTACGATCCCAAAGGTGGCGACGAAAAGGGTGTGGATTACGCCAAGGTCAAGCCTCAGGTCGTCATGGGAGCGATGAAGGAGTTCAGCAAGCCGCAGTATCTGGTCGACGTATTGAAAGTGGAAGTCCCGATCAACGCCAACGTTGTCGAAGGTAGCTCTGTCTACAAAGGCCAGAAGGCACAAACCCGTGCCGAGGCTCTCGACCTGTTCCGGGAAGCCGCTGAGGTTGCGACAAAGCCGTTTATTTACTTGAGCGCTGGCGTAGGCAACGCGCAGTTCGTCGAAGAACTGTCGATGGCCAAGGAAGCTGGCACGGATTTCTCAGGTGTCCTGTGCGGCCGAGCCACTTGGAAAGAAGGTATGCCGATTTATGCGACCAAGGGCGTGAAGGCGCTGGAAGATTGGCTATCGACCGAAGGTGTCAAGAACATCGAATCGGTGAACGCAGCGCTGAAGGGTGCGACCCCGTGGACGAAGAAGTACGGGATCACTTTGTAAATCCAGAAGCGCCAGCCTGCTAAAAAATTAGCTTGACGAGCCGCCCGGACCGTGCTAAATATTTAGCATGCTCCAGGCTATCCTGTTTTAGCTCCCGGAAATAGAAGGATACGGACTAATCCATGGAATCCTTGAGCCGCCGGGAGCGGCAAATCCTCGACATTTTATACGCACGCGGAAAGGCTACAGCGGCTGACATTCAGGCCGCTTTGCCGGATTCGCCAAGCTATTCCACCACCCGAGCTTTACTGCGCATCCTGGAAGAAAAAGGTCATGCTCGCCATGAGGAAGACGGTACGCGTTATGTGTACCTGCCAAAGGTGTCGCGTCAGAAGGCTCGCGTTACCGCCTTGCGGCACATGCTGCAAACGTTTTTTGACGGCTCTGCTGTCGATGCGGCGGCTGCCCTCGTCGATGGTTCCGCCGCGAACATGTCTGCCGAAGAACTATCGCAGCTGGAGGCGTTAATCGAGCGCGCTCGCGCCAAGTCCGATTCTCAGAATCCAGGTCCGAATCCAAAGGAGAAGTAGCCATGACCGCCATTATCTTCACAACCGCCGTGCGCGCGACGCCTCTATTGCTGCTCGCGTGGGTCTGCACCATCCTGCTTCGCCGAGCTTCGGCCGATTTGCGACACAAAATCTGGGTGGCCGGATTTTTCGGGATTCTGGCGCTGATGATTCCAGTGCCGGTTCCCAAGGCCGCACAGATAGCGATCATCACGACCACGTTTGTCACCAGCGTAGCGGCGGACTCCGCACGCGGCGCCATTTTTCCATGGGCAACGCTATGGGGAGCGGGTACCGCGTTGTTGCTCCTAAGGTATTTAGTTGGGGTATATCGCCTGATGCGTATGACACGGGACGCGCGGCCGGCCGACGCCGCAGATGTCCGAATCAGCGCTGCCGTGGCGTCCCCGTTGACATGGGGCGCGATCCATCCAACAATTTTGTTGCCGGCGTACGCCGAGGACTGGCCCACTGGGAAGCG
>JBDTUY010000286.1:0-6726 GCA_040007495.1 Acidobacteriota bacterium | reverse complement strand
CGTGGTGGACGTGAATTTCAGCGGAGCGTTCTATTGTGCGCGCGAATCGTTCCGCATGATGAAGACGCAGCAGCCACAAGGGGGCCGCATCATCAACAACGGCTCGATATCAGCGCATGCACCGCGTCCAAATTCCGCACCGTACACGTCCACCAAGCACGCGATTACGGGTCTGACGAAATCGATCTCGCTCGACGGGCGTCCGTTTGATATCGCCTGCGGTCAGATTGATATCGGCAACGCGGCAACCGAGATGACGCAGCGGATGTCGGAAGGCGTGCGGCAAGCTAATGGATCGCTAATGGTGGAGCCGAGAATGAATCCGCAGCACGTTGCCGATGCCGTCCTATATATGGTGGGCTTGCCGCTGGAGGCGAATGTGCAGTTCATGACAGTGATGGCGACCAAGATGCCATTGGTCGGGCGAGGGTAGCCGAAGGAGGTCGAGGCTGGGGTCCGGCTCCCTTGACTGCACTCTACTCTGGCCAGCGGATCGCTGCAAGCTCGACGGATATCTGCGAGGCTGGTTCGATCTTGATGTGCTTGCCGCGCGCGATCACTTGGCGGACTACCAAAGGATCATTGCCAAGCGAATCCCACTCCAAGCGGTCGAATGCCGCGAGGCAATAGTCGCCGGGAGGCAGACTGCCGAGTTCAAACAGCCCGTCTTTATCTACGTCTGCGAAATAGCCGGTTTTGATCCCCGAAAGATCTTGCGGAAGTAGAATTACCATGGCGGCGTCTGAGTTGGTTACCTTACCGCGAATGACGCCTAGCGCTGGGCTATAGACAACACGGATCGGCGGCGTTCCAGCGGCCAACTCTACAGCCCGACCAACGACCTCGCCACCGCCCAGCATGATCGAACTGACATAGTAGCCACCGCCGCCCAGCGGTCCCGCGGTCCGCGGAGGATTGACGAAATATTTTCCGGGTTGAATACCCGGCAGTTGGAACGCGCCATCTGGCAGATAGGACGGTAACGCGGACCAGCTTGGGACGCTGCCATCAGCCGCAGTTAGCGAGATGGCAAAGCGCGGAGCATCTGTCGGTTTACCGGAGGTTGCCGGGAAGGCCGCAGTTGCTGTCAAGGTGAAGGGCGCCGACAAGCGGAGTTCCAAGCCTAGGACGTCGCCACGGCCGACGAAGGTCGAAATCGCGCCAACCCGAGTGGTGTTCGAATAGATCGGGGAATTGCTGTCGGACGCCGTCATCTTCCAGTCTCCTGAATGGACCGAAGGAAATTCAAAGGTGCCATCGGCAGAAGTAATCGTCTGCGCTTCTTGGGTTCCCACCCGAACGCCGGGACCGATAATCTGCACCATTCCGGCCACTACGCCGTTCATGCTTCTGGAGTTGATCCAGTTGATGAGAGCGTCCTGTTGCGTGAGAGGGAATAGCTGCACCGTCACGCCCTGCTTGGGACGACCGGATTCGTCGACAACAAAGCCTTGAACGCGGTGCATTGCGACCGATTGCAGTCGGATCTCAAGATTCTCAATATCCGCATCGCCACGCACAAGGATTCGCTGCGCGTCCATTGGATTGATCGCCGATGGGAAGTAAGTGGTAACCATCGACACGAGTTCGCCGGACGCGTTGGTTTTGAGATTGAGGTTCGGCTTCGCCATCACCAGAGAGGAACCAAGGCGGGATGTGGTCATCACAAACTCCCCACGATCGTTGGTAATTGCTTCAGGGGCACCCGAACCGGTGTATCTGACTGGAACACCGGGTACTGGCTTGCCCTGGTCATCTACTACCCGGCCACGGATCGCGATCTCTTTCGTAAGCTCGACGCGCAGATGCGTCGTACCGAGAGGAGCCAGTTCGACTTTCGACGGACCGCGACGGAAGGGCTGATACCCGAGAGAGTCTACCCGCGATTCAAAGATGCCTGGCACCATTCCCGTAATACGAAAGCGGCCATCAGATCCAGTGATGGCGGAATAAGGGCCACCTTGGATGCTCGAAAATGCAAGTCGAATGTTTGGTATGCCGAGTCCAGTGACCCGGTCGGCTACGATGCCATCTAAAGTCGAGTTGGCTTGGGCGCACACCGGGAATGAGGTCAATGCGGCAGACAGCAGCAAGATTGCGATCCGATGTTGCATGGCACCTCCTGAAGTCGTCTGACGCAATCCGGGACGGTTTCGTTGGGAAATTTACAGGCCGGGATTCCAGACCGGGGTTAAATCCAGAGTGAAACCAGGAAGCTCCGGGTCAGCGGAAATGGTGTTGGGCGACGACTGAACCTGTTCTGCTGCGTTGGGGCGATAAACGTAGACGGTACGATCCGAGGGGTCGATCAACCAGCCCAGGCGGGCACCGTTCTGGATGTACTCGGACATTTTGGTCTTGAGCGCTGGAAGGCGGTCGGATTGCGAACGCAGTTCAATTACGAAATCGGGACAAAGGGGCAGAAAGTCCTGCTTCTGTTCTTCACTTAGCTGAGCTAGTCGCGATTTGAGCACCCAGGACGCATCCGGGGCACGATTAGAACCGTCGGGCAGGTCGAAGCCTGCGGAAGAATCGAATGCGAGGCCGGTGCCGTCGGCCTGGGCCCACTGCGTAACTTGCGCGGTGATTGCGGCGTTCTGAATACCAGTACGGGAATGGGCAGGGGCCATAATGATGATTTCGCCTGAGACCGACCGCTCAATTCGCACATCTGGATTGGCAGCGCAGAAGTCGAGGTACTGCTGTGGCGTCAAATGCTCAGGATGGAGACTGAGCGCTTCTGTTTCCAGCGGTTCGAGATCCAGTTGGAGATGTGCCATACAGCAGCCTTCATCATATCAGGCAAGCGATTACGCGATTACTCGACCGGTTTCCGATGTGTCGTAACCGGCTAACACTTCGAGTTTCCGCCGCAACGTTGCTCGCTGCAGAACGTCCAGGAAGCCTTTGACCGCTGGAAGCTCAGCTGTCTTCCGGCGCATCACCAGATCGTAGCGTTCGCTGTGCAGAGGAATAAAATCGAGACCGAAGGTCTGCGCAGCGGATCGCGTCGCAAGGCAGACGTCGGCTTCATGCACTGACACGCAATACGCCGCCGCCAGATGACCATAAGCCACGCGATCGTAACCATGTATTTTGTTGGATTCGATGCCATTCTGCTCCAGCAGTTTGTCCAACAATCCGCGGCTGCCCGATCCCGGCTCGCGATTTACGAACTTGACGTTCTTGCGTGCCAGATCCTCTATCTTGCGCAAGCCCTTCGGATTGTCGGGCGCGAGCACAAGGCCTTCTTCCCAGCGCGCGAAGGTCACCACGGTGAAGTCTTCGTCCGGAAATTCGGTGCGCAGAAATGGCAAGTTAAATTCTCCGCTCTTGGCATCTTCCAGGTGCGATCCCGCGATGTGGACCTTGCCCTGGGCCAACCAGGACAGCGCAAGTTTACTGGAAGCAGCGGCGGAAACGATCTCCACGCCGCTGATGCGTTCCACCATGCGCGACAGCAGACCGGTCGCCGGGTCGCAACCAGCCAACACAAGCCGCTTCTGCGCCGCTTCATCTTTGGCGAATACGATCAGGTCGGCACGGCTACCCAACTTGGCAGTTCGCTGCCCGGTGCGTTCGATGATGCCGTCGGCCTCCGGCATGTAATAGGGCGACGCACTGACAGGAACGCTGACCCACCGCGATCCGATCTGGCAGATGCGGACGGGCTGACCTTTACTGGGAGGGACCGCGCTTAACACTTCGCTGGCGAGTGATTCGGGCGACTTCGGCGAGCCGGACTGGAGAGAGAACAGTTCATCCACCGTCACTTCCAATTCGCGCGCGAGATTCAACGCGACTTCTGTGTTGGGGACGTAGGTGCCGGCCTCAATTGCGTAAATCGTCTGACGGCTGACGCTGACGCGACGTGCCAAGT
The DNA here is from genome assembly GCA_040007495.1 of Acidobacteriota bacterium. Classification (GTDB taxonomy): domain Bacteria; phylum Acidobacteriota; class Terriglobia; order Bryobacterales; family Bryobacteraceae; genus Palsa-187. Next base: position 2,846 of record JBDTUY010000286.1, on the reverse strand, counting down.
CGGATGCTCCGACGCCTCTGCTCTTGCGGATTTGTCCAAGCCTGCTTTCGACGCGTGTCTTCACTTGCTTATGATTGTAGCGCTAGACAAGCGGGGTTCCCGTCACCTTAACAAGGGAACTATTCAAGCACCAGGCAAAGCTGCCGGGCGTCGAAAACGTCGCACTCCTGAGATGAAGCTTCGTAGGATTCCCCGTTGCTGGCGCTGATAAGAGGCAGCGGATAACCGGCGCGACGCAGGCCCTGCGTCAGGATCGCGCCGGACTGGTCTACCAGCGCGCGGATGCGGGCAAGCTCCGACTGCGCACGGCCGTCGCCTTGGGGTAGCACCATGGAAAGGTAGTAGGCAATCGATTCGATATTGGAAAGCGGTTGACGCAGTTCGTGCGCGATGTTAGCGAGTACTTCAGCCGGCGAAAGGAAACTGCTGTCGGCCTGTGCGTGTGTGGTCATTGTTAATTGTCCGGGCGCGCCTCAATTACAGCTTGCGCGCATTTTCGGGTTGGCTCTCGCGAAGGCTGCACGGTCTTCACGCAAGAGCGAGTTACTTTTATAGCGCGCGGTCACGTCGGAGTCAAGGAGAATTCCGTGATGGGCCTCCAAACGTTTTGTTATGGCCACGGACTCACCTTTAACTGCAGCATCGACGTTTCACCGTCGCGAACTTTAACACTTGTCGCTCTAGGAATCACACGTTGGAGCATCGCTGGAGCACCTAGCAATACTGCGTCGGCACGATCAAAGGCGACGATGAAATAATCGCCGGGCGGAACATCCGTGATCTCAAACGCGCTGCCATCGGTGAACCTGGCCCTGCGAATAGCACCAGCCTCGCCACGCGCCAGTGACGCGGATAGCAGCAACACGGTCGCGCTTGTTTTAGCTTCCACGGTGCCGCGCACAACGCCGGCCGGTTTATACACGACTTTGAAGGCGGCACCAGGCGTGAGGTTGACCTGCTGGTTCAACACCTCCTGCCCGTTTAAAGTGGCGGACGACACATAGAAGCCCGGCATATACAGAGACGGCTCTACGCGGTAGCGGCCTGGAACCAGAAGATCGAACGATCTGGGCTCGCCCGGAATCGGAGGACGCGACTGGCCATCCTGCGGAACCAAATTAAGCGGGCTGGATCCAAGTACGATCGGAGGCTGTGCTTGCCCCCAGTCCTGCGTGTACTCGAGCTTAAAGGGATCGGCAAGATGCACCACGACGCCATCCACATCCTGGCTCGAAACCGCGATCGATTCGCTGCCGCTAGGCTCAAGATCGCGCTCGATAGGATCTCTGGCGGGATCGAGCTCGGCTTGAATCAGCCAATTACCGGGGCGAACGGAGCTGAATTCAAAGCTGCCATCTGCCGCTGCGGAAATGGCGAGCACTTCTTCGGGGCGCGCAGGTCCGATGATTGTAGTTTCGCCTCCATATACATAATCCTCTCGCAATGATGGCATGGGCGCTAACAACCGCAGCTTTGCATCGGGCACTGGCTTTCCGGTGGCATCCAACACCTTGCCGCGAAGCTTGTACACGCTCGAAGCGCGGAGGCGAATCTCAAGCTCCGGCAACTGTATGCCCGGGCGCACTATGATCGGTTCGGCGAACTCGCGTTCGATCACGGATGGAAAGTTTGTGGCAATCAGGGCGAGGCCATCGCTGCGCTTAGCGCTTTCGCGTTCATCCTGCTGCGGCTTGGCGGCAAGCGAGTAGACGCCCGGCTGCAGGTTCGGAAAGTGAAATGCACCGGCGGCATCCGTGAAGACGTCGCACTCCTTTCCTCGAAAAATCTGAACGCAAACGTGAGGGGCGGGTTGGCCGGAATCATCCAGAACCCTTCCGCTGAGACTGGTGGGCTGGACCATTTGGACTTCAAAACGAACCGCATCCGGCCCCTGAACTCGAATGCCTTGACCGGATACAGACCACACCTGATATCCGGTCCGTGATGCCGTAAATCCGTACTGGCCGTATTTCACGCCGGTGAAGCGGAACGCGCCAGATTCATCGGTCGTTGCGGTGTAGGGGTCGGCAGGTCCACTCTTAATCTGGATGGAGACCCCAGCAATGCCTCCACCGGTAGCGCCGTTCACCACGCGACCCTGCACGATGCCGAGGTCTTCTGCACACAGCCCCTGCGCGATCACAACGAGAGACAGGATCGCGAGTTGGAGCGCGCACCTCATGACAACATCATCCTACTTGGTTTCGTCAGGCCAGATTAGACCCTTCTGGCTTCCGCCGAACACTGCGTTGATCATCTCGATTTTGCCGTCTTTGTTGTACTTGAAGATGTGCACGTCCGGTAGCGCGCCCCCGAAGTTGATGAACCCCGCCGTAAGGCCAAGTTCCAGATCGGTGACCGGGAAGCGGCGATGGACGTGGGTCAATACCAGGCCTTTTGCTGAGCAATTGCCGGTTTTCAGTGTGGTTTGCAGTCCGCCCTCCCAACGATGGCAAGGGGTAGCGAATGGAGCTTCGATCTTGGGATCTGCCGCGAAGCCGTCGAAGTATTTGTTGGCGCCATCGTTCATGTAGGCTCGGGTTTGACGCGACGCTGCGGGAAGAGGGGTGGTCCAATCTTGATTTGCGGTTTCGAGTAGCGCTTTCGGCTTGTAGAAGGTGGCCATTGCCGCGTCACCCTTGCGCGTGAACAGCGTTTCGATTTCGCTGACTTTGCCCGCGTCCACCTTGAGGCGAACGGCCATCACAGCCAGTTCGGTAACGCCGTCGATGGTTTCATCGGCTACAGCTTCCGTCAGGGTTCCACAGCGTTCTGTGTCGATTAACTGGCGCTGCATCTGGGTCTTGCCACCAGTTTTGAAAAAGCCTTCGCCCAGCTTGATCTCC
>JBDTUY010000285.1:0-6738 GCA_040007495.1 Acidobacteriota bacterium | reverse complement strand
CGGTCCGGCCACCCTAGGAAAGCGGTCACATCCGGTCACTGACCATGATTTGACCGCGAAACGATTTGGAAAACGGAGAATTGACCTATGATAAAGACCATCATGCGTATACCTAACGTCCGCTTACTCCTTTTGTTCTCATTCGTTCTTTCTATAACTGCGTTCGCGCAAACCAAGGCAGCGCCGCAACCTATTAAAGGACCAGCTCCGGTTGCCGCGAAGGGAGCGGTGGTTGCTAAAGCTCCAACCGGGCCGCCAGCCACGCTCGCCCAATTGATGAAAGGGATCTTCTACCCGAATTCGAATGTAATCTTCGCGGCGCAGAATACGAATCCTGCGGACGTTCCTCAGGCCAAGGACCCGTCGGTTGCGGTCAATCCGCTGGAAAGCGCTTATGGGAAATGGGAGGCTGTGGAAAACAGTGGGTTGGCATTGGCGGACGCGGCAAGCCTGCTAACGATGCCGGGTCGCAAGTGTTCCAATGGCCGGGCTGTTCCTATGCAGAATGCGGATTGGGCGAAGCTGGTGGGTGACCTGCGTAAAGCGGGGCTCGTCGCCTATCAGGCCGCCAAGGCAAAGGATCAGGATAAGATTCTGGATGCAGCGGACGTCATGACAACTGCCTGCTCCAATTGCCATGAAAAATATCGTGAGCCTAAGGTTCGCTGTAAATAGTTGAGGACTAAGGTGCTCATCCAGTTTCGAGCATAACCTTTATGCCATGCCCAGCAGCTTCCAGGTTGCACCATGAGTCCTCTACATGGAACGCAGTTCCGACTCAGCAGCGGCGTGGAAAGAGCTTCTGGGCACCCTGACGTTTGAGATTCCCTAGATCCTCCTGGATACCGCGCATCCTTCTGGTGGTGAGCGGTCTGCCTTGCTGGTTCGGCAGTTCGTTCGGTTTAAGTCAGCTTCTCCTTCCAGTAACCAATCACCTATCGGATTCCCCCTAACTGCTTGGTGCGCCATTAGATCCTGCGTGTGATACCTCTGCGGTCACTGACCGGATTTGACCGCTTGAGCGGCAAAAATCCAAGAGCCTCGTGCTAGTCTTCTCAGACGCCGCAGGTGAGTGCGGCTGTCGCTTCATGCTCAAGAGGAGTTTCATGCATTACCTGTCTTCAAAGATTTTGTCCGTGGTCGCCTGGGGAGTTCTGCTCGGGGGAGCTGTTGCAGTGGCCCAGGACCTCAGCATCTCCGGTGCCGTCACGGACGAGAAAAAGGCGCTAGTTTCCGACGTGTCTGTGGTCCTACGCGACGCCTCTGGAAAGCCAACCCCGCAGACCACCAACGGCGCCGGAGAGTTCAAGTTTGAATCCCTCAAGTCGGGAAAGTATGAGCTTTCGCTTTCTAAAAAAGGCTACGAAAGTACCTCGCGAACCCTCACGCTCACCAACGAATCCCGGGTGGTGGATTTCTCGCTTGGGCTTGGCCGGATCAGCACGACGCTGACGGTCACTGATTCCGCCGATACCAATTCCTCAACCCGTCTCTACGTGCCCGACATCGAGGTCCCGGTCCAGACAAGCGTGATTTCGCAGCAGACCTTGCGGGATCAGAACATCAACGACCTACTGACGGCCCTGGAGAACGTCTCCGGCGTGACGACGCAGAAGCAATATGGGTCCATGGAGTGGTACACGGTTGGTGGCTTCACGCAGCAGTCGGGCAATGAGTTTCTGTACGTCGACGGCATGGCGTCCACCGGGAACCGAGCCAACGGGCAGCTGACAAATATCGAAACTATCGAGGTGATCAAGGGACCTGCGGCGCTTTTGCTGGGGACCTCTGGATCTTCGCAGGCTGGGGCAGGCGGGATCGTGAACGTAACCCGCAAGAAGCCGCAGGCGCAGCCTTTTCAGGAGTTCTTTTACCGCGCTGGGCGCTGGGGCCTGAACGACGTCGGAGCGGCAAGCACAGGCACGGTATTCGGGATGAATAAACTGCGCTATCGCGTAGACATGGGATATTCCCGTCAGGACGGTTTTAGACAGGCGGGTGCGAAACGATTCAACATATCTCCGGTGTTGGAATACTTGATCAACGACAGGGGGCGCGTCACCATTCAGGAAAGCTTCTCGCGCGACCGGTTTACCGAAGATGCCGGAATTCCGGTAGCTCTCTATCTAAAGACAGGATTCCCAACCGACCGGAAGTTCAACCCTCCGGGCGATTACGATCGTTATCACGATTGGCAGAACCAGATTCGTTTCGAGTACAACTTGGGGCGGGGCATCCGTTTACAAGACCAATTCTTCCACGAAAAAAAGTATACGAATTTCCTGGAATCGGAGACTCTGACTTATGCTGCCGCTAATGTAGCTGCGTTCACGCTAGGTCGTTCCGATTTTTTCTCCGCCCGGCATCTGCGTCCCACCCAGAACTATGTGACCCTGACCGGCACGCACCGGTTCCTGGGAATCAACCACAACTGGTCGGCATCTTATAACTATCAGGATCACTACAGCTGGAATGACCGAACCGGTGCCACGATCGGATCCAGTACGACCAGCTTTCCGATCCTGCCCGTCCTGGACCTGAATCTCTGGTTGGCACCGGAATTTACGGAAAACCCTGTCCAGCAAACGAGTTTTCCCATCAGCCAGAAGTCGTATGTCGCCCTCAACTACAATACCTTCAACGTCCAGGATCACATTGAGCTGACCAAGCACTTATCCTTCAATGTCGTTGGGTCGCGTGGCTTTACGAAACGGCGCGCGCACAACGATGCATGGGACCCCGCAACCAGCACCTTCGTTAGCCGCGGGGTGGATGCCAACATCGCTCCCCAGAATTCGACGAACTATCGCGCCGGACTGACTTATTTGCTACGGAGCAATATGTCGGTGTACGTTATGTCCTCGACCAATTTCTCCCCGGTGACCACCATTCCTGCCAACATCGATCCCGCCATTGATATCAAGGATCTAAAGGACCCCATTAACAAAAACTACGTCGCGGGATGGAAGTGGAATACGCTGGGAGGACGGCTCAAGGCTGACTTCAATGCTGGAAAGAACATCGCCCTGAACCAGTTTGTTACGGTGTTTTCCACCCCTCTGAACATGAACGTTTCCGTACAGGCAGGCCAGCAATCCTCAAAGGTTGCCGACCTCGACTTGGATGGCTACATCGGCTGGGGGGTTCACACGATAGGCGTCTACGGTTATGCCGCCTGCCGCTACGACAGCTTTTCAACTGCGGCAACCGGGGTGAATTCCAATTTCACGGGCCGGCGTTGCACCTACAGCAACCGGCATTCCGGGCGAAGCTACCTTACCAAGCAGATTCGGATCGGCAATGACAAACGAATGAGCTTCAGCCTGGGCGCGACCTACCGCAGCCGAACGGTCATGAGCAATGCCGCAACCCAGGACTTGCAGTATCAAGGCGGCTGGGTTCGCTTCGATGCAGGTGCCAGCTTTGAAGTGACGAAGAAGTGGAGCGTCGCGGTTAATATTCAAAATCTGCTCAACCGTCAACGTTTCGTGGTATCGCAGATCAATGGTGGAGGGACAAGCGGTCAGGTGTATCCCGGCGCACCGTTTGCGGCAACCCTGACGTTGCGCTATCAGTTTAACCACGACTAGTTTTCACCTGACTGTTTGTGGTTAGCAACCCTGCGCGAACGCCCCAATCGAGAGATTCGGTGTTCGCCAGGGTTGCGATTTTTTAATGAAGAGTCGCTGTTCCAGTTATGCTGTCATGAGGTAAAGTCGATGCCGCGCCCTACAATCCTGCTCAAGCGTTCGCTGATATTTCTTCATCGATGGGTTGGTGTTTTACTCTCCATCGTCTTCATGTTCTGGTTCGTATCCGGAATCGTGATGATGTATTGGAGCTTCCCCGGCGTGAGCGGAAAGGATCGGCTGGAACGAGCGCCGGTTCTGGAAGCAGCGCAAATCAAACTGTCACCCGCGGAAGCGTATGCGACCCTTGGGCGGGATCAGGCACCTGGATCTACGCTGTTAACCAGTTATGACGGCCGCCCCGTCTATCGCTTCGGAGGAGGTGGTGGCGGAGGCGGTCGTCGGGCCGGTGGTGGAGGTGGTGGCAGACGAGGCGGCGGTGGTGGCGGTCAGGCGACGGTATTCGCTGATGATGGCACTCAGCCGGGACCAGTCGATGATGCGATGTTTGATCGTGTTGCCGCATCGTGGGCCAAACTGCCATTAAGCGCAGCCAAGAAGGAATCGATGGAGGAGACCGATCAATGGACTGTTGAGGGCAGACTGCGTACTCTGCGACCGCTCTACAAATATTCGTTTAGCGATGGCCAGCAGGTCTACGTCTCTGGTGAGGATGCCAGCGTGGTCCAATACACCACCAGCGCATCGCGCTTCTGGGCATACCTTGGTGCCATTCCTCACTGGTTCTATTTCACGACGTTCAGGGTCCATCAACCGGAGTGGTTCCAATTCATCGTATGGTCGTCGGGGATTGGAGCCGTTACGGCGATCCTCGGGCTCGCGATCGGTATCTGGATGTATTCGCCCGCCAAGCGGTACCGGCATGCGAATGCCCCCACTAGCTTCCCTTACAAAGGTCAGAAGCGCTGGCACACGATTTTCGGGCTGTTCTTCGGCGTGATTGCCGTCACATGGTCATTCAGTGGCCTGCTATCCATGGGCCCATTCGAGTTTGTGGATCGCATTACCGGCACTGGTAAAGGGAGTGGCCAAACCAAGGGGGCAGGCAAGGGGAAAGGCGGTGGTGCGCCCCAGGGCATCAACATCGCAGGAGTTCTGCGCGGTAGCGGTCGTCTGGATTTGGACGCCTACGCAGCGAAGGACCCACGGGAAGTGCTCGCTTCGATAGCCGCATTTGCTCCCAAAGAGATTGAGTTCACGTCTTTTGCAGACGAGCCAATCTACATGGCTACCAACGGGGAGGAAAAAACCACCATCATTCCCATCGACGGTGTTCCCCACTCGAGCTTCGAGCCGCAAAGGGTCATGAGTCTGATTCGCGAGGCACCAGGGGGCACGGAGTTAGCCGACCTTCGGATCATGGATCAGTACGACGCTTATTACCTGGATCGCCATCGGGAAAAGCCTCTGCCAGTGATCTACGCAGAAGTAAACGATGCGCAACATACCCGCTACTACGTCGACCCGAAAACGGCTCGCGTGGTCGGCAATTATAATTCGCGGGGCTGGGTGAACCGCTGGCTCTATCACGGGCTGCATTCGCTGGACTTCCCGTGGCTGTATAACTACCGTCCGCTGTGGGACATCGTTGTGATCTCGCTGATGCTGGGCGGCACCGCGCTATGCGTGACGTCGTTGATCCTATCCTGGCGCGTGATCAAACGGAAGTTGACGGGCCTGGTGCCCAAGGACTTCTGGAAGAATCCGAATGACGATTTACCTACGGAAGTACCTTCCACACCAGTGACAAGCCAGTCAGTGTAGTCGTGGTCCGGCTGACGACTAAGTCGCCAGAGGGATCGAGTTCGGCCTTGCCAGCTTTCACAGACGCAAGCTTCGCGTTCAATCGCGCGGAGCCTCCGGGCCATGTTAGCTGTTGAAACTTTACCCCCAGGCGATATTGACTTGGGTAACGGCTCAACTTGGTGATTCTTCCAATGGCGGTCGCGCCCTTCGGTACCAGAATTTCTTTGCCTCGTTTGATGTCGCTGATCAAAGTAGCCTTGACGCTATCTCCAACCGCCCCGGTTTCAAGACTGATTTCGCCAATAGCGAGTTGAACTGTTGCATCCTTGGGCAACGTAACTTCGCGATGAATAGTTGATGTGGTCTGTGCGCCTTCTTCGTCGGCATCGAGAATAATCCGGCTTTCACCACTGAAGCGTGCACACTTTGTGAACTGAACGTTACTGCGATCCAGTGTCTTGGCACCGGTGGCAATGGACTCGCTGGATAGAGGGAGCAGGAAGTTGCCTCCACCGAGGGATACGCGTCCGTAGTCGACGCTATCGGTCGCCTCCGTGAGTCCGAGTTCGCCAGGAAGACCTTCCGCGACAGCGACCAGCCGCATCAACTCTGACGAAGTGGGATCTGTGTAGATGGCACCGTGGAACCCGACCGTTACGTCGATGTCTTTCCGCTGCACATGAAAGCCGCTGGCTTCCTTGGGAACCACGAAGTTGTGGCGAATCGCAGGCCGATTGTTGACCGCGGATTCTCCTTGATAGGTGAAGCGCGCCGCCTCGCCATAGAACAGCATGCGGGGATAGATGCCGAAGTTACCAGTGTCGAACAGGCCGCCGCGGATCACGCTCATCACATCCAAATCCTCGAAGCTCGCGGCGCCGGGCCATCCGAACAGCTCTTTGCCATTCACAATCGCCACTTCGAGCTTCAGCTTGTCCTCCACCTGCAGGACACCATTCACCTCATGCTGGCGGATTACTGTTTCGAGGCAGGTGTAGTTCGGCTGCGCAAATAGAGTGGTGACGGCGGTGTCGCGGATCTTTTCGAGGCGCTGCTGGTCCGTTAGGGTTGGCTGTGCGCAAAGGGCGACGGCGAAAAAGTAAGCCCCATAGCGAGCACGCATGACTCAATTATAAGTGCTCGCCTTAGCTGAAAATGCGGCCGAGTTCATTGCGGCGGCGGTTCTGTTTTGGTTGCGATGCGTAGGTGAAGGGTAAACGTACTGCCAGCTCCAAGCTGACTTTGGACGTTGATGCGCCCCTTCATGGCTTCGACCAAGCTCTTTGTGAGCGCCAACCCCAGGCCCGTGCCATGAATCTGTGCCGCCTGCACTGCTGGGCTC
>JBDTUY010000284.1:0-6783 GCA_040007495.1 Acidobacteriota bacterium | reverse complement strand
AGGTTCCAATGGCGCCAGCCAGGCCATTATCGATGCACGAGTGCTGGGTGCTGCTATGCTCGAACATGGTGTCAACTCCAGAGCCCTGCAAGCCTACGACGCGCTACTCTGCGCGGAAATGTCGCAACTGGTTTTGCGCAATCGTGGGGCCGGTCCGTTCGGCCTGCTGAATCTTCTGGATGATCGTTGCGGTGGTGTGTTCGACAATATCGATGATGTCATCCCCAAGCCTGAGCGCGACGAATTCATGCTGCGGTACAAATCTGCCGCAGGCTTTGCGGCTGAGAAACTCAATGCCGCCGCGTCCACCATCCCGCCGGGGGCCAGAGTTCGTTAGGCAACTTTACCAGGAATAGCCTCCATGCTACAGCACTACATTCTGATCAAATTCAAGCAAGGCACCAGCGACGAGCACATCGGGGAGTTCTGCAGCAGATTGCTGGCCCTGCGAACTATCATTTCCAGCATTCAGCATCTGGAGATTGGACGCGATATTCTGCACGATGCCCGCAGCTGGGACCTGATCCTGATCATGCGCTTTGCTTCCACGGAAGCCCTGCGCAGTTATCAGCAACACCCGGAGCATCTGGGATTGATGGCGTTTAACCAGCCGTCGGTTGCAGATGTTGCTTCGGTGGACTTTGAATCACCGCAAACCAAATAATTGGCCCACATGAAACCATACGCTGCCGACAGGCTTCACAATCTTCACGAGTCCGTGATCCGCTCCATCACGCGTTATGCATTTGACAAGGGAGCGATCCTCCTGGCACAGGGGTTCCCGGATTTCGAGCCACCGGAAGAAGTTCTCGCCGCGGCCGAGAAGGCCATGCGTGGCGGACGGAATCAGTATGGAATGACCTGGGGGCAGCCCAGCCTCCGCAAGGCCATCTCAGAGAAGAGCAAACGGTTTTACGGACAGGATGTCGATCCCGACCGGCATGTCACGGTCACCTGCGGAGTTACCGAAGCCGTGATTGACGCTCTGCTGGCCGTCGTCAATCCAGGGGACAAAGTCGTCGTTCTGGAACCGGCCCACGAAAACTATCATGCCGGCATAGCGTTCGCCGGCGGCATTCCGATCTGGGTTCCCCTGCGTCCGCCCGACTATCAGTTCGATCCCGATGAACTTGTGCGCGCATTCGAACAGAAACCCAAAGCGGTGCTATTCAACTCGCCGCACAATCCTTCCGGCAGAGTTTTTACTGAGCAGGAACTTACGTTCATCCGGGACCTTTGCGTCAAGTACGACGTGATCGCGATCACCGATGAAATCTACGAGCACCTTGTGTTCGACGGTCGTCGCCATATTCCGATTGCCACGTATCCCGGCATGCAGGATCGAACGATCACCATTTGCGGTTTGGGGAAAACCTTCGCCGCGACGGGCTGGCGTGTGGGGTATTGCATTGCGAGCGCGGAGCTGACGGATGCGCTGCGGAAAGTGCATGATTACACAACGGTGTGCGCGCCCACACCGCTGCAGGAGGCGATGGCGGTGGTGATCGGTTTGCCCGATACGTACTACCAGTGGCTTCAGGATTTTTATGCTTCCCGCCGTTCCCGCATGCTCGCTATTCTCGACAAGTATGGTTTCAAGTATGCCGTCCCCGAAGGCGCCTACTATGTGATGGCGGACTTCCGGCACCTGGGCCGCGGTGACGACGACATGGCGTTCGCCTACTGGTTGATCGATGAGGTCGGTGTCGCCACCGTGCCCGGTTCCAGTTTCTACTCTTCTCCTGAACTGGGCCGCGGTCTGGTGCGTTTCGCCTTCCCGAAAAAGGACGCAACACTCGACGCCGTTGAAGAACGATTTGAGAAATTACTGGCCAAACGATAGCGAGATCCTCTTCAACGGCACCCAGACACACACCTCCGTATCCAGCGGTAGCGTTGTGAGTTGTGCTGCCATGACTTCTCGTTCTCCAGGCACATCTCGTCGATCAGCATCGCGATGCCTTGGGCGCATGTCCCGCCTGCGAACAAGGGCAACTTGGCAAAAACGTGAACGCCGACTAGATCAGACGATTGACTGATCCAAGGGGCGTTTTATTTCGCATCCGCGTCTTCAATCGGCAGGAAGCGCACTTCGTCGGCAGCCAGGTATTCCCCTTGTCGCGGACCGGAGAATTCGACATAGGCGATACGCGGAGCACTCACGGTCATTGTGAAGATGGGAATCGGATCGCCTGGAGCTTTGCGGCCGGGCACCGATTTTAGGCTTACCCGATCCACCACCTTGCCTTCCGCATCGAAGGCTTCCAGCACCGCGGGCGTACCGGTCGACCCCCACAGCGCCACGCTCACCGATGAGACAGGCTTCGGAAATGTGGCTTGCACAGGAATCGGCTCCAGGGCCATAGCCGAAAGAATTCCTTTGTGTCCAGAGGTTAGGTGGGAGAAGAACATGACCAGTCCCTTGCCCTTGGATTGGCGCGGCGCATGGGCTAGCTTGAAAATGACCCCTTTTTCCACCCACTGCTCCACGCGGTTGGGCCGTTCGTCGGGAAAGATGAGCGCCGCTTGTTCAAAGTCGACGACCACGGCGTCTGCCGCCACGCCATAGCCGGGCAAGAGCAGTAGCGCGACCGCTAAACGGCGATACCAGACCCAGCTCATGCCTTGGTCATTTCCAAGCCTGCCATCGTGCCGGTCGAAGAAGCAAACTTCTCGTCTTCGATTCCCATACGCTGCAGCATGGAGACGAACAGGTTGGGGAGAGGATAGTTCTGGTCGCGGTTAAACGCCAGGTGCCCCGCATGTTTGAAGCCGCCACCGGCCAGCAGCGTCGGCATATTGGATGTCGAATGCGCGTTGGCGTCGCCCAGGTTGGAGCCGTAAAGGACCATCGTGCGATCCAGCAGCGTTTCGCCACCCTCCGCGACGCCCTGCAAACGTTTGAACAGATCGGCGAGCATGCGCATGTGCCAGCTGTCCAGGATGCGGAGCTGTGCTAGCTTCTCCTCCGACTTCCCGTGATGCGAGAGGTTGTGATAGCCGTCACTGAGGGTGGCACCGCTGATCTCAACCACTGGCGTGCTGACGCTATCCAGCATCAGAGTAACCGCTCGGGTCGAGTCGGTTTCAAAGGCCAATCGTACCAGTCCGTACATCGCCGCCACCTTGGCCATGTACTGCGCCGGGTTAGTGGGATCTACGGGTTCGGGCTCTTTCACCACGGGCTTCGGCTTGCTTTCCCAGCCCTTCGACGCTTGCAGGCGGTTTTCCAGATCACGGACGCTGGTAAAGTATTGCTCAAGCCGCGCGCGATCACGGGAGGTTACGGAGCGTTCCAGGTCCCGAACTTGTTCGCTGACGGCATCAAGGATGGAACGGCCTGTGTCCAGTTCGGCAATCTTGGATTGGACGTCTCCGGCAGAACCTTGCAGAAACATCTGGCGGAAAACGCTGGCGGCGCTTTGTTCCGGCGGGATCGCGACGCCACTTCCGGTCCAGGAAAGCGAGCGCGCTCCCGTGTTGACGGCCAGCGTTAGCGAAGGGAAGCGGGTCTGGTTGCCCAGACGTTCGGCAATGTACTGATCGAGTGAAATGGTGTTGCGGAACGAACTGCTGGCCGGGTGCGCGGCCGCTGTCAGAAAGCTGATATCGGAGGGGTGGCCGCCATCGACGTTGGGATGGGAGACGCCAGAGAAGACGGTGAAGTGCTCGCGGTGGTCCTGCAGCAGCTTAAGATAGGGCGATGGCGTGTACTCGCGGCCAGCGTCGGCGGGGAAGAACTCGTGAGGCAGCACGCCAAGGTTATTGCAAATCGCGAACATGCGGCGTGGAACGGCAGCGCCCTGCGCCCCCACCCGATCGGGGAACATAACCTCAAGCAGCGGCAGCGAGAGGCACACGCCCGCGCCGCGCAGCAAGGTCCGCCGTGAAATCTCGCGGCGCCGGGCGTGACGGTTGATCTTCAACATGCTGGTTCCCCTCACTTAAATCTAAAAAGGTCGCTCTGGATAATGCCATGCACCAGACTTCGCACACCATAGCCTGAGGCCCGGGTGTTTTCCAGGATCGCGTCCACCTGCGGACGGTCAGAGAAGCCGATGGGCGCGCCCGTAGCAAAAATCGCGAGTTGCCGGACCAGATTGCGGGCCACGGTCTGCTCTTCGCGCGACAGCAGGAGTTGCTTGAACTCGCGGATATCTTTAAACGACGGACCATCGGGCAGGGTGCCTGCGGAGTCCACCGGCAAACCGTAATGGAAGGCGTAGCGCTGGCCGGAGAGCCCGACGCCGGGTTCCGCCTTCACGTCTTCGGAGACAGCGCGGTAGCGATCTCGCCAACCGCCCATGACGTCGAAGCTTTCGAGCGCGAAGCCCGCGGGATCGATCTTACGATGACAAGCCGCGCAACTCGCATCGGCGCGATGCTTTTCCAATTGCTGACGGATGGTGACGGCACCGCGAATGTCGGGTTCGACGGCCGGCACCGAGGGTGGAGGCGCGGCCTGGAACCCGAGAATACGCTCCATGATCCACACCCCGCGCAGCACAGGCGAAGTGGTGGTGCCGTTGGCCGTCACCTTCAACACGCTGGCCTGCGTCAGCAATCCTCCGCGAACCGAATCCTTGGGCAGCGTGACCTTGCGCATCTTGACGCCGGTCACGCCGGGTACACCGTAGTGTTGCGCCAGGCGTTCGTTCAGGAACGTGAAATCGGAATCGACGATGGTGCGCGCGGGTAGGTTGGTGCGCAGTAGTTCCCCCACGAAGAGCCGCGTCTCTTCGACGGCGGCGAGCTTAAGCGGGTCGTCGAGTTCGTAATCGTTGTACAAAGTGGTCGAAGGTGAGGTGTCGTCGATCTTGCGCAGATCGAGCCAATAGTCGGTGAAGGCATCGACGAAGCGCCGCGATTTGGGGTCATTGAGCAAGCGTTCGGTCTGGGCCTTGAGGACCTCGGGATCGGTGAGTTGGCCGGAGGCGGCCAGTGATCGCAGTTCGTCGTCGGGTGGTGAATTCCACAGGAAAAGCGCGAGACGTGTCGCCAGCGCGTAGCCGCTCAGCTTTCCTGGCTCTTCCTGAACGTACAAAAAACCGGGAGAGGAAAGAACCGCTGTATAAGTGGAAAGCAGGGATTGCGTGAAGCCGTGACCGAGTTCGAACTGCTGATGGAAGAGTTCCAGGAACCGCTTGACGTGCAGGTCTTCCACTGGACGGCGATAGGCATGTGCCATGAAGGAACGCAACAGCCGCTCGGCGTCCTCTTGCGGATGATCTGTAACCACTTCGACAGCGACGTCCTGCATCCGCGGACCTCTGCGGGGCCCACCCGCCGTATCGGACGCGCGCTCAGGGACAATCTGGAGCCTAACGCCCCCCTGTTCCCCAGCTTTGAGGCGACGCATCGGCAGGTCTCCGAACATCTGGCGATAGCCGGCTCCGACGCCAGGTTCGGCGAGCGGGCCCTCCACTTCGAGCCATTGAAAGGCGACCCCCGGCATGCCGTCGTCCTGGGCCAGCGGGTTTAGATAGGATTCCTCACTGCCATTCACGCGCGTGCGAAACAGGCGCATGCTGTCGGTCTGGATCGCCTCGCTCGCGGCTAGCAGGACTTCTACTTCATTTACGGTCGGGTCAGGAGTGAAGTCGAACTCGGCAAGCGGACGCGACTGACCGGCGCTTTGCGCGTAAACCCCGATCGGTTCGTTGCGGCGGCCGGCCCAGACTTCATCGAGATTGGGCCGCTCCCGCCGGGGAGTGTAGTAGTAGGCCGTCTTGGCTTCGCCAAAGCCTTCATAATTCCAATGGTCGATGCCGCCGCCGCTGACCCAAATCGTGTAGCCCTTCACGCGAATACGGTATCGCCCGGCTGCGGGAACGCGGAAGGCGCTCCAGCTAAACGAACCTGCATCGGAAAAGATGCTGGACACACGGCCGACCGCCTCACGCTCCTTTGTCTCCGGACTCGAGATCGGGCTGCGGCCTGTCCGCACATCCAATTGCGCATGCGAATCCAGCACCGGAAAATTGTGGCGATCGGTCCGGGTATTGCCTTCCCTCGGCACAAAGTTGCGCACCAACGATGGTTCCTGTCGCGCGTAGATCCGGGTGGTTGTGGCTTCCGGCTGAACCAGTTTTGAGGCCATCGCCTCGCGCATGGCGTAGTCCACCGAACTCATGTAGCGGGACATCTGGACGTGTGAAACATCCAGCGCTGCGCCGGACTTGTTGAAACGGTATGCCACTCCATCCTGCGGCAGCTTGTCTTTAATCTGGACCCACGGAACGGCAAGCAGGTCCCGGACCGCGTTCTCGTACTCGCTGGCATTCAGTCGGCGCAGGCTGGCGCGACCGAACTCCGCCGTGGTGGCTTTTTCATACTCCGTGAGCTGGGTCGACAGACTTTGGACAAACTGTGACAAGGACGTCGAAGCCGGTCGGGGCATCCCGGCCGGAGGCATCTCGCCTGCCGACAATCGATCATGGACCTTCACCCAGGTTGCGAAGTTGTCGGGGTTCGCCGGTTCATAGGCGAGTTTCGTGAGGTCGAGTCCCGCTTTGGGGGACGAACCGCCATGGCACACGGTGCAATTTTGGCGCAGGAATTCGTCAGAACCGGTAAAGGGTGGAGCGGCTGCCGCATCAAAGGCGCAGAAAAACACGCCTATAAGGAGAAGGCCATTCCATGGGCTGCGTCGCGCTGGCATTGGATTCAATATATCCCCGCTTGTTTAGCCCAGAAACAGGAATTCTAGATCAGGCGCTTAACTCATCCAGGTAACCGGTCGAGTCTCCGAAGTGCTGCTGCGGGGCGCCCATGCGATCCATC
>JBDTUY010000283.1:0-6785 GCA_040007495.1 Acidobacteriota bacterium | reverse complement strand
CAAACGTTACGCCGAGGATGCCGCCAATCCCAGGCATGCCAATCGTGCGGACTTCAAAATCGGGATGATTCGGAAACACTTCCAATCGAAAAGGACCCGTCAGCTTGTACTTGTACTTCTTCTCGTAGGTCGCCATCGCCTGCTGCACCTGATCGGTCACATACGGGCGCAGCAAATCGTCTTCTTTTTTATCCAGCTTGATGACCATGGTCGGCGTCGCGACCGTATTGAAATCCTTGTAGGAGTCCATCAAGCGGAGTGTGTTGACCACTTGATCGACCTTGTAACCGTTGTTGTAGCAGGCTTCCAGGTTCGCCTTGGCCTCATCATCTAAACCGAAGCGCATCAGGCTGACGCCTAACTGAGCACGCGCCGACCATAGATCCGGCTTGATCTCAATCGCCTTCCGATATAGTTGGATCCCTTCGTCATACCGGCGGTTGTTCACCAGAAAGTGCGCGGCCAGTGCGTACGCCTCGCCGTAGTTCTTATTGACCTTGAGTATCCGATCTAGGTATTCGGTGCCCGGTTTATCGTCCAAAATCTGAATCGTTGCCAACACCGCCAGCGCATCCAAGGCCTCTGGAGAAATCGCGAGAGCTTTGTTTGCGGCTTCAGCAGCTTTGGCCGGATCGCTATTGTCCAGGTGGACCCGCGCGATGATCTGATACGCCTCGTACATGCTCGGGTTCAACGCCAGAGCCTTCTGTGCGTACTCGATTGCCTGGCCTTCGAAATTCTCTGTCGCCAGTTCCGCCATGCCCAGCAAGGCTTCGGCGCTCATGGGATTCAGCTTCAGCGCTTCCTGGAATAGCTTCTCGGCCTCGGCGGGCTGTCCGTCTTCCATGAATAGGCGACCCCACCGGATTCGGCGGGTTGGATCTTTTTCATTCGCCTTCAACGCTTCGCGAAAGCTGTCATTGGCATCGTGGTTTTGATGCAGCCCCCATAATCCTTCCGCGCGCGCGAACGGTTCGCGAGAGGCGGCCAGTTTCTTGTAGCAAGCGGTCGCGCCAACCGCGTCGCCATGGTTCCGCAGCTTGTCGCAATCGGCGCCAGGAGCCGGACCCTGTGCCTGCGCCAGGGCCGGGATCTGGCGGAACCAACCATGGTCCAGCGCGATCAACCCGCCCAACACCAACACCACTGCCAGGATTGTATGCTTCGATTTTATGATGGCGGTTTTCATATCAGTTTCACCCGTCCAACACTCTAAATCTCGCTCGATGAATGCACGTTCACCACATTCACCATCTATTTTGCCCGCACCGGCGCAGGAGCCGTGGACGGATCATCCAAACTCGCCTGCACCTTCGCCAGTTCCAGCAGTAACTGCCGCATCTGATTGTTATAGGTCGGCAGATCCATCGCCGCCTTTCGGTATTTCAACTCATCTACCTGCGTTTCCAACTCATCCTTGCGTTTCAACAACGCCTGCTTGGCTGGATTATTCGCCAGATTCTCGGCCGTCCCCAAATGCATCAGCGGAAAACGTCCGGCGATGATCCCCTTCCCGTTGGCCGCCGAAGGATCTTTCACGCCCTCGCCCTTGCCTGTATCTTCCAGCAATGGATGTTCCGTAGCCAGCCGCTTCAAATCCGTGAAGTACGACGCAGTCTTGGCCTCGGCATATTTGAACGCCTCCAACGCCGTCAACGTCTGATTCTTATCCGTATCCGCTGCCGGATCGCCCAATGCCTGCACCCAGAATCTCGCGAATACCGTAGCGTTCTTTTCCGCCCCGGACTTGGTCGCCGTGATCACTACCCGACGGTCTTTTTGCAGCTTCGGAGTCGCACCAGCACTCGCACTGGTCGCCAACACGACCACCTGCCGCGCCGCGATCTTATCTAAGGCCGCAGCCAACTCCGTGGCCGATATGTCATGGTCCGGAATCTCAGCCTTGTAATCGATATCGTCGTAAGTACCGTGCCCGATAATCAACAGCGTGAAGGTATCGTCAGCCTTAGCCGCACCAGCAATCGCCGTGAGCTTTGCTTGAATATTAGCCTTGGTCGCGTCTTTGCCTGAGAGCGTCTCAACCTTCGCATTCGGTTCTTTGGCCAGTGCCTTACCAGCATCCGATGCCCAAGCCGCAAACCGCTGCTCGTAGTCGGGCTCGCCACCCGACCCTGCAACCGTCAGGTAGAAACTTGTCGCCTGCGCCGTCATTCCAGCACACACAACCAACGTCGCGCCCAGTCCAAGCTTCATGGAACTTCTCATCCGTCGGGACATTAGATGACCCCCCATCGGCGTCGCAGCAGCCATTCCACGCCACGCATCAGCAGAATCAGGATGAAGAATGCGGGCATGTCCCACAGGTCCTTCGATTCCCGAACATTGATGCCGGCGTTGGAATAGTTGATGTCCTCGCCTAACTTCTGCGCGTCACTCGGTGTGTAGTAGTTGCCGCCCGTCTCCGACGACAACTTGGTCAGTAGAGCCTTGTTCTGCTCCACATGAAAATTCTCCGCCGTTCCATCCTCGCGCCGCAGCGTGAACGAATCGCGTCCCAATTCCTCAGTGCCGCGGTGCGCGACCACTTCAATAAGGTACGATCCCGGCTTCGGTGCCTGCCAATCGACGCTGAATACGCCCTGTTCCGACGGCTCCGGTGTCATCGGAACGGTTTCCGTCACGCCTTCGCCCAGAATGTGCGCCTCGACAATGGCATCGCCAGCAGGCAGGAACGTCTTATCGCGAACCTCGGCCCGCAACTTTGCCTTCGATTCATCGGCTAGCAGACTCTTCGGCGTGGACCCGGTCACATGCTTCGGAGTATTGCTTACCAGCCAGCGCAACAACTGCTGATAGAACATCTCATGACTCATGTCCTTCACGTCCTGCAACATCTGCCAACGCCAGCTACCCGACGTTGCGAATACTGCGGTCCGGCCACGCCCGTAATTCATCGTCACCAGCAAAGGCGCAGCACCGCCGCCTCCACCTTTCGGAATCGCTTCCACCAGTTTCACCGCGCCCAGCTTGGGCTGACCAACATCCTGTAAATTGCGAACGTACGGAAGCGATTCCCACTTCTTTCCGTTCTTTATGGGATCGTCTTCTAACCGGGTGATCAAACTGTCGGCACCCTCCGGCGTCAACCGGACATCGGAAGGCGTCCATTTGAATGTGCCCTTATGATCGGGAATCGCGGTCGGCAGAATGTCATTCACCACCGTCGACTGCCATCCGCCATCCGACAACGAATCCTTACCCGCGACAAACAGCGCGCCACCACCCCGCCGATCCACAAAATCGCGCACCATCTGCAACTGCGCCGGAGTCAAATAAGCTGCGTCAACGCTCCCGAAAATCAGACCGTCGAAGGCGAACAATTCCTCCACCGTCGTTGGAAAGCCGTCCTTCAATTCATCCGCGCTCTTCACGCCCTGGCGATATAACTTGTTCGGAGCTGTACGGACCATCGTCACCAGGTCCAACGTCTTGTCATCTTCCACACCACGGCGCAGAAACTTAAATTCCCAACGAGGCTCGCCATCCAGGTACAGAATCCGAGGCTTGCGGTCATCTACATTGACCACCCTAGTCACAATGTTGTTGCGCGCGTTTTCTTCCCCCGGCAAAGGATCGATGAACGCCTGAATCACCTTGACGCCCGACTTCCCCGCGTTGAACAGAACAGTCTCGATCTGTTCTGTCGCATCGCTCTTAAGCGTCACTACCTGACTGGCCAGAACTTTATCGTTCTCGCGAATCGTGAGCTTGGCCTTCTGCCCCCCATAACCGTGATTGTGGAAGGAGACCACTGCCGACAAGCGCGAATCTGGCAGAGACCGCGCCGGAAGCTCGACGTTCGAAATCTCCAGGTCGTGCTCCATCTGTTCGCGGCCGAACCCAATCGTGTGAATCGGAATCTGTTGCCTTCGAATGCCGGACAAGGTCTCCGCATCCACGCCGCCCGTATTATCGGCGCCATCGCTCATCAGCACAATCGCGCCAATCGGAAGACTGGACGCATCGGCCACCACTTGCTTCAAGCTCTCGCCAATGTGCGTCGCTGGCGATTGAGCGGACAGTTCTGTTAGGGCGTCGATGCGATCCAGATGGTCCGACATCTTATACACGCGGACCTGGAATTTTTCTTTCAGCTTGTTGAGCAGGCCTGCATTGAGAACGGCAGCGGCGCTATCCTTGCGTGAGACTTTGTTCTCATCGGCGGTCGCCATGCTGGACGAATCGTCCACCAGTACCGCGACGATATTCTGTTGCGGCTTCAACGTGGCAACACTCAGCGCCGGGCGCCACGCCATTAAGAGCAACAGCATCGCCAGCGCGGCCTGCAGCAGCCAGATCGCGACCGACCGGACCGGATTGAGCGAACCCCACTTCTGCCACACCAAATAGCCGAGACCAATAGCGGCGGCCGCCATCGACGTCCACAGCAGCCAGGTCGGCCACCCGCTCAGGAACACGAAGGATCCTTGGTGGAACACACTGCGCGAATACTTGAATAGAAACTCGTACATGATCAGTGGGCGCTCGTCATTTCTACCGCAAATTCCTACCGCAAATTCCCTACCGCAAACTCATCTTCCCAACTCGACCTTCGCTTGCGAAGATCAGGCAAACAGTCCAATACTCTATCTCTATTCACAGCCTCACAGCAAATGCTTCACCATCAGTGCGTCAAATCGTAGATGACGTAGTTCGCGGAGATCCGATACGCCATGCTCGCCCACTTCTCCGGATACTGTGGATCGTCTGAATTCTCGATCGCGTCGCTGATGTCCATGTTGTGGCAGATCCCCATCACCACTCGCCCTTTATCGTCGTAGATCGCCCGCCACTTCGGAGTAAAACCATCGAACTCATACGGCACTCCGGACCTGAGAAATTGCGCGCCCGGAATTTGCACCTTGGAGTCCAGGTCATATAAGACGTGGAAAATCTCTTCGCGGTTATCCATATCCACCGGAGGTTTCGTGGGAAAAACCTTTTGCAGGCTTTTCATGAAGTTTTCCCACTCGATGGTGCCGTGGAAATCATCGGTCATCAGGAAACCACCGCGAGCCAGATACTCGCGCAACTGATCGGCCTCGTCCTGGAACAGGTGCCAGTGCCCAACTTCCACCGCGTATAGAAAAGGAAAATTGTAGATATCGTCGGTGCCGTCCAGCTCGACCACTTGCTCAACCGACTTGGCATCGACCATCGTCAGTCGCGTGATGCCCTGCATGAAGTGGCGATCGCCAAGAGGATAGTCAGTGGCCCAGCCCCAGCGACCCGTATTGTGCGGCTCAGGATGCAGAATTCCGACCTTCGTGTATTTCAGCCGCGCGCGGGTCCACTCCGCCGGACGATCATAGTCGGGGGGAATCGGAACCACGCCCGCCGCGTATTCGCCCTCGACCTCGCCGGTGTAGTCGTGGAACGGCTTCTGTGCCAACAGAACGCCCCAGGTGGCACAAACGGCGAAAACCAGGAAAATAGCCGCACGAGGACGCATGAAGAGGTTAGTTGGCTCCTAGCTTAACACAGCGATTGACAATGGCTCGTAAATTGCCAGCCTGTTTAGAATCATGCCCTTACCACATGAAAACGGCTGTCGATTTAACACAACCGCCGCACGCGCAGGGACTCTCTTCGTTTGACGTACCAAACCGCGTTTCAGTGCGTCAGATTGTACGTTGCGTAGTTCTGCAACACGTGATGCGCTACCACCGCCATATCCGCCGGATACCAGGCATCGTCGGAGTGCTCCCAGGCGTCGCCCAGATCCATGTTGTGGCAAATGGCGACGATCACCCGGCCGTGATCGTCTCGAATGCCTCGCCACCGCGGCGTGATTCCATCCTTCTCATAGCCACCGCGACCGAGCGAAACCTCGCCGGGAACCTGAATCCTCAAATCGATATCCGACAACATATGAAAGATCGGATCATTGGCCGGCAAGTCCTCAATCATGCGGTCAGGAAAGATCACTTCCAGGCCTTCTTGAAAAATCGCCCACTCTTCCGAACCGTGAAAGTCATCCACCATCAGAAATCCGCCGCGCAATAAGAACTCACGCAATTCGGCACCCTCGTCCTCAGGCATAGCCCAATGCCCGACTTCGACTGCATACAGGAACGGCCAATTAAACACGTCACCGGTGCCGTCAAGCTCCACCGGCTGCTCGACACTGCGCGCGTCAATCCGCGTCAAGCGCCTCACGCCCTGGATCAGACTCCGATCTCCTGCGGGGTAATCAGTGGTCCAAGAATTACCCCGGAAACGGCCGATTTGGTTTGAGTTCTTGTACATCAACCGGGCTTCCACCCAGTCGTGCGATTCCCTGTAATCGGGGGGGACGATGGATCGATCTTCGCCCTGGTACTCCCGCCACTCTTTGATCGTGCCAGGATACTCCACCGCGCCCGAGATGAGTCGCAATGCCTGTACCCTCTGCGCCGCCTTCTGCGCAAACAGCAAACCCCAAGTCGACATCAGCAAAAGCGTGACAAACAGTACAGGTCGCAGCCGCATTCCGCCCCCACAATAGCACATGCGTTCCCGCTCACCGACGTGGCGCGCACACTCATGCATGCCGCGTCGAGACTATACTCGACGCCTGCTGGTAGCGATCCAAATACAGCCCTGATCTGCGTTCATCGGCGTTCATCTGCGGCCAATAACGCTTAAAATCAGTGCGTCAAATCATACAGAGCGTAGTTCGACACCAAGCGGAAAGCGGCCTGCGAAAATCTTTCCGGATAACGAGGGTCATCGGCAAATTCAAAGGCATCGCCCAGATCCGAGTTATGCGCCATCACCGCCAC
>JBDTUY010000282.1:0-6809 GCA_040007495.1 Acidobacteriota bacterium | reverse complement strand
CGGCCTCCTGGTCCCGAACCAGGCGCTCTACCAGGCTGAGCCACGCCCCGACAGACAAACACCCTGCGGACGCAGGGCGTTGACTCAGTATAACACCCCGCGCGGTCCGAATCTCGATTTCCGAATCTCAATTTGGGAGAGGTCTTCTTGCTGAAGACCAATTTGGGATGAGAAGAACCGGGATGGGTGGACCACTATTCGGTTAGCTTGCCTGCATCTCCCAAACCCGCTCTCGACCTTGCGACCGCCGAATCTATAGCGACCGAGTCATTGGATCAATCGGATGGCACGGCTCTTCGCGCCGAGTCTCCGAGACGCAGTCCAGCGTTTTACCGCCCCGAACTGGACATTCTACGATTCTGCGCGTTTTTATTGGTCTTTCTACACCATGCGTTGCCGCATTCGACCGCCGAGTATAGCTTCATCGCGTTCCGGCCAGCCCAACAACTGTTGGCGGCAATCGCACGAGGCGGCGCCCTTGGCGTAGACCTATTCTTTGCGCTTAGCGCTTATCTGATCACGGAATTGCTGTTACGGGAATCGTACGAGCGCGGCAGGATTGACCTGCGATCTTTCTATATCCGAAGAATCTTGCGGATCTGGCCGCTCTATTTCTTTGCCCTGCTGACGCTCGCGCCGCTGCTGACTCTACTTGACCCCGGCGATCAGATGCCGTGGTCTTATGTGGCCGGATACTCGCTGCTATCGGGCAATTGGGTGACGGCGGCGTGGGGATATCCGGTGAGTTCGTTTGCTCTGTTGTGGACGGTCTCGATTGAAGAGCAGTTCTACTTGCTGTGGCCGTGGGTGGTTTCCAGCATGCCAGCGCTCTCTAAGCAGGCCGAACCAGCGACCGCTTCCTTTGGTCTCGGCTCTGTAACAACGGAGCCGGTACAGAGCCGCGACCACAGGGAGCGGTCAGTGCCACGGAAAGCTCTTCTACGATGGATCGTCGGCATGGTGGCCCTGGCGTGGGTAACTCGCATCGGACTTGCGTTGGCCGGAGTAACGCATCCCGGGGTGTGGACCAACACATTTGCTCGCCTGGACCCGATTGCCGGCGGTGCAGCGCTGGCCGTGCTACTCAAAGGTGGATTACCGCGGGCATCGACCTGGGTTCGTATCGGCGTAATTGGAATTGGTGCAGTAGTGCTTATCGGGCTGAGCGCAGCGGGTTGGCATGATGGGTGGGAATCGGTCGTCAGCTATCCATTGACAGCAGTCGCATGCGTTGGGATTCTTTACGCGATGCTCGGTTGGAGCGGCGGACTGACAGGATCATGGCTCGGCTCGTGCTTGGGCTACCTGGGCAAGATCAGCTACGGATTGTACGTGTTGCATGTCGCAGCGATTCGGATTTTGGAGAAAGGTCTGGCTGGGTCTAAACTTGTGATGCCAGCGGCTCTCCTGCTGACGATCGGACTCGCGGCGTTGTCGTATCGGTTTCTCGAATCACCGTTTTTGCGATTGAAAGAGAAGTTCGCACGGGTGAGTTCTCGGCCTGTGTGATTGAATTGCATCGGTAGTCCTTCAAGGCAGAAACGGTCGCCTTTCGAGGGGCCTGGTAACTTAAACCAACTCTCGGACGGCGCTGCCAGGAGACGATTTCGTCCTTCATCGTCTCCGTAGCAGCGCCGAGTGGAAGCCCGAATCAGGGCAATCGGGGGGCGGGCGTTGGTTCGCGGCCGGGTCGCTGCTGAATCAGACTTGTGGCTCGACCGTCAGCGCCGGTTTCGAACGTGATTTGTGAGCCAGTCACCTTAACGAAGAAATTCTTCTCGCTTTCAGCAAACACTTCAAACTTGGGCCCGCCAATGCCCTGTGCGCCGAAACCCTGTGCGAAGAGGCGGTCGCCGTCGCGGGTGATTTCGAGAATTCGATCCGGAAATTGATAGCGCCCCGTGTAGTTATCGAGGAGCCTGGGATCAATATCGATTTCGATGTACTGCTTAGGGGGCGGAGGTGGCTCGATAATGGAGAGCGGCCACTTCGAGTCCAGGAGGTGAATCCCGATGTCGAAGACCCCGATGGTAGTAGAAGAATTGGATAGAACAACAACCCCGGTGCGCTCTTTCGGATCGCAGCCTACCCACGAGCAGAAGCCTCCGGTCCCTCCGTCATGAGCGGCAATCTCCCGGTCGTGGGCTGACATGATGAACCACCCTAACCCAGTCTTGTCGACGGAACTGCGTGCTTCGAGCATAGCTTTCATGGCGGGCGAGAGAGGCGATTCTTTGTAGCCGAGAAATGCTTCCAGGAACGTCAGCATATCGTTGGCGGAGGAGCGTAGTGCGCCTGCACCGGCAAGTGTGGAGAAGTCCCAGTTGACGGCGGGCATGAGAATCCCTGTGTGGCCGGTCGCCATGCGCTGTTCCATAGAGGCAGAGAGCGTTATGCCCGTGTCCGGCATGTTTAGGGGTTGCGTGATGCGGGATCGAATTAAGCTCTCATAATCCGTTCCGGCTCGGCGCGCGAGCAGATGACCTAGGAGTCCTCCACCCAAGTTTGAATACTCGAATTCAGAGCCCGGATCGCGCGGAAGCGTGTAGCCGGAAAGGAATTCATACAAATCGTCCAATCTGTAGTCGGCGTACGGATTGCGCAGGTCCTTCGGCTTCATGTTGTCGGGAAGGCGTGGAAGCCCGGAGGTGTGCGTGGAAAGATCGCGGAGTGTAATCGATTTGCCGTTTCGCTCGGGCAGCTTGACGCTTTCGGGAAGATATTTGGACGCGGGATCGTCCAGTGCGACCTCGCCGTGGTTCACCATATCCGCCAATACGAGTGAAGTGAAGATCTTGGAGACGGATCCAATTTCAAAGATCGTGTCTCCATTAAGTTTGTCGGCACCCTCGGGTTGTGGATCGCCTTTGGCGAGGTTGCCATGGGCTACGATGCGGCGGCCAGCAGGTTCGATGACACCTACCACGATGCCGACCGCCTGTTTCTGTTGATCGATACGTTTTACGAGGATCTCGCGGATCTCGTCGTTGCCAGGAACTGTAAATGCTTGAGAGTTATTGGGATTCATAGATTTCCAGATAGAACTCCGTGCCCTCACAAAAGACCAACGGTCCTTCAAGGAGACACACTTCGGCTAGACTGCCGAACTTTGTTTAGAGGGATGGCCTAGCGAGGACAGGCGGAAAGCAGGTAATCCTGGAACGCGCCGATCCTCGCTTTATTAAACGGATTGGATTCGTATTGCATAACGGATGTACCTCCTTCCCTAGGCTCAGTGGCGGGCGTATGGATCATATCATGAGACGACAGAACACTGCAATCGTTTTGCGAGAACGCCGCCGTGTCGATGGCGAAGCGTGCTTAGCGAAACAACAACAAGCAAGAAACGGCGGTCAACCCGATCACCAGCGTCTCAAACAGCTTCTGCGGCATCACGCGGACCAGCCAACGACCGGTTAGTGCTCCGCACAGTACGACCGGGATCAGGACGAAATCGAAGGTCAGCGACTGTGCGCTATATAGGCCGTGCCACGCGTAAATCGGCGATTTTGCCAGATTCAACAGAAGGAAAAACCAAGCTCCTGTCGCGACAAATTGCTCTTTCGGGAGTTTGCGACTCAGCAGGTAGAGGCTCATCACCGGACCCGCCGCGTTGGCTACTGTGGAGGAGAATCCGGTCGCGACGCCGTAGAACGCCGGGTTGCCCTGGACGTCCGTCGAAGGCCACAGCCGTCGCCTCAGGTAGAGCACCAACATCACGATCACGATTACGCCGATCATGCGGCGGATGATGATCTCACTTAGTCCGAGCGCGAAGGCACCGCCGACGATACCGACCAGGACCCACGGGATCAGCGAGAAGAGCGACTGGATTTCGGATTGTCGGCGCCAGTACCAGACGGCAAAAACGTCCGCTGTAACTAAAATCGGCAACGCCCAGGCGGTCGACAGACGAGCGTCGCCCACCACCATGACCATTAAGGGGGCGACCAGCGTGCCTACGCCGGGGGCTCCGGTTTTGGCGATGCCGATCATGAAAGCGCAAAACGCACCCAAAGCCCATCGCCACGGTGCCAGATCGGGCAGCGGTAGCGTCATGGGCTAGAGGAGAGAAAATTTACGGGGTTGAAGCTGAAACAGGGGCAGAAAAATGGGACAGACAGCCATTTTTGAGCCGGGAGTTGAACCATCTAAGCGAGTATAGGATTCGCAAAATGGTGTCAGCCCCTTTTTTGCTTCAACTTACGCAGCAGAAACAACTTTGGCAGCCTTAGAGGCTTTAATAACCTTGCCGTCGCGGATGCACGACGTACACACCTTAATGTGTGTGGACGCGCCATTCACCACCGCGTGGACCTTCTGCAGGTTCACGTTCCAGCGCCGCTTCGTTATATTGTGCGCGTGGCTGACCCGATTTCCAAACATCGGCCCGCGGGCACAGACTTCACATACCTTCGCCATCTTGAAGACACTCCTAGTACACAGGTTACAAAGGTAGTCTAGCATAGCGGCGAATCGCATGGCATACTCGATTTCCAGACCCGCATCCATGCTCGATACCGGGGAGTGCAGCGAGAAGCAATCGATCCATGACATTTGAACAAACCGGGCATACTCCAGTGATCGAACTCGCCAGCGAGGCACACGCCGAGCGCGTTTTCTATCATACCTACGTAGACCATTACCGGATCGCGGACCATTATGTGGCCCAGGATTTGGCTCCCGACGATTTAGAGGAATTCGCGGAACACTTAGATGGGTGCCAGGAATGCGCGGACCGCGTGCTGCTGGCAGAGATGTTCCGGGAGCAGGTACCGAAACCCCGACGGAGTGTGAAACAGGCTATTTCAGAAACGGCACGCGAGATTGTTGAGCAGGTCCACCCATCGAGCCCGCCTGTGGTGACAGAGTCAAAGGCGGCGGAACCAATCGCCAAGCCAACAGATCGCGAGGTACGGACGCCTGTTCTATGGGCGTTGGCGCACTCAGAGAAACTGACTCACTCCATGTCGCAGCCTCCAGCTGAGAAAAAGGTGAGTGCGACAAGGGCAGCCTCAGTAGCTCCGCAACCAAATGGATCGAGTGGGCGGGTACAATTGCTCAAACCAGCAACGCCATCGCAGCCAAAGACCTTCCTTTGCACTTACGACGCAGATCGGCGAGGCTGTAGAATCCTCGCCCAATCCGGCAGCAGCGTTCGGGCATGCTCGCTACCTCTGCGCGCACGCATAGTGGCGCGCATGTCCCCGATGCAGCTGGTGCTGCTATTTGGAGTAGCTGCTCTGGCTGTGATGGCGATTCCTTGCGCGCTGTTTCTGTATGAATTGGCTCGGATCGCCAGGCGTTAGGCAGCCAGCCTAATCGCGTCAAACTGCATACAAATCGGGATTTTTTCGACACCGTCTTATCTCTTGCGAACGCATGGGCAAACATGTTATGTTCGTCCACGCATGAAATCCCGCTTAATTATCGGCTTTGTCGGGCTTTATTTAGCAACCACTGCATTTGCGCAACAGGATCGGGTTCGTCGACCTGTCAACTCCACCCAAATGCGGGAGTTAAGCGGCAACATTCACCCGCTAGCCCAGGCACAATTCGATCAGGGTCCTGTCGATCTGAATCAGGACCTGCCGAACCTAACGCTGCTGTTTAAGCCTTCCGCCGCGCAGCAAGCCGATCTGGATCGGACGCTCGCGGACCTGCAGAATCCGGCATCGCCGGATTTTCGGAAGTGGTTTACACCGGAAACGTATGCAGACCGCTTTGGCGTGAGCCCCAATGATGCGGCGGCAGCCGTGGCATGGCTCCAAAGTGAAGGATTCACTGTCAGCCAAGTCGCCAGAGGCAGAGGATTCATTCGGTTTTCAGGCACGGCGGCGCGCGCGGCGACCGCGCTTCGCACACAGATCCGGCGTTATCGGGTGAACGGGCAAACTCGCTATGCGAACTCGACGGAGCCATCGATTCCCGCGGCGCTTACTGAAATCGTCGCTGGGATTCGCGGCCTGGATAACTTCAAACTCACCAGCCATCACAGGATCGTTCCGAACTTTAATTTGAGTTCCGACAAGCATGCGCTGGCACCAGACGATCTATCCAAAATCTACGATCTGGATCCGCTCTATCAAGTGGGGATCGACGGCACCGGGCAGAAACTCGCCATTATTGGGGAAACGGACATCGACATCACAGACATCCAAAAGTTTCGGCAGAGATTCGGCTTGCCAAGCAATGACCCCCAGGTAGTGCCGGCCAGCTTCGGCCAAGGGATCGTCGACGAGGAACTGGCAGAGGCAGATCTGGACTTGGAATGGGCCGGCGCAATCGCCCGCAACGCGAAGATTTTCTACGTCACTTCGTCGGACGTTGTCACTTCAGCCGCGTACGCGATCGATAACAATGTTGCGCCCGTCATGAGCATGAGCTATGGCGGTTGCGAGGCGAGAATCTCCATCGGCCTTGCACTGCGCACCTTGGCGCAACAAGCTGCCGCTCAGGGGATCACGTGGCTGGTATCTTCGGGCGACGCAGGCGCGGCCGGTTGCGACCGTCAGAATACGGCCCCACAGACAGCCCGAGGCTTGGGAGTAAGTATTTTCGCGGCGTTTCCGGAAGTCACCGGTGTTGGTGGAACCATGTTCGATGACGCAGTTGGAAACTACTGGGCCAACACCAACGGGGCGACACTCGCTTCCGCCAAATCCTACATCCCTGAAAAAGGTTGGAATGAAAACGACGCGGCTGGCCTGTTTAGCAGCGGAGGCGGCGCGAGTATCTTATTCTCGAAGCCCGCATGGCAGACTGGTCCCGGAGTCCCCAACGATCAAGCACGAGATGTGCCCGATATC
>JBDTUY010000281.1:0-6809 GCA_040007495.1 Acidobacteriota bacterium | reverse complement strand
AATCCTTATCCTACCCGGCGACGGGATCGGGACCGAAGTGACCCGTGCGGCCACAGACGTTCTGGACGCAGTCGCGAAGAAGTTCGGACATACCCTGGAGCTGAGCCACGGCCTGCTGGGAGGCATCGCCATCCACAAGACCGGAACGCCGTTTCCCAAGGAAACCGAAGAGCTGGCACTGAAGGCCGACGCGACCCTGATGGGAGCCGTCGGGTTGCCCGAATTCGACAATGCGCCGCCCAGCCAGCGCCCCGAATCCGGACTGCTCGGCATCCGCCGCGTTCTGGATGTATTCGCAAATCTGCGTCCGGTTCGCACCTACCCGGAACTGATCGAGTCCTCGCCGCTGAAGAATCACATCGTCGAAGGTACGGACATGATCATCGTCCGCGAGCTAACCGGTGGACTCTACTACGGCACGCCAAGAGGCATGGACGCCGATCGCGGCTACAACACCATGTCCTACACGCGCCGCGAGGTCGAGCGCGTAACGCACACCGCTTTCAAGCTGGCAGGTAATCGCCGCAAGAAGGTAACGAACGTAGATAAATCCAATGTTTTGGAGGTATCACAGTTCTGGCGTCAAGTAGTGGTTGAAGTGGCAAAGGGCTATCCGGACATCAAGCTGGAACACATGTTAGTCGACAACGCGGCTATGCAGATGGTTCTGCGTCCGACCCAGTTCGACGTCATGCTAACCGAGAACACCTTCGGCGATATTCTGAGTGACGTCGGCGGAATCCTAGCCGGGTCTATCGGTATGCTGCCCTCCGCCTCGTTGGGCGAAAGCAAGGGCCTGTATGAACCAGTCCACGGCTCCGCCCCCGACATCGCTGGTCAGAACAAGGCCAACCCACTGGGAGCCATTGGATCAGTAGCCGCGATGCTCGAATACACTTTCGGCCTGATCAAGGAAGCCAACGCAGTCAACGACGCGGTCGGCCGAGTCCTGGCGGCAGGCACCGTAACCGCCGACCTGCGACCGAAGGGCAAACCAGCAACCACCGAAGAAGTAGGCAAAGCAGTCAGCGCCGCTCTGTAGTAATTTCTCCCCATCTGTCTCGGAATCTTCACGAGCCGCGACGGACAGGGAGCGGAGTCCCGAGCTGTCCTCGATTCTGAAAGCGAAGCAAGTTTTCCAAAGGTAGATTCAACATGAGCACCCCCCGCACCATCGTCGAAAAGATTTGGGACAGCCACGTCGTCGCCCAGCAGCCCGGCGCTCCCGCTTTGCTGTTCATTGACCTTCACCTGGCACATGAGGTTACCTCACCTCAAGCCTTCCAGGAACTGCGCGAACGTGGCCTCAAGGTCCGCCGCCCGGACCTGACCATCGCCACCATGGATCACAGCACGCCGACCACGTCGCGTGACCTGCCCGTGCTCGACAAGAGCGGCGCGGCCCAGTTGGCGCAGATGGAGAAGAATTGCACCGACTTCGGCATCCGTCTCTATAACCGGATGAGCGATCATCAAGGCATCGTTCACGTCATTGGACCGGAGCAGGGCCTCACCCAGCCCGGTATGACAATCGTATGCGGCGATAGCCACACGGCAACCCACGGCGCATTCGGTGCTTTGGCCTTCGGCATCGGCACCAGTCAGGTCGGCCACGTGCTTGCCACGCAGTGTCTGCTCCAGACCCCGTCCGAAACCTACGAAATCCGCGTCGACGGCGCTTTGCGCCCCGGCGTCTCAGCCAAGGACATCATTCTCGCGATCATCGCCAAGATCGGCATCGGCGGCGGCACCGGGACCGTGATCGAATACACCGGTTCTGCCATCCGCGCTCTCTCGATGGAAGAGCGCATGACCATCTGCAACATGTCGATCGAAGGCGGAGCACGCGCCGGGCTGGTCGCGCCCGATGACACGACTTATCAGTACATCGCGGGCCGTGAGTTCGCCCCGAAGGGCGCGGAGTGGGACGCAGCCGTGGCCCGCTGGAAACAACTCCCCACCGATGCTGGTGCGAAATATTCCCGCACGTTGGTTCTCGACGCGAATGAGCTCGAACCCATGGTCACCTTCGGAACCAACCCTGGCATGGGCATCCCGATCTCGGCCCACATCCCGGACCCGGCCAACGTCTCTGACCCCATCGAAAAGTCCGATCTCATTAAGGCGCTGAAATACATGGATCTGAAACCCGGCGCACCCATGGCCGGTCAGAAGATCGACGTAGTCTTCGTCGGTAGCTGCACCAATTCGCGCATCTCTGATCTTCGCGCCGCCGCCGCTGTCATCAAGGGCCGCAAAGTCAGCCCGAACGTTCGCATGTTGGTCGTCCCGGGTTCGCAGCAAGTCAAAAAGCAGGCGGAAGCCGAAGGCCTCGACAAGGTGTTCCGCGACGCTGGAGCCGACTTCCGCGAAGCCGGTTGCTCCATGTGCCTCGCGATGAACGGGGATGAATTAACCCCTGGTCAATACAGCGTCTCCACCAGCAATCGGAACTTTGAAGGCAGGCAAGGCAAGGGCGGCAGAACGTTCCTGGCCAGTCCGCAAACCGCCGCAGCCTCAGCAATCATGGGCGTAGTAACCGACGTCCGAACACTCTAGAATCGGGCGCAGGTCCCCATCTAGCCCCATGCGTAAGCTTGGGGCTGACGGACGCCCCAAAACATCAGCCAGTCGAAATAAGAGGACTCACAAATGAAATTTGAACAACTCGAAAGCAAAACCGTAGTCATCCCGGTCGACAACATCGACACCGACCAGATCATCCCCGCGCGTTATCTCAAGTCCATCTCCAAAGATGGACTAGGCGACGGCCTGTTCCGCGACTGGCGCTACAACGCCGACGGCACGCCCAAAGCAGACTTCCCGCTGAACAAGCCGGAAGCCAAGGGCGCACAGATCCTGGTATCAGGCGACAACTTCGGCTGCGGCAGCTCGCGCGAGCACGCCCCGTGGGCCCTCACCCAAGCCGGTTTCCGAGCCGTAGTCAGCACCTCCTTCGCCGACATTTTCAAGGGCAATTCACTAAAGAACGGTCTGCTCCCAATTGTCGTGCCTGCGGACATCCACAAGGAACTGCTAGCCTCACCTGGCGCGATCCTCCGCGTCGATCTGCCAGGACAAAAGTTGATGCTCTCCGACGGGCGAGCAGTAGACTTCCCACTCGACGCCTTCTCCAAAGAATGCCTGATCGAAGGCATCGACGAACTAGGCTATATGTTAAAGCAAGCCCCAGCCATAACAGCATTTGAAGCCACGCGCATTGGCTCGATCAACACGCTGCAGTAGAGCGCAAAAGCCAAGTGGGGACTCCCATACCCCGCTATATTTATTTGGGCAGCAGCCTGTTCTATTTGGGGTCGGACCCGGCAGCATTTGCCTTGAGTCCTGCCATGACCCTTGCGTTAATGGCAGATATGTTCTTTCCCCATGGGGTCTCGTTTTCAAAATAATCGATCAGCGCCTGCGATTGTTCTGCCTCCGTTGAAATAACTTTACACTGTGGATCCAGCGGCGGGCGTGGCGGAACCCTTCCCTCAAACAAACCGTCTAGTAGATTGTTCTGCGCTTCTACCGTGAGGTCGTAGATGTAATATGGGATCTCCTCCATTGCTTCATTGTATTTCTCTATCAAAATCCTGAGTTCAGACAATACTTCAGGAGACGGTGGCGGGTGCACAATAGTGGACTTGCCAGATTCATCGGGTGGAGGGTCCATCGGTAGAACATGCAGAAGTGCCGAAAATAACAGAGGGAAAGACTGGTTAACGTCATAGGTGGCGGCGTTGAGTGCAGTCTTAAAGACATTTAAACCGGGAAAAGCGATGCTCCAGCATTCGAACTCAATAATCAGCTCCGCCAATTGGCCCTGAGCCTTGAAGTGCAGATCAGAGAAGGCCGGCAAACGATGTTTTATTGGGGCCGGTTGGTAGCCTGCGGCCGTTTCCCGTTGGAAGCTCTCTAAAGCTAAGAGAATCCTCACCGCGTAACCTTTAGCCTCGAGGTTTGCGTCCGAAACGGGGCGAATTCGCTGGAGCAGAATTTCATAAATCCGCAGTTTTAGGGTCGCACGAGCGCTCTCGCGCTGCTGTACCAACGAATTTTTGTGCTGTTTACCCAGTTGCCAGACAACCGTCCAGACTGCCGCGATGAGGCCTAGCACCTTCAGACCGTCGCCAATCAATTCAAAAGCGTTTGTCTCAAGCCAGCTCATAAACTGACGGACCATTTTATGCTCTTGATAATAGCGATCCAGCGCGCGCAGGGCAATTGATGCTAAATAGGGCTTGAACCAATCGAACTGATAGGGGGGCTTGGTGCACTTGTTCCGTCCTGCTGGTCCTGCGTTGACACCCGTATCGGCCGATGATACAGTTCTGTGGTCAGCGGCAGGGTCCAAGAGTGCCTCGCCGTGGGAATTAGGTCATTTCCAGTAGCGGGTTTTATAAAGGACTACCCTTCTATGAATCTCAACAGCCTTCGTCGCAGAGATTTCATCAAAGGCGCTGCTGCTTTCAGTGCGTTTCCTTTGCTGGGGGCCTCACGCGCCAAGATCACCGATATTCGCATCCAACGGCTGAAGGTCGCCAAAGAGATCGGAACTTACCCGGATTGGGTGGGAGGGACCAGATATGGGCGTGTGGGTGGCGGCGCTATTCTGGAGATCACCACCGACCAGGGAGTAACCGGCATCGGTCCAGACGTGGATCCGGCGGTATTGCCGCGGATCAAGATGATGCTGGTTGGCGTTGACCCCTTCGACATGGCTTCGCACGTGACGCAACTTGCGGCCCTTCCCACAAGCGGCCTTCGCGGACCGGCAAGCGTCGAAATCGCGCTGTGGGATCTGTGCGGAAAGTTGACGAACCAGCCCTTGTATAAGCTGTGGGGCGGCGGCCGAGACAAGATAGCACCTTATTCCAGCCAGTTAAGGCTTTCCACAATCGAGGAGCGCGCCGATCAGGCCGTCAAAATGAAGGCGGAAGGATGGCAGGGAATTAAGTACCGCTGCTCCTTTCCTACTTTGAAACAGGACATCAAGTTGGTGGAGGCTGCGCGCAAAGCGGTCGGTGACGACTGGGTTATCACCTGCGATGCCAACAAAGCCGGCTTGACGCCCCTGGCCACGCGCGGCGTTGTGTGGGATTTTTCACGCGCTGCCGCCACGGCCAGAGCTTACCAGGAAATGAACGTG
Organism: Acidobacteriota bacterium; assembly: GCA_040007495.1. Classification (GTDB taxonomy): domain Bacteria; phylum Acidobacteriota; class Terriglobia; order Bryobacterales; family Bryobacteraceae; genus Palsa-187. The sequence continues at coordinate 1,657 of JBDTUY010000281.1, read as the reverse complement.
TTCTGGCTGGAAGAACCACTGTATCGATACGATCTGCCCGGTCTGGCGGAACTAAATCGCCAGGTAACCATGAACCTGGCCGGCGGCGAAGGCAATCACGGCTTGCATGAGTTCCGCGATTATTTGGTTCAGGGATGCTTTGACATCGTGCAGCCGGAGATCATGCTGGAAGGTCCCACGATGCTGCGCAGGATTGCGGCGCTGGCCGATGGGCTGGGTAAGATGTGCATTCCGCACGTCGGCGATATGCGGTTGGGTACGATCTGCGACCTGCATTTGATCGCAACCTGGACGAATTGTCCATACATCGAACTCTTCAACGACTCACCCGTTGGCGATTACACGTACCCGTTCTCGGTTTTCGAGGAGCCGCCGGTGCTCGACAAGCAAGGCTATTTCAGTGTGCCGCAAGGCCCTGGGCTGGGGATGACCATCAGGAAAGAACTCTACGAAACCGCGTAGACCAAAATAGTTTGGCGGGAAACGGGATGAATAGATTCCGGATTATCGTTACCGGCACCACGCTGTATTTGATCGGTTTGGGAACGGATAGCTCCCCCGTTGTTGGCGTAGAGCCAATCGCAAGCCGAAATTTGGTGGACCTGAAGGGATTCGAACCCTTGACCTCTTCCATGCCATGTAAGCTAAATCAATCACTTACAGAGGTTTTTACCAGAAAAAAAGACTTATCAGAAGGCGATTTGGACGCCGGTGGACGCCAGAAGAGGGCGTTTGTGTTCTGGACTCCGTTCGGACTCCAGAATCCACATCAACGACATCTCGCCCTCGCGCGCGGTTGTTGGCAGATGTGATTGTCTGTTGCTGGAGACGACAACAAATGATTTCCCTATAAGGGGATGCCCATGTGGGCGGAGGGTAGTGTTCGACGGGGCAATGAGCGGGCAGGAATGTGACTAGACTTCCCCAGTACCTTGTCAGCCTTGGTGTCGATCTTCTTCTTGTCGGCGGCACTCAGCTTGCCTTGGTGCTCCATTTGCGAAGCCCGCGCCTTGGCGTTCCGAGCATGGCTGGCGTCAGGCATCGGATATTTACGCTCTTCGGGGAGCCCAAATTCCTGTTTAGGTTCGCTTCTCTTCTTGGCTGCTGTGAGTTTTGCCATTGCGATTCTCCTTTCCAACTTCCTGCACGTGAAGTTCCCAATACTCCGTCCTGGTTCATCTGCGGATCTATTAGCTCGCGTCCTGTTGCTGAGTTCGTCGCCTGCAAGGCGCACGTCCTGACGATAGAGACAAATAGCCGGTTCGCTAAGATGATCGTATGGCCCTGGTTGATCCGCAACGCGGAGCACCGAGTTGTCGGACACTACACCCAGGAGGGCGGAGTGAGCTGGGGTGGCCTGATGAAGGACCCTGACAAGGAGTGGCTCTCCGGTCTTGTGAAGCTCAAGTTAAATAGCCCTGGTAATTTCTGACGGGCGCGGAAGCAAAGGGAACCTGCGGATTGAACAACAAACGCATCGGGCTGATTTTGGGCGGGTTGACAGCGGCTTTGTCCATGGCTGCGCCTGGGATGCCCGCCAAGATCCTAGAGATACAGACCGGCCGGGCTGTATATTACTCCGACAAGATGATCGGCCACAGCGTGGCATTGAAGGGCGAAAAATACGACAGCAGGGCGATGACGGCGGCGACTCACG
>JBDTUY010000280.1:0-6855 GCA_040007495.1 Acidobacteriota bacterium | reverse complement strand
GAATCGCGAGCCAGGTGGAATCGCCGCCGATTAAAAAACGGTCGATACGGACGGGATGGACCAACGGGACCAAGGCCGCATCTTTGACCACACCGATCCTGCGCCCCTTAAGGTCAAAGACCTTGAGGCCGAGCAGTTCGGTGAAGAACAGATAGCGGTCCACCATGTATGATCGGGTCCCATTTCGAGAGTTCGCGGCAGGCGAGCGGCCCTTCCAGGACAGCGCACTTACGCGGATATTTTAACTATGACTTACAGCGATAGGAAGGTGCAAGTAATGTGACGAAAAAGGGGGTGACAATCGCGTGACAGGAGGTACGGTTGGCTTTGGTCCAGAGAAGCCAGCATTGGGTTGCGAAGCAGGTGCGACTTGCGTAGTATCGGGCGAGGAACTTTATGCGCTTTCCTCTGCTCACCCTTCTCTTAGCCTTCCAGCTTTCCGCCCAACAGGCGAAGGCACCTTCTGACCCCGTGCCTACCGTGGTCGCGCGGTTGGACCTTGAGCAATATAAGGCTCATATCAAGGGACTGGCGCAATTCGGCGATCGAGAGCAAGGAACGCAGCGCAATCGCGATGCGATCGACTGGCTGGAGAAGCAACTGCGGAGCTATGGCTACACCAATATCGTGCGGCAGCCGTTTCGGGCCAGAAGCGGCATGCTGGAAAACATCTACGCCACTAAGATTGGGTCCAGCGTTCCGGGAGAAATGTACATCGTCTCTGCCCACATGGACGGCCGAGGCGGTGGAGAGGCGGCAGACGACGATGCCTCGGGGTGTGCGGTGGTGCTGGAACTGGCTCGGGTGTTGGCCATGGCCGATGTGCACACGCAGCGGTCGGTTCGCTTTGTATTTTGGAACAACGAAGAATCCGACATGGACGGCAGCGGCACGTACGTGAAGCAACGGGGCCCTTTGCAGGGTACAGCGGGCGAACCCAAGTGGCTTGGCATGATCCAGCACGACATGATGATGTACGACCACGGCATGCCTCCGGGACCCAAACAGAGCGCCGAGGCCGACATCAACATCGAGTATCAGGCCAGGTCAAAAATGTCGGCTGCGTCGGCGCGCTTGGCCGAGGCGTTGCTGGCCGCGAACAAGTCCCGCAAGGCAGAGTATCCGGCCACCATCGGCAACAATATGGACGGGACGGATTCGTACCGATTCGAGGACGCGGTCGCCTCGGTCAGTGTCCGCGAGGCGGAGCGGGTGAAGGGTATTATCGTAGGCTCAAACCCCCATCACCATGAGTCGACTGACAAGTACGAGAACTATCTGCCGGAAGACTTTCGATTGGGATTCAACGCAGCGCAGATGACGATGACGGGTCTGGGGCAACTGGCGGGGATCACGCTCTCGCCGGCGCGTTAGAGACGAATTGAGGCGTTTCTGAGCACGCATCCCCGAGCTAGCAGCTCGCAGACCTAATGAGTAAGTCCCTGGGCCCACGCCGGTCGGGCGACGGCGGAATCCAAATCGCCATCCCACACCGCCAGCCTTCTACCGCTGGCTACGTCATAAAGCTCACAATGTGATTTCCGCTCTCCGTGGAGGGGACCGACGTGATAAGCGACCTGCTTGCCTTGCGCGTAGAATGTCCAGCTCCAAAAGGATTGGTCGGCTTGGAACTTCCGCAAGGACTTGCCCTCACGCCAAATGACTAAAGTTCCGGCAATTGCATCCGCAACGCCCGATATTGAATACTCGGCGAGCCATCCCGCTGTTCCGTCCCTTGCGACCTGGGCATCGCGGATGCTGACTTGGTCGCGCTCCTTGGGAACTATGAGTCTGGAACCATCGTCAAACAGCACTTGGGCGGCACCATTGGGACCTGCCGACACACCCGTGGGCTTGCGCTGTCGCATCCCATTCGCTGGCAGCAAGACAGTAACCAGCAACAGGGCAGCAAGTAATTGCGCCAAGACTGGTCGCGCTGATTTCACCGGGAAGGGCCTCCTCTGCAACAGTCTACGCATTTGACCGGGTTCAGGGGGGAACCGGGAACAAGGCAAGGCTGTGGCCGGGCTTCGCAAGCCCAAGCGGGAAAGTTGGCTGGGAGACAGGGACTCGAACCCCGATAAGCAGAGTCAGAGTCTGCTGTCCTACCATTAGACGATCTCCCAGTAGGTCTGAACCTATTCTAAACGACCGGGCGGTATCGGCGCCAGTCGCATTTCAAGATTAGGCTTCCGCGTCATGCTTCGGCGACTACTGGGTTCCGCAGTTCCCCGATCCCCGCGATCTTGACTACAACCTCATCACCCGCCTTCAGCCATCTGGGGGGCTTGCGGGCGAAACCTACGCCGCCTGGTGTTCCGGTGGCGAAAACGTCGCCCGGTTCCAGCGTGACTGCGGTCGAGACGTACTCGATTAGTTTCGGGATCTGGAAGACCAGTTCGCGGGTGTTCGAGCTTTGCAGCACTTCGCCGCCGATTTCGAGCGAGATATCGAGAGCGTGCGGGTCCGCGATCTCGTCCTTGGTCACGATCCAAGGGCCCATGGGGCAGAAAGTATCGAAGGTCTTGCCCATCAACCATTGCGTGGTGGCGGTCTGGAAGTCGCGAGCACTGACGTCGTTGATGATGGTGTAACCGAAGACGTGCTCCATCGCGCGTTCGGCTGGGATGTGGCGGCCTCCCCGACCGATGACGAAGGCGAATTCGGCTTCATAGTCGGGCTTGCGGCTCGCTTTCGGAAGGACGATCGATGCGCCGGGTCCGATGACGACGCTCGGGAACTTGCTGAAGATGGTGGGGACGGTCGGGATCTCCGAACGCGATTCCGCAGCGTGGTCGCGGTAGTTCAAACCCACGCAGATCAGTTTATCGGGACGCGGCACGGGGGCCAGTAGTTCGACTGACGCGAGATCGTAGGTTGGTCCGGAAGCGGTTGGGAGGGTCGCGGCGGCGCACACACTGAGCATGTCCATACCCAGACCAGTGACTTGATTGCCGTTCAAAACTCCGGCTTGTGGCGCAGAACCAGCGTGACGAAACGTGACGAGTCGCATAACTTACGAGGGTAGCGCAGAGGGGGTGCGAGTTTCAGCCTTTAATCTGGACGATAGCCTCGCCTGACAGAAGCATGTCGTGCGCCAACTGGAACGTCGATTCCAGGATCTCGATCAGAGTCGCATTCGACGTGTTTCCAGAGGTAATCCAAAGTACTTGCGGTGGTGGCCTGAACCTTCGCACCAAGTCTACAAAGTCGCGGTCCTTGGTCATCACCACGCTGCCGGAACTGCACGCTGCCCGGAAGATTTGCGGATCCTCTGCCCCAGCCAAGTTGAGATCCAGCAGATGGTTGCCTCTACTGCAAATCAACTGGCCAACCATCGAGCGATCTTTGGCGACAGTTGCGCGTCGATCCAGAACTGAAGCGCCATCGTACTTAGCGTGCGATCAGAACGGGATGATCAAACTCGCGGGCTGCATATTGCAGACAGGCGTGGAGGTCTTCTTTCTCCAAGTAAGGGAGTTCTTCGAGAATCGAGGCCTCGCTCAAGCCTGCGGCAAAAAGGTCTAAGACATCCGACACCCGAACTCTCAAGCCCCGAACACACGGCCGTCCACCACACTGGAGTGGGTTTACCGTGATGCGAGAGGCAAGGTCAGCCATGCTTTAGGTGTACTGCTGTTTCGGATGTCGGAAGCTTAGATGGGCTGCAGATTCCCGCCCGCCATGCTAGAGTCGAATCGTGCGGAGGCAATCATGCTGAGATCAATCGGCCCAATGGAATTGTTCGTGATTATGGTGATCGCGTACTTCTTCTGGCGCATGCGTCCGAGGCCACCTGGCCCTCCCTCTGGTCCACATTGGCTACAAGCCCTGGGTCGTGTCCCCAGATTACGCCGTGGTGGCGGTCCGTTCCACCCAAGGTGACAAGTAGCCGTGATAGACCCGAGCGGGAAGGATGCTCTTATGCTTAAACCGATTGGCCCGATGGAGTTGGTGGTAATTCTGACTATGGCGCTCGTGATATTCAGCCGCAAGAGGATTCCTGAACTAACGAGAGTATTGGGCGAAGGTGTTCACGATTTCCGTGAAAGTATTCGCGGCCTTGACGGTCCCGGCCCACCTTCCGGACCCCATGGAGTACAGGTCTTGGGTCGCGTCCCCAAACTGCGCCGCGGTGGCGGTCCGTTTCATCCACGGGACCGAAAGCCTCTGTAAAGATCGGCTAACAAAAACTCTGCCGATTGGCGCTGCGTTTTGTAACTGGCGCTGTGATAGACTCAGGCTGTAAGGAGCCCTCATGCTTAAATCGATTGGCCCGATGGAGTTGGTAGTAATTCTGGCGATTGCGCTGCTGATGTTCGGCGGCAAGAAAATCCCCGAGGTGGCGAAGGGACTTGGAGAAGGCATTCGTAACTTCAAGACCGCGCTGAAGGGTGATGAGACGCCGGCCGACGACAAGAAGGTTTAGGCCGAGCTGGCGCTCATTTGGAATCACTCCCGTGGAGGGGCTATAGCCTTATCTAGGCCGTCCGGGACAAGACAAAAACCCCGCAACCGCCCAACAGGACGGTATGCGGGGTTTTCTTTTGCTCACTCGCACTCAAAGAGTGCGGAGGGCACAAGTTACTTCTTGACTTTCGGCGGAACGATCGCGTCTTTGACTGCCTTCGCAACGCGGAACTTCACTACCTTCTTCGCCGGGATCTTGATGGCAGCGCCGGTGGCCGGATTGCGGCCCATGCGCGCCTTGCGGTCCACACGTACCAGGCGGCCAACGCCGGGGAGTACGCATACGCCGTTCTTCTTGGTTTCCTTCACTGCCAGTTCCGCATAGGCGGTTACCAGCGCTTTGGCGGTCTTTGCCGGAACGTCACACGTGGTGGCGAGTTCCTTCATGAATTGCGATTGCGTCAACTTTGCCATGTTTCTCCTTAGTTATGATTCGGGGTTTCGTTCGACCCGTACAACGGTAGGCCTCGCCAAAATCTCGATTTTCCCTTGTACTTTGCGTGTTTCCGGTGAATGACCACTGCACGCTTATTCGCATCATACGGGATTGACATGCGGCTGTAAAGAGGAAACTACGAAAAACTTGAGCTTTTTGCATCTTTTTATCACCGCGACCACTTCTGAAGTGCTCGGAACCCCTGATTTTACCCGCTGAGGTAGTATTCCACGCGATTGCCACGTAATGTTTTATACCCCGGAACGCGCCATGCTATCCTGAATCCCGTGGCAGGGCGAGCACCAGAGCCAACACGGGGTCGGCCGGTACGGACATGAGCGACCTGCGCATACAGCTGGAAGAACTTCGTGCGCGGGTGGCGCGCGTTCACGCTCGTTTCGCGTCGAAAAATACACCGGAATCGGGGGTTTCCAGCGAAAGTACGCTTTCCGGTGCTGCGTTGTTGGCCCGATACCTTCCTGCGCATGCCGCGCGTATACAAAACGAATCACGTTCGCAAGATGGTGTTGAGGATTCGGTACAGGACTTCATCGACGAAGAAGACACTTGGCCCGGCAGCCGCGTGGTCGAGACTGCTGAGGGCTGCCACCTGGAAGCTGAGACATTTTATCCAGGGCATCGACATCATGGCAGCGCCGATATTGGCGCGCTGCTGGAACTGCCGCACGATCTGCTGCACGTGATCTCCAATGGCGAGGCATCGGCCGCACCGCCTACGGAATGGGCGTTCCTCGATACGGAGACTACGGGCCTGGCTGGCGGAACGGGCACCTGCGCTTTTCTGGTCGGGGTCGGCAGGATCACGCAGGATGGCTTCCGCGTGCGCCAGTTCTTCATGCGCGATTACGCGGAGGAGGCCAGTGCATTGGTCGCGCTCGCCGAGCATCTGGCTGAGTTCCGGCTGCTGATCACGTACAACGGTCGGACCTTTGATCAACCATTGTTAGAGACGCGCTATCGCCTGAACCGCACGCGACCGCCGTTTTCCAAGTTGGATCATCATGTGGATCTGCTCTACTCTTCGCGGCGCTTGTGGAAACTGCACTACGACAGCTGCCGTCTTTCGGAGTTAGAGAACCAAGTGTTAGGCGTGGAGCGCGACGGCGACGTGCCCGGGGCGCTGATTCCGCATCTCTATTTTGAGTACCTACGGACACAGAGGATCAGCCGCCTGTTGCCGGTCTTCTATCACAACGCGACCGATATCCTGTCGCTGGCGTGTTTGACCGGCATCGTACCGCATGCCTTCAACGATCCTGCGGCGGCGGTCGAGAAGCAGTCCGGTGCGCCAGTGACATTACGGCATGGGGCGGAGATGGTCGGGTTGGGGCGATGGCTGCGTCAAACGGGTGAATTGGAACAAGCGATCGCAATGTTCGACCTGGCGATTCAAACCGGCTTGCCGGACGACCTTCTATTTCGCACCATGTGGGACGTCGCGGAGCTGCATCGGAAACGTCGAGCGGACGCCCGGGCTGTCGCAATCTGGTGCGAGCTTTCGGACGCCCTCAACCCGTTTCGCGTGCGAGCGTTGGAAGAATTGGCCAAGCACTACGAACATCGCACGAAGGATCGCAGCAAGGCGCTGGAGTTGACACGACAAGCATTGCAACTGGAAGACACGCTGGCTCTTAGGAACCGCGAAATCCGTTTGCTGGCACGCTTAGGCCGACAGCAGGCAGCCGCGCATTAAAGATCAAACTACTTCGTCGTCGCGGCTGGCGCGGCACCCGCTGGAACAGCCGGCGTCGCACCTTTTTCCAGCAGCTTTTTCGCGATCTTCATATGATCGCGCCGCGTGGCGAAGATCAGAGCCGAATCGCCCTTCTTGTTCTTCAGATTGATATCGGCTCCAGCGGCCACCAGCGCATCGACGACCGACGACTTGTCATTGGCGGCGGCAAACATCAGCGGAGTGTCGCCATCAT
>JBDTUY010000279.1:0-6875 GCA_040007495.1 Acidobacteriota bacterium | reverse complement strand
GAACGAGTTCGGCTGGATGGCGCTGACCACCGGCAACAAGAGCGAGGTCGCCGTGGGATATTGCACGCTGTACGGCGATATGTGTGGAGGCTTGGCCTTGATCTCCGACGTGCCGAAGACGATGGTCTACACTCTGTCGCGCATAGCGAATCGGCGGCTGAACAACGCGATACCGGAGAGTGTATTCACCAAGCCGCCATCGGCTGAATTGCGTCCGGATCAAAAAGACAGCGATTCGCTGCCGTCCTATGACATCCTCGATCAGATTCTTGAGGCGTATATTGAGCAATACCGGACGCCGCAGATGATCGCGACTCGACTGAATGTGCCTCTGGAAGTGGTGCAGGACGTGGTCAACAAGGTCGACCGCAGTGAGTACAAGCGCCAGCAGGCAGCACCCGGTTTAAAGGTGACCACCAAGGCGTTCGGCATCGGCCGCAGGCTGCCTATCGCGCAGAATTATCGGGAAGGTACGGACGGATGAAGCGGAGCGTTCTAGGGATGAAATGCAGCGTTCTGTTGATCCTGTTATGCGCGTGCGCGCTTTACTCGCAGGAGCCTGATGCGTTGCATCCCGGACCGCTTTCCGATGGAAGCACTCTCTTGTCCACTGGATGGCGCGTGAATCCCGCGGGGAAAGAGGTGCTGGTGGGCGGGATGCCGATGACATCGGTGCTATCGCCCGATGGCAAGTTCCTGGTGGTGCTCAATGCAGGCGACGCCACTCTCGCGAAGCCCGGCAACGCAGCTGCATCGTTAAGCGTACTGATGGCCGACACTCTCGTGGAACAATCCCGTGTGCGAGCTCCCGATGCCGCCGATGGCACCAAGTTCCAGGCATGGAAGGGCCTCGTTTTCTCGGCTGACGGGCGCAGGCTCTATGTGGGCGGAGGCGCTAGTAACACTGTCTACGAATTCAGCTTTTCTGCGACCGGCGCGCTAGGGTTCACTAAGGCCATGCGCGCGGCCCTAACTGCACCCGGTCCCAACGATTTCATCGGAGATGTCGCGATCCCTCCTGGCGGCAGGCTGGTCTACGCGGCGGATTTGTTTCACGACCGTATCGTTGTGTTCAATCCACAGTCCGGCGCCGTGATAGATCGGTTCAAGAGCGGACGAAGGCCCTATCAGATCTTGTTTCACCCCGATGGCAAATCGTATTTCGTCTCCAGTTGGGCAGACGCTACGGTGTATCAGTATTCGACCGCTAGCGGTCAGGAGCTGAATCGTATCCGGGTGGCGCAGCAGCCGATGGGCATGGTGCTCAGCGATCGCAAAGTGCCGGACGATTCGGGCCGCACCAAGTATCGCTTGTTCGTTGCAGCGGCCAACACCAATAACGTCTATGCCATCTCCATCGACGATAGCAGCCTGATGTCGCAGACGGATGTGCTGGACCTCGCCTTCCGCACCAACTTGCCCTTCGGTACCACGCCCACCGCTCTAGCTCTATCGCCGGATCAAACGAAGCTACTGGTCGCTTGTTCCGGCATCAACACAATCGTCGTGGCCGATATCTCAGAGTCGCGTTCACACTTGATCGGCTACTTACCCGTGGGTTCGTTCCCAAGTTCGGTCACGGTGCTACCCGGTGCGCGCGTGCTTGCGACCAACGCATTTGGCGACGGAACCACGGGTTCGTTGTCGATGATCGAAAACGTACTGACCGACAAAGACGAGGCCCATCTAGCTGAGTTAACCGACCAGCAATTGGCTCTGTTTCCCGCAATCTTAGACACGGATGTTGCGCAGCGGGTCGATCACGTGGTCTACATTTCCCAGGAAACTACTGTAGGGACAACGCCCAGCCCAACGGCCGCGAAGCTCGCGCGCGAGTTTGTTGCTGTTCGGAACTATGCACCGAACACCGCGAAAAATGCGGATGCGGTCTACTGGTCGTTGGCGGGGATGCCACCCGCATTTACGCGGCTCGCGCCGGACGCGTGGGTTCAATCCGGAAAACTCGAAGGCGGCGAACCTGCCAATCTGGTGGGAGCGGGCTACCTGTGGAGCAACCTTGCATCGGCTGGCGGTAATCCTGTGAACTACGGTCTGTGGACCGAAAAAACCGGAGGCGAAGCGCACTCCAAAGAGCCTTCGCTCGAAATGATCAGCGACCCTGACTATCCCGTTCCCTCCGACACGACGATCTCCGACGCGGATCGCGTGCGCAGGATTGGCGAAGATTTGAAACAGTGGGTGGCGGATCGTGAGATGCCGAACCTGGTGATGATCCGGTTCGCAGGTAATGATGACGCTGCCTTGGGCAGCTTGGTGCAGCAAATCTCTTCCAGTCCATTCTGGCGTCAGACCGCCATCTTCGTCGAAGGAACCTCAGCCGCACCTCTGCTGGTCATTTCTCCGTACTCGCGAGGCGCGAAGCTGGACGGCGAGTTCTACAACAGTTCCTCAGTACTGCGGACCATGGAGTTAATATTAAAGCTACGGCCCATCTCCATATACGATGCCGCCGCGCGTCCCCTGTCCGGCGCTTTCAGTGCAAGCTCAGACACAAAGCCGTTTCTAGTGCAGTAGATTCCGGCTGGAAAAGACAGGTCTCTCGTGACGACACTTTGTTTTATTTGGCATATGCATCAGCCGTTCTACAAGGATTTGTGGACCGGCCAATATCGGCTGCCTTGGACACGTTTGCACGCGTTGAAAGACTACGCGGGCATGGTCAGCGTGTTGCGGGATTTTCCCACCGTCCGGCAGACCTTCAATCTGGTCCCGTCAATGGTCGCGCAGATTGAAGAGTACGCATCCGGCAAGGCTTCCGATGCGTTCTGGGATTGCGCGGTGATGCCCGCCGAAGATCTGACGGAGGCGCAACGCAACTTCATCCTGAAGTACTTCTTTCAAGCCAATCATGAGCGCATGATTTTCCGCTATCCCCGCTACGCGGAACTGTTTCATCAACGGCAGGAACACAGGGCCTTCAACATCGCCGACCTGCGCGACCTGCAGATCTTCAGTCAACTGGTCTGGTATGACGAAGATCTGCTGGCGGCCGATAGCGAATTGCAGGCCTTGATCGCGAAAGGCCGCGAGTTTTCGCGTGCCGATCAGGACCTGATGACGCGCAAGCAGCAAGCCGCATTGGCTGTCGTGCTGCCTGTGTATCGCGAATTTGCTGCGAGCGGGCAGATCGAAATCGCGACCACGCCCTTCTATCATCCGATCCTACCGTTGTTATGCGATTCCGATATCGCTGCTGTATCGCGACCGGGCGTCACCTTGCCGGAACGGTTCTGTTACCCGCAGGATGCGCGTGAACAGTTGGAACGCGCACGCACCTACATGACCCACGTGATGGGGGTCGCGCCTGTCGGACTGTGGCCTTCGGAAGGCTCTATTTCAGACGAGGCGCTGGCGTTGGCTGCCGATTGCGGCTTTAAGTGGGCAGCTAGCGACAACGGAGTGCTGGGTCGGAGCTTGAATCAGGCGGCCGGTTGCGACATCACCTATCAGGCGTACAAGTGGCAACGGGAAGGTCGCGCGATGAATCTGTTGTTCCGCGACCATTATCTAAGCGATCTGATCGGTTTCGAGTACTCGCGTATGGATGCGGGTGCGGCTGCGGATCACTTTTTGGATCGCATACGTCAGAACACCCAGGGGCGCGAGTGCCTCGTCCCGATCATTCTCGATGGCGAGAATGCGTGGGAATGGTACTACGCCAACGGTCGTCCGTTCCTGCGCGAATTGTATCGCCGCATTTCAGAAGATCCGAATCTGGAAGCGATTACCGCATCAGAAGCCTTCGCACGCTTTGAGGCGCATCCCTTGGATCACGTTGTCCCGGGATCGTGGATTAACGCGAACTTTGATATCTGGATTGGTGCCGAAGAAGATAACGTCGCGTGGCAACTACTGCTGGCCGCGCGGCGGGCCTTCGATCAACATTCGGCAACAGCGGTGCCAGCCGCGCGTCAACTGGCTTACGAAGAACTGTTGATCGCGGAGGGCAGCGATTGGTGCTGGTGGTATGGACCTGAGCATGGTTCCGACAACCGGCCCGAGTTCGACGAACTATATCGCGAGCATCTCTCGAACGTCTACCGCGCGCTTGGTCTGACTCCGCCAGCCGAGCTGAGCGAGCCTATTTTGAAGGACGCCCAACACGGCGAGGTTCGCGAGGTGCCAGCAAATTCGCTGACCGTCACGCTGGACGGCGATGTCACATCGGCATTCGAGTGGATGGGTGCTGGCAGATATCGGCCGGACCCGAGATCCGGGGCCATGCACGGTGGCACGCCGCCCATGAGCGAACTATTTTACGGACTCTCGGGGGAGCGTACACGGATCTACGTTCGTATAGATGGAGCAGCCGCAGGCGCGCGCTTTACCATCGAATTCGAGCGCGGTCTGGCCCAGACACAGACCGCTACTGGTCGAACTCTTGAACTGGAAGCTGCTCGCGAAGCCTCCGATGCTCGCTTCAGAGTTCTCGCGGAGCGCGACGGTCTGGCTCCCGTAATGCTGCCTGCCGAAGGCTGGTTGGAGCTAGAGTAAGGCCAGCTCTGTTACTGTGTGATCGTCAACGGCACTGGGTTCCCCTGAACCCCGCCCACCGAAATCACCACCATTTGTGGACCCAAAGGGGCATCTGACGGAACGGTGAAATTCACTTGCGTCACGCCCGTCAGGTAGTTCGGGATCCCGCCAAACCCGACGTTTGCATTGGAGCCGCCGACCGTGACTGTCAAGGGTAAGAGCGGAGTCGGCAATGCGCGCGCGTCTGTGGTGAAGGGCGGGGCGGCCCCGTTGGGCAAATCTGGGAAGACCTGGCCCTCGCCCGTGATGAACGTCAGCAGCACGTCGCCGCGCTTGGCACTGGACACCACCACTCCCGATATTCCGATGAAATGCGGCCATTGGCCCGGCGAGGCCGCAGTAATCAACACAGGAAATGAAGCGACCTGTCCATTGTTGGTCACGCCTAGCACCGCTGGTCCCGCCGAGGTTTCGTAGGGGATCTGAATGTTCAACTGGCCTGGCAGAATATCTAAAATCGGTGCCGATATACCGTTGACCGTGGCCGATACATTCTGCATCGATAGTGCCAAGGGGACGCTGGGCGCGTGCTGAATTGCGGGAGCCAGACCCGATCCATAAACCGAAACCAGCATGCCAGGTGCTGCCGCCACAATGCCGCTGAAGGCGTTGGATACGCCGCCGATGCTGATGCTGGAGGAAGCGCCCACGGTGAATGAGACGGGAACGCTGATGTACTGCGGCGTTGCGTTGGCGCTGCGAATCAGGATGGTCGCGTTATAGACCCCGTTGGAAAGTCCCGCCGCGTTGGCTTTGATGGTCAACTGAGCGAAGCCCGCGCCGCTTTTCGACGATAGCTGCAGCCACGATGTGGTTCGGGTGGTGGGGAAGACGCCTGCAGTCCACGTAGGCGTACCGGCGTCGAAATTAAGCGTCAGGACAGCGGACGCACTTTGTGAAGCGTCGGAAATCTGCGCAACGATCGCTGCAGGCGAAACCAATGCATGCGCTGTTGAGGCCGCGGCCGCGGAGAATGTCGCCGAAAGTGTGCTGGAAATGAATGAGCCACTATCCGCTAGTCCGTCCACGAAATAGCTGTCTGCGGCTGGCAGCGTGGCGGAGTTCCAGCATACTGTCCCGCTCAAGACCCCGAGGGGAGCCAGTCGCGTGGTTCCGAAGATCTGCTGAATCTGATCGGAGCGGTCGTCATTGCCTACGAAGAAGTCGAACAGGAAGACGGTATAGCCGCTCTGCTCCTGCAGGAAAATCTTCTGAGACCACGGGCAACTTGTGTTGGAAAGGTCCTGCTGGATCGAGCCCGCAGCAGAGATCAGCGCCATGGATGCCCCATTGGAACCCTGCTTGTTGACGAATGTTGCCGTAACACTTTGCTGCCAGGTCCGGCCGCTCGCATCCTGACCCGTGACCGTGAACACACGCGAGGGGTCGGTGCCGGTATACACGATTAATGTGGAGATGGTACCTTTTGCGGTCAGAGCAGTTCGGCTGAAGAAGCTCGACAAGGGCACGGCCGTTCCGTTGGTCAGAAAGCCGGTTAGCGTGGTCGCCACACCGGCTAGCTCATGCACCTGCAGCGTAAAGCTCCATCCGACGCCGGGGGCGTCTTTGGTTTTCAAGAATACTGGACTGGGGCTGATAATTAGCACTACCGCGGATACCCCGGCTGCGGGATTGGTGACGGTCAACTGTGTCGTTCCCCCGGAACTGTTGAACGCAGCATCGCCGGAGTAGGCCGCATATAGAGTGGCCGATCCCACCGTAAGCATGTTGGCGGGTATGGTGAGTGTGGCCACCCCGCTATTGCCCGACGCCACAACCGAAGCCGAGCCAAGCACCGCTGCACTCTGCGACACCCCGAAACTAACCGTGCCGCTTAGCGTTCCGGATCCGGCACCCGTTACGGTGGCGGTCAGCTTTACTAAGCCATTAAGATCCACCTGGTTCGCATCGGTGGTCAAGGAAATGGTTGTCGGAATGCCCGCGGCACTCGCCCAATTGCCGATCAGCAGGAACGCGTCCACCGATCCCAGTCCAGTCACCTGATCGTAGCCCGGTCCGGCTCGAAAACCCGCCTGCCCGTTCACGCAATCCAGCGACGATTGGACGCAGGGTACGAGATTGTCGCCGGTTGTGACGTCGTGAAACGCGCCGGGCACCAGCTGTGCCATGCGATACAGCGTCGGATTAATATTTCCCAAGCCAGGCTGTTTGATCGTCCCGTTAGCCAACAAATATTGATTCAGAAGCGTGACGATGCCGGCCATGGAAGGCGCGGAAGCCGAGGTGCCACTGACATTTTGTATTACGCCACCCGTAGTGATCGAATATGGCGTATGATCGGCCGCAGTCAGCGAGAT
>JBDTUY010000278.1:0-6876 GCA_040007495.1 Acidobacteriota bacterium | reverse complement strand
TCTCCGCTCACCCCTCAACACTTAACGTGCGAACCATTGGGACAGGAGACTAGATCCTTTGAAAGACAGCTAGCCCCTCTCGGCTGATTCGCGTTCCCTCTTCATAAGGATTTTTGTACGGCACTCGTCAATTGACGACGTTCGTCAATTCAAGAGGCCGTCAACATCTTTCATTTCAGCCACTTCCGCGTGGCGCTCGACTTGCAATTCGTATGGCACGGGGATGGAATGCTCAGAATTCAAAGGAAGGAGAACGGGGACGTGGTCTTTACGTTGAGCGGCCGGATCGACGAGGCGAACATTTCCGAGTTGGAAACACTCATCGGCGCGGAAGGGAAAGATCGGCGCGTCGCCCTCGATCTCAAGGATATGACCCTGACGGGTCAGGACGGCATCAATTTTCTCGCTCAGTGCGAGGCGGCCGGCGTTGCGCTGGTGAATTGCGATCCATACGTCCGCGAGTGGATCACGAGACAAAGAACGGGAAGCTAGCGCATGCTGGCTTGATCAGAAGGAAACGCGGAACGATCCGCATTCATAAGGGAGTAGAGATATGACCACTTTGGATTTGATCGGGTCCAGTCCGAAATTCCGGGCAATGATGACAGAAGTGGCGCGGGTTGCGCCAGTGGACTCCGCTGTCTTGATCCAGGGCGAAACAGGCACCGGAAAAGAAGTGATTGCGAGAGCCATTCATGAGGCTAGCCCTCGCCGCAACCAGCGTTTCGTGGCCCTTAACTGCGCCGCGATTCCGAGTGCTTTGTTGGAGAGCGAACTGTTCGGCCACGAAAAAGGCGCGTTCACGGGCGCGTGCTCGCAAACCAAGGGGCGATTTCAGATGGCGGATGGCGGTACGCTCTTTCTGGACGAGATGGGCGACATGCCGCTGGAACTTCAGCCGAAGCTCTTGCGCGCCCTGCAAGAGCAGGAGTTCGAGCGTTTGGGTAGCACCCAGACCGTCCGGGTCAATGTACGCGTGGTGGCGGCGACAAATCAGGATCTCGGGCAACTCGTGGCGAAGAAGCTGTTTCGAGCAGATCTGTTCTACCGCTTGAACGTAATTCCAATTTGCCTGCCTCCGTTGCGTGAACGCGTTCAGGACATCCTGCCGCTTACGGAGTTCTTCGTAGCAAAATTTGCTGCCTGCCTCCACAAGCCCATTGATTTGATTCCCGATGAAGTGATCGCCGTTCTCAAAGCGTACGACTGGCCGGGCAATATTCGCGAACTACAGAATTTCATCGAACGCGCCGTGCTCTTTTCGCCCGGGTCGGTGCTGCGTCTGCCGCTGAACTTGAAGCAGACGGTGAAGCCGCGTTCGGAGAGCACTGCACGCACGCTTGCCGACGCCGATCGGGAACATATCCTGGAGACATTGATGCAGACCGACTGGCTGATCGGAGGGCAGGACGGAGCGGCCAACCGGCTGGGATTGCCGCGGACCACGCTGATTTATAAGATGCGAAAGCTTGGAATTGAATTACGCCGATCCCCGAGGGCGCGCCCCGTTCGGCAGCTGGTGGATGAGCAGTACCGTACCGCCGCGAACTGGTGAAGAGGTTCATCGGGTAGAAATATTTCCAGGGAGGACGGAATGGGAAGAAGAGTGCTTTGTTGTATTCTGCTGTTCCTCTTGTCCGCGATTTCGCTTTTTGGACAGGCTTCCGCGAGCCTGAACGGCCGTGTGACCGATCCACAGGGGGATGCGCTGGTGGGAGCTGCAGTGACGGTTACCAACGCCACCAACGGCATGGCCCGCGATACAGTGACCACCGGCGAAGGACTGTACAACGTACCGTCACTGGTTCCCGGAAACTACACCGTCAAAGTAACGGCTCAGAACCGGGTACATTACTACAAATCACCAACAGCGCAGGAGTGCCCGAGGGCATTGGCAACGCGCGCGGCAGCGATCTGTTCATGCTGAGTGCGCGTGTGTCGAGGATCTTTCCGTTCGGCAGAGACGGGCGGCAGAGAATCGCTGCTTTCGGCGAACTGTATAACATTACCGATCGTGCGAATTTCGGAAACTCTTACGGTGACGTGAAGGGTACCCGTGCCGGTTTCGCCTTGAATCAGCGTGACTGAATCGCTTTTCGCGATGATGCGAACCTGATTCAGGACATTTACAAACGCGGGGCTATTACCCACAATGTCGTCTTGGGCGCGCTGGGCGGTGACATTCCGTTCAAGCATGATCCTTTGCCTCCATCTCGTGTTCTCGGTTCTCAGTTTGGGCAGTGTCGGCATCCATTTTCACGTTCATCGCAACTCCTTGAAACCTACGCGTTGCGCTTGCGGTTCCTACATGCAATTAAGCCGGAGGTCCCTGAACCGAACAATTGGACGAACGTATCGGCGATACTTTGGTATTACCTGGCTGTCTTAAACGGTACGGTCTCATGATTCGTGCTTCACTTCGCAAACGAGTTCTCTTTGCGCTCATAATCGCCGCAGTGGCGCAGTCTGCACGGGCTCGGTCAGGCCACACTGGTGGGCACGAACGGACCCATGTGCCGGAAGAGATTCTGGAACGGCCCTTGCCGATTCGCGACGGGATCGGCAAGGCGCACGAAGGCGTCACAACGATCTCCAAAGATCCCAGGCGTATTACGACCAAGGCCTGGCATATCTTCATTCCTATGTGTGGATCGAAGCGGCAAGATCATTCCATCAGGCTCTCCGCCTGGATGCGAGACTGGCGATGGCAGAGCTCGGGCTCAGTTACACGCTGGCCGAACTGGGCGACTCAGAAGGCGCCAGGCGGGCGAGTCAACAAGCGACGGTCCTCGCCGGGCCGGTAAGCAACCGCGAGAAAGCGCGCATTCGGCTGCGTGCGCTGCAATTAGGCGAGGGGAGCGAGCCGGCGAGGCAGCGATCGAATTACCTGAAGGAGTTCGATCTGATTCTGGCGGAATACCCGCACGACGTAGAACTTCTCATGCTCCGGGGCCAGACGGATCAGCAGACAACCGATATGCCGGGAATGGTCGTAGGCAGAGCGTCTCTAACCTTCTATGAGCGGGCGCTGGCTGTGCAGCCGCACTACTTTGCGGTACACCACTATCTGACGCATGCGTATGAGAACGTCGGGCGCACGGATCTGGCCCTGAAGCACGCAGAGGAGTACGTGAGCCTCGCACCGGCGGTGCCGCATGCTCACCACATGCACGGGCACATCCTGCGCCGCGCCAACCGCATGCAGGAAGCGATTGCAGAGTTTCGGCGGGCCGATGAACTGGAGCTGGCATATTTTCGGAGCGAGAACATTGCGCCGGAGTACGACTGGCAGTACCATCACAATCTGGATTTGCTCGGAGTGTCCTATCAGTATGCTGGACAGATTCGGCAGGCTCATACTGTTCTGCGCCGTTCCTTCGATCTAACCTCCATCGAGTTTTCCCAGGAGCTGAACGAAAGTGCCTGGCCGATGTTGCTGCTTCTCGAAGGGAATACCGATCAGGCGGACTCAGCCGCGAAAGCGCTCATTGGGCCGCGCGGATCGGGTAGTGCAGGCGCTCGGACACCTGATGGCGAGCCGGATCGCGATGCGACTGGGCCACGCAGACGAAGCCATTGAAGAGGGAGACCGCGCACTCCATCTGTTACGGGAGGCCCCGAACGGTGGTGTGCTCCTGCCCGAACTGGAGCTCGTACAGGGCGAACTCCTGCTGCGCAAGAAGGGGCAGTCAGAGAAGGGGCGCGCGATGCTGCGCGACGGCGTATCCAAACTAAGGGCGGATCCTGCCTCGGACCGATGGACGCAGACCCTTTTGCGGATCGAAACAGTGGAGACTCTTGCCCGCGATCTGGGCGACTGGGTCCTCGCCGGCGATCTCGCCAGACAGATGCAGCAATTTGCACCGAGCTATGCGGGCACACACTACGCGCTCGCCAAAGAGGCGGAGCATGCAGGAAATGCCGGGGCGGCTCGGACAGAATACCAGGCGGCCATCAGCGGCTGGAGTGCGGCGGATGCAGACTTCGGAGTTCTGACCGATGCCCGGCATCAACTGGCAGCGCTGGCGAATCCCCACTGAATATCCAATACCTCGAGGCTGATCGGCAACCCACGGTTCGGACCGGGAGGTTAATTGTGCTTCGCCCGGTGCAGTCCCGTCGAACCATCGACTCACATTGCAGACATGTGCGTATCGACGGGCGCGCGGAACTGCGGGTTTTCAGTGATTTAGCAACGGCCCCTCCTTTGCCTCTTGATGATCGCGGGCCGAGACCGATGGAGGCATAAGAGATGGATTACAAAGCGTTGGTCCAGTTTGCGCTGCTGGGTAACGCTGATTGGGAACAATATGCCATTCTGCTGGTACGGGTTTCGCTCGGGCTGTTCTTCGCCATGTCAGGGGCAAACAAATTGTTTACCGCGGGCGGCACCAAACCTGTTTACGAAACGCTGGTTAAGGCCAACGCCCCGTTTCCACACCTGACGGCTTATTTCGTGTCGGGCGTCGAGTTCGTTTGCGGATCCTTGCTGACGGTGGGGCTCCTTTCGAGCCCGACCTGCGTGGCTTTGGCGATCGATATGATTGTCGCCACCCTGACCTCGGCGGTTTCCACCCTGCCGAAAGGACTTTCGCCCCTCAACTGGCTCGACGATTTCCTTTACCTTCCGGAAGTCCTGTACGTGCTCTTCTTTATCTGGCTGCTCTGCGCTGGTCCGGGAAAATTCAGTATTGATTATTGGCTCGCCGGCAAGTTGCTGAGTTGACCGGTCTATGAAGCCGCGTATTGCCGGGCAAAAGATAAAAGACGGGGCGGTGGAGATCAGGCTTGAAGAAGCACGTTGACAGATTGTAGAAAACTATTTTGTGAAGGAGAGCAGGCACGTGAATGAACCTATGAAGCGATCTTTGGCGCAAGCACAACAAAAACAACAGATAGAAACGCGCACTACCGCAAAACATATCGCGGCCTTTACCAGCATTACGGCGGCGGCGCTGCTTGCCATCCTCGGCGGCGTGGTCCTTTACGCGCAAGGCCAAAACAAGGGGAAGTACTCGTTGAGATCGCCAGGCGGAATCGCGTTCTCCGACTTTAGGGGATACGAGGACTGGTCTGTGGTCTCTTCCGCCCGCACCGACGAAGTGCTTAAGGTAATCGTCGCCAACCCGGCGATGATTAAGGCGTACAAGGCCGGCGGTCCGGGAAGCGGCCAGCATTTTCCCGAGGGCTCCATGATCGTGAAGCTCCAGTGGAAGCCGAAGAAGAGCACGGAAGCGCCTTTTGCGGTGGATGTGCCCGATGTCTTTAAGCAGGTTTTCGTGATGGAAAAGGACAGCAAAAGATTTCCGAAAACCGGTGGCTGGGGATACGCAGTATTTAACTACGACTCCGCATCGGACAAGTTCACCCCGGATCCGATGGCCCTTGAAGGCTGCGGAAACTCGTGCCATGTGGCCGTGAAGGCGAAGGACTACATCTTCCACCCGTATCAGAAGCGTTGAGCCGGGTCGAGACATCCGGGTATGCACCGCGAGCTAAGGAGATGAAAAATGAAAGCAGTTGTTGTCCGCCAATATGGCGGTCCTGAGGTACTCAAGTTCGAAGAATACCCCGGCCCGGTTCCGGGTCCGGGCGAGGTGCTGGTGCGAGTCGCTGCCACGAGCGTGAATCCGATCGACTACAAGCGACGTGCTGGATTAACGAAAGATTTTTACCCCATGAAGTTCCCGTCTCTTATAGGTGTCGATATCGCGGGCACTGTTGTCAAGATCGGGCCGGGAGTGGAAGGCTTTTCTGCCGGTGATCAGGTGTTCGCTATGGCGGACGATACTTACGCCGAACTGTGTGTCGTGAAAGCCGCGATTCTCGCGAAAGTTCCCAGGGGCCTCGATTTGATCCAGGCGGCGGCGTTGCCGCTGGCGACGACGACTGGCAACCAGCTCATCTTAGCTACGGGAATCCAAGCGGGCCAGACGGTTCTCGTCCTGGGCGCTGCCGGAAATGTCGGACGTTCGGCGGTATTCACCGCGAAGGCACGCGGGGCGACTGTGATCGCGGGGGTTTTGAAGAGGCAGATCGATGACGCGAAGACTGTCGGAGCGGATCAGGTCGTCGCAACCGACGACGACACCGCGATTGCGAATCTTCCGCTGCTCGATGCGGTGGCGGATGCGGTCGGCGGAAGAACCGGCGAGAAGCTGGTCGCCAAGGTTAAGCAGGGAGGAGTCTATGCATCGGTTGTTGGGGCGCCACAGAACGCCGCGGAGTACCCATCTGTAAAGGTGGTGACAGTATTCTCGAAGTTCGACAGGAAGACGCTCGAGTTTATGGCGGAAGCGGTGCGAGATGGCAAGCTGGTAATCCCGATCAGCCTGAAACTGCCACTCAGTGAAGCGGCCGAGGCTCAAGCGGCGGCGGAGAAGGGTGGCGTCGGGAAGATCTTGCTGGTGGCTTGACATGATTTTGCGAACACAGGATACGAAAGGAAAACCAGGAAATGGAAAAGGAATTGGAGTCATCAGTGAACAGCGTACAAATCGAACAGAAGAGCTATGAGATGCCGCCACGGGAGGGGATCAGTATCGCGCACTTTCTCACCGTCACCGACATTGAGCGCTCGGCTCGCTACTACGAAAAGGTTTTCGGTGCGCGCATTCTGAGCATGGGTGACGACAACGCGCCTGGGTACCTTCAACTGGCGAATATCTGGATGATTCTGAACGTTGGAGGCGGGCCGACCCCGGATAAGCCGACGATAACTCTCAGCGTCCCCGACCCGAATCACATTAACAGCTTCATGAATTTCCGCGTCGCGGATATTCAAGCCTGCTATAAATTATGGAAAAGTCTAGGAGCCGAGTTCATCACCGAGCCGATCCCCAAGTACGGCGAGACGCGCTGCTACATCCGCGATCC
>JBDTUY010000277.1:0-6877 GCA_040007495.1 Acidobacteriota bacterium | reverse complement strand
CATCCTCCACCGCTAATACAGGTGTGTTCCGTGGGGACATGATATCCGTCGCCTGGTGACGTCTCTCCCCACCGCGAGCTTGATCGAACGTGTCATGTATATCCGACAACTTGATTCCCTGAACGGGCATCTCCAGTGTGCGTTGTTCAATCGGCTGCCAGCCTTGGGACATCAGCAGCAAAGGTACGACCAACCACAATGCAAGCAAGCGACGCATCTATTCCACCATGCTTACTGGGGTGCCGGGCTTCACCAACCCGGCGAGCTCCAACGCATCCCAATTGGTGAGCCGCACGCAGCCATGAGATTCCGCGTACCCAATAGAGGCCGGGCTGGGAGTGCCATGAATCCCATAATGTTCCTTCGACAAATCAATCCACACAAGCCCGACCGGATTTCGCGGACCGGCAGCGATCGTCTCTTTGCTCTGACCCGGTTTCGCATCCCAGAACAGGTCCGGGTTGTAGTGGTACGTGGGATTTCTGGCGATGCCGGTGATCTTCCATTCACCGATTGGTAAAGGATCGTGCTCGCTACCGCTGGTGCAGGGATACTGCGCAAGGACTGCACCGGCCTCGTCTAAAACGCTCACGGTTTTCCCCGATTTCGACACCACAACCCTCGCGGCCGGAGTCTTCAAAACCTCGCGAACGTTTGGCACCATCAGCTTCTCGCCCGCGCGCTGGAATGTTTTGCCCGGATTGAGGCGGCGTAGCGTCGAAGGCGCGATGTGGAACTTCTCGCCCAATCCTTCGAGCGCGTTCGCATACCCAAGATGCTGCAAGTTTGCCTTCGCCAGCATATTGGTAGGAACCTGAACGAAGGGTCCCTTCAAATCTGCGGCCGTGACTTGATAGGCAACCAGAACAGGCATCTGGTCCATGTTCAAAGCCTGCCATACGTTCTGATCGATGCCGGTTCCGGCCGGCAGTTTGTGTTGCGCGCGAAACCCGGCTAGCGCGGTCTCTGAGTTGCTCCCCAAAGTCCCGTCTATTTCGCCCACCGAAAAGTTGGCCCGGTCCAGCAGGATTTGGGCTCGTAGGGTTGCGGACCCCACCGCTTTGCTCGTCAAATCCGGGTGCGTCGCAGTGTCGTTCGCGATCGTGAGGTCCCACGTAGGCGCGGTAGACTTCGGGCGTGACTTACTTTTGCTATTGGACGATGGTGCCTTCGTATCACCAAACAGTGTCATAAAACACAACAGGGCCGGAATGAGAACCCAACAACTGTTTCTCCTCAAGGTTTCCTCCCGCGCTCAAGAGGAAGACACTGTATTCCTTGCCGAGGTTCGATATCTCGGCTTGGAGGTTGGGTCGGGCCACCAAGTTCGCGCCGGGGAGCCCGGGTATGGGGGTTGTTCGGGTCCGTAGACCCAGAGTCGAACCAGATTTGCCTCATACACGTAGGATGCGGCCACCGCCTGATGTGTTTCGCAACGATAGCGTTGACCTCGGGCGGCCCGGAACTCCCCCGGGGTCGCGTGGGCCGCTCGCAACTATGCAGCCTTCTGGATCAGAGTTGGTTTAGCACTTTGGCTACGCGGCCCGATTGGCGGGTCGCCATAGCTATTTCTAGTTAAACGTGGGAGATTTTCCACGCCACCCAGGCGGTCAAGAGAATCACTAGGCTGATCGAGGGCAAGATGAAGTTGCCGAACCAGGGGCCAGGTTCGAGCACCGATTCGGACGGGTCGGAGGGGTTGAAAAATACCTTCACTTGTCGACCTACGGGATAGCGCTTCGCGACCGCTTTGGCAGTGTCTGTGGATACCGTGCCGTTGCCTCCGGTGTGGTAATTCTCGCTGACATGGCGGACGCCTTCTACCTCATATTCGTACCAGAGCTGAGTTCGATAATTGTTTCCGTCGCTGTGAGCTTTTGAGTCGAGGATTCTTCCATCGGCGATGGGCCAGGAGAGGCTGCTGAAGCCGCTGTAAAGGGGGTGCGATCCCAGGAGGAGGGTGGCTAGGCCGACGAAGAGAAGAAAGTTCGCGGTGGCGTGGCGGTGCGTTGGCAGGGGCACCGTGGCACGGGTCGCTCGGTCCCGTGTGTCGATGAGTCCCCCGAAGATCAGGAGCAAGCCGAAGGCTGGCCAGATGAACGAAAAGGTATCGACTCCAGGCTCGAGAACTGCGTCGGATGGGTCCCTTGGATTTACCGCAACGTTTACGGCTTCGCCTATCTTGTAGCGAGATTGGACCGCATCGACCAGCGACGTCCGGTCCTTGTTGAGCCAGAAGCGGAAACGATAGCGGGTGCCGCTGTATTGCTGGTCCTGATAGGTGTAGCTGTAGCGGACGTCTATTTGATAAATTCGCACGTAGCTGTAGGCTGTCGAGTAGGTGACCACCCCCGGGGCTTTAGGCCACAGAGAGCTTTGGAGGCCCATGAACAGAGCCATTCCGCTAAACCACAGGAATATCGCCCCGGCAACGATAGAGAACCAGTCTCGCTTCGAGTGGGGTCTGCGGAGGGCGATCACGGCGTCTCGCCCTGAACTTTCTCCGTTCGGCTGGTGATGAAAGCGCGGATTTTCCCGAGGAGGTCCGGGAGGCTGTCGGCTAGGCTCGCAACGGCTAACAACACGGTGTCAGTGGCCCCGGGCTTCCCGATGGGTAGCCCGCCCCGGCCTGAAACCTCTCGTCCGCACTCAGAGCGGGAAAAAAAGTAGCGAGCGCTACCCAGCCGATCAGCTGCCATCTTTGTAGTGCAGTCATCCCCTTCATCATACTCGTGGCTAGAGCTTCTTCCGGCTCAGCTGTCCGGACCTGCGACAAGACGCCCCGCACCGCGCGTGTGCGCGAACCGTCGCAACCAGGCCGCCTTTGGGAGAGAGAGTTGGTTTAGTACTCTGGCGACGGACTCCAAGCGCCAGCCGCGTTGGATCTCCATCTGCGCCGCCGGTTCGCCCGGATCGTATTCCAGCATGTTGCTGTTACGTACCAGGGCGGTCACCGTAGCCGATGTTTCCAACACGCTCGCCTTGGGTCCGTTTGTAGCGAAGGGCGTCGCGGGTGCGCTCGCCTAGTGCTTCCCGTTCCCACTGGCTAACTGCGCCCGTTCCCTACGGGTTCTAATCGTCGTCCTGGTTGGGCTTTGGCCTGGCCCTATCTCTACTTTCGTGACGCGACCGCACCGTTGCGTCACTTGTGAGACATATAACCCCGCGACGCCTGCCGGGTGGTCGCGGGGTTTATTGGGCGGAGGAGCCGTAGAAGTGGGGTTTAGAACTCGATCTCGGTCGTGGGCTGGAACTCGCCCCGGTCGTCCCGAGCCCAAAGCCGGTAGGTGGTCGGGCAAGCGCTTTCGTTCGCGTTACGAGCGCGGGAACCGAAGTTGTACTCGACAATTTCGCGGGCTTCGGCCAGCGTTGATACTAGTGCCAGGGGCTGGTGCGCACCGCCCTCGAACTCAATAACCAGCAGGGCTGTTCCTAAGTCGTTGTTTGGGGTGGTCTGGTTTGGCTGTGTCATGTGTTGTTCTCCTGGACCATTCATCACTCTTTCTGGGACCAACAGCAAGACAAATCTATAATCGGACGCAGTAATTCGCGGGCACCCGTGCCCGTCGTTTAGATCTGAGCGCTAGGCGGCTTGGGCCGCACTATTCTGGTTCACGACACGAGCGACCGACTCCAGCCGCCAGGCCGTACCGCGTCGCGTACGGTAGCCCGTAGCGTTCAACTGCGTGGCGATACCCCGCAGGGTGGCCCCAGCCATCCGCAGTCTGCGGATCTGCTCGACCGCGTCCTGTTCCTGCGGGTCGGGCTCCAGCAGCTTGGTCTCGGGAATCAGTTTGTAGCCGTAGCGGATGTTTCCAACACGTTCGCCTTTGGTCTGTTTGTGCCGCAGAGCGTCGCGGGTTCTTTCGCCGATGGCTTCGCGTTCCCACTGGCTGACTGCGCCCATGATGGTGATCACCAATCTTCCCGCTGCCGACCCGGTGTCGAGGGACTCCGCGACAGAGATCAGCGCGACCTTCTTCTTTTCGAGCAGTTCCAGCAATCCACAGAGATCCTTAACGCTGCGAGTCAGGCGATCCAGTTTGGCAACGATTATGGCCTGAACCTTTCCCGCATTCACCATTGCCATCAAGCGTTGCAGTCCCGGCCTGTTAAGGCTTTTGGCTGACTCGCCGCCGTCCACGATCACCTCGAGCAGTTCAGCCCCCTGGACCGTGGCCATGGCCCGAACCTTGGCTTCCTGCGCTTCGAGCGAAACGCCCTGCTCGGCTTGCCTATCTGTTGATACCCGTACATACCCGACTACTAGCATGTGTCAGAGCATAGATCGGGTTTGGAAGAACATCAACGAATCTTCGAGCAAAATCGCGATTATGTTTGCGAGTACGAGTTTAGCCGCCGCTGGCGGCACAAACGCAGGATCTCGGAGATGGTTCGCAGACTACCATCAGCGTTGAAACGAGCAATTGGATCGGGATCCGTATAGGGCAAGCCTTCGGCCAACAGGCGACGTTTGCGGCGTTCACGCAGTAACTCTGCGGGATTGACACGACCGAACTGACGTTCGTGCACGGCTCGCGCATTTTCGATTTTGGCCAAGCGTTTGAGGATCATTTTCATAGCTCTAGCGCTTCTGACGCCAGGACGAGCGCGGACGACTCCGGACACCGCCTTGGGCTATCTCGAACGTCAGCGTGTCCGTTATCTCCCCGTCTGGCCTCACCCCAACAACCCGAATGAACTTCTTAGGTTCTGGAGGTACAAACCGGGTTTCCAAGTTTTCCAAACGCCGAGTTAGGTTTCGCTTCATCACGCGGCCTCAATCGGGAAGCTCGCGACGAAACGGTCCAGGTCGGAGTCGCTCAATCCCTCCATACCGCCGTCCAACTGGACCAGTTCAATCAGCGCACCACTCTTACAACGCGTTCGCCAGCACTTCGATGTCGCGAGATTCGCCCTGCCTACGACGCACCGGCTGACTACCCTGATGGACGATTTCGCCGCGATTTGCGTTCGGTGCTCGAGCTGGCTCAACCGTCGTTCGATTTGGCGAATCATTGCCCTTCCGTTCCCTTGGCGGTAGCTTCTAGCGCTGCCACCCGGGCTTCCACGTCTTCAATCTCGATAGCCTTGGCCGTGTGGCTTAGGATGCTATCTGCGGCCCTGAGGCGGGTAGCAGCAGGGACGCTCGCGTCAATCATGATCTTACCCAACGTCGAAACGGCTGCCCCGCACATCTGATGCAGCCGCGCGATAGATTGTGCGAACGCCGCTCGCTTAGCATCGCGATAGGCTGCGTCGAACTGGGCATCCTTCAACCACCGATAGAGCGTTCGTACAGGAACATCTGCCGTCTTGGCCGCTTCCTCCACCGTGCGCGATGTCAACAGCGCCAGAACCGCAGCCTCTTTCTTCGCGTTGAGCGTTTCTGTGGGACCTGTCATGCGATGCCACACAATGCCGTCCGGAATGCATGCAATCCGTAGCTCTGTGATCTTTCGACTTGCTTTTGGAGGGCACCAGAGTGATCCATGTGAGCACGGCGATTCTGATCGTCCAAGGACAAACTCACATGACACCGATTATCGAAAGCACTACCCCGAATGATGCTTCCAAGGCCCAAAAGAAGGGGAAGCATCGGCCACAAGGCGCGCCTAAAACGCCCGCCAAGCCGAAGGTAGAGAAGAAGCCCCGCGCAGCCAAGAAAGCCCCTGCGGAGCGTAAGGGAGCCCGCGACGGCACCAAGACAGCCAAACTGCTGGACCTGCTGAAGCGCAGTGGCGGAGCAACATCGAAAGAATTGCTGAAAGCTTCGGGCTGGCAGCCGCATTCCCTGCGAGGGTTCCTGTCGGGAACCGTTACCAAGAAGATGGGGTTGGTCGTTACATCCACCAAGGAAGAAGGAGGTGAGCGAAGTTACGCGATCAAGTCCTAGACCCGTCAACACAGGTTGGTTCAGCGCCGCTGGGGTTGCCCCTGGCGGCGTTGCTCGTTCTGAACGGCACGCTCGAACGATTGTGGTCCCGCTTAGCGCTTCCATATACGCTTCCTGGGCGGCGTCCACGTAGCTATCGGGCCCGGTATCGGGTCCCCGACCCCATCCCACCACATGACCTGCCACGTCCTTGTCACTGGCTGATCCTCAAGAATGTATTCCTCCAGCCGCTTTAGTCGCTTCTTCAGTGCCGTGGTCATTTGGTTGACCCCGCGTTCGCGCGGAGTCCGCGTTCTGCAGGATCCTGAGTTCCGCCGACCAGTCCGACAAGGCCAACAGCAGTCCCTGGATCTCCGGGTTGCCCGCAAGCAGCTCCCGCTCTACTTCTGCGATCTCTCGTCTGCAGCGATCGATTCATGCAGCCACCTGCCGACGCTCCGCTGCGATCTCGTCGAACGTTCGCCCGTCGCCCTCCAATGTGGCTTGCTTGCCGCTGAGCGTCTGCCACCGTTGGACCACGACATCCACGTATTTTGGTTCCAATTCGATGCCGTAACAGACGCGCTCCGTGAGCTCTGCGGCAGCTAGTGTGGTGCCACTGCCGAGGAACGGTTCATAGACGAGTTCGCCTCGTTTGGTGTGATTGAGAAGCGGCCTGCGCATCAAATCGACCGGCTTCTGCGTAGGATGATCGTACTTCGGTTCGTCCGAGCCGCCCATGATGAACTTCGGCGACGGTGAATCCCAGATCGTTGAGTTCTGACCAGGCTTGCCGAACCACGGCGCATTTTTCTTCCTCACGTACCAGCACGGCTCATGTTGAAACCAGTAGTGGGTCCGCGTTAAAACGGTCCGGCCCTTATTCCAGATGATCTGCTGATGATGCAGGAACCCGATTCGCAGCAACCCGTCTAAGACTTCGCGAGTGAACTTCGATGCGTGCCAGACGTAGGCGACCTCCAAACTCGGCACCAGCGCGAA
>JBDTUY010000276.1:0-6888 GCA_040007495.1 Acidobacteriota bacterium | reverse complement strand
GCGGAGCGTCCCGAGGATCTCGTCGTATACGGCGGAACGGGGACCGGTAGCGGGAAGATTTTCGTCGGTGCAGTCTCGGCGATGTGCTGCGCCATCCGCTCCGGTACGGTCGCAATGTAATCGAGCGTCGAAAGCACGGGCGCAAGTCCGAGGAACCCCGGCATCGTCAGCCCGATCTTCCTTCGCAGCCGCTTCGCTTCCAGCGTCTTTTCCAGCATCGCGTGACCGGTACCGCTGGTAGCCACCACTACGTGAGTTTCGCGCAGAAACTCGTCCAAACTCAAAGTGGCGCCGATGCGCGGATGGTCGGCACGCGTGGTGCACACAAAGCGTTCCCTGAACAGCCTCTGCTGACAATAGCCTGCGCCCATCGGTGGAACAAATCCGACGCATAGATCCGCTTCGCCCGATTCCAGCAGCTTCGGCGTCGCTTCCGTCATCCGGCGAAGTTCCATCCGTACTTCCGGCGCAATCGTGCCCAGGCGTTTCATCAGCTTGGGCATGAACGTTACCTGAGCAATATCCGTCGAATGAATGCTGAAACGCCGGTCAGACGTCTTCGGATCGAACACCACATGGTGACCCAGCGCCAGCTGCAGCAGACCTTCGGCACGCTGCAATAACTGGATCAATTCGATGGCATGCGGCGTCGGCTCCATGCCGGCGGAGGTCCTGACAAATAGCGGATCGTTGAAATGGCGGCGGAGTTTCGCCAGACTCATGCTGACCGCAGACTGGCTAAGTTCCAGGTTTTCGGCGGCTTGAGAAACACTGCGGGTGCGATTTACTTCGCTCACAATCGCCAGAACTCGCAGATCGATATTCTTCACGGGGGTCCGCTCTTAGATCGCCAAAATGTATGTGGATAGGGTGACGAGCCGAGTATAACAGAACTTGATACATTCCTGTCTGGCCCTGTCAGTTTCTTGATAGAGGGCGCGCTGGCCCATTCAAGAGTCCGTTAGAAGCAGTTCCAGGGCATGCACAAGCCCCGCTCGTTTAGCCCTCCCATGGGTTGAACATCGGTGCGCCAAGCGCCGCAAAATGTTTGACATTACGCGTCACAACTGTGAGGCCATGCTCCAGGGCCGTCGCTGCTATAAGACCATCCGCCGTGTTGACCAGAGTCCCCTTCAACTGGCAATTCCCTTCGAGTCTTCCCCAACACTCGGCAATCGCCACGGTCACAGGCAAAATGCGCCCATCGCACCACGGCAAAAGTTCGTTGTGCAACCAATTTTCCAAGAAGAGGCGGCGCTGACTATCCTTGCTGCAAAACAAACCCTTTGTGGAGCTCTCCAATCGTGATCGCGCTCAAAAAGAGTTCGGAATCGTCGGCAGCTTCCAACCAATCATTAACCTGCTGTGCAGGACGGGGGCGAGAGAGTTCTGAGGGGATGTTGGTATCGAGGAGAAAACCGCTCATAGCTCTACTGAACGGCCAGTGGATGGATTGCGGCCGAAGTCTAGGTCAAGACCCCGGAGCGGAGCAAACACATCAACCAGGCTCCTTTTCCCTTCCGGTCGGCAGCGTGTGACCGGCATTTCCGCCGTGGGCATGGTTTCGTGGTGTTGTTCCCGTAGCGCTTTGACGGCATACAGGATCAAATCATCGACTGAATGGACATGGCCGCGCATAATTTCTTCCTGAATCAGTCGTTCCGTCTCAGGTTTAAGTTCCACAGTCACACTTACAACTTAGCAAACGGGTGGCGCGAGTGGATTCCGCCTCCACGGCGGTTAGTCGCGCGGAGCAACGCCACTATGCATGTCGCGGATGCCCGTTACAGAGCCGCGACCACAGGGAGCGGTTGCCGATATTGTGATTCTGGGCGCGAACCCTCTCCAAGCGACTGTAAAGGAGCGGATGTCGATGAGGGTCGATCCGCTCACAAAGACTCCGGATACGCTCTGGGGATTCGGAACTTTCCCCACAGTTTCCACTCATCAGGCGAACTGATCTACCATATCAATCGCTACCTATCGACTGGAGCCAGCAGGCACGCTACACTTCGGAGGCTGCGGAACAGCGGTCGAATGCAGCCCATGGTGCAAGAAAGTCACCATCGTGCCGATGAAGAATTTGCTCGACTAAACTCAAATCTTATGAACCCCGAACCAATAATGGACCTGGCCCACTTAGGGCACCTTGAGATAATGACGCCGAAGCCCGACGAAAGCCTCAACTTCTTCGTCAACATCATGGGCATGACCGAAAGCGGGCGCGATAAGAACTCTGTTTATCTGCGCGGCTGGGACGACTACGAATATCACACCCTGAAACTGACCGACGCCAAGCTTCCCGGCATGGGCCATGTGGGCTTCCGAGCCCGCAGCCAGCAGGCCTTGGAACGTCGCGTCGCGGCCCTCAAGGGTTCGGGCTTTGAAGTCGGCTGGAACGATGGCGACATGGGCCACGGCCCCGCCTACGTCTGCAAGGACCCGGACGGCCACGTGATTGAGCTGTACTACGACACCAAGTGGTATGAGGCTCCCCCAGAACTGAAGCCCGCGCTGAAGAACCAGGCAATGCGCTTCCCCGCGCGCGGCGCGAACGTTCGCCGTCTGGATCACTTCAACGGGTTGGCAGTCGACATCGAAGCCAACCGCAAGTTCTATACCGATTACCTCGGCTTCCGCCTCACCGAACAGATCGTTCTGGATTCGGGCGTGGAAGCGGCCATGTGGATGACCGTCACCAACAAGACCTACGATTTCGCCTTCACCAAGGATGCAACTGGCACCCCGGGTCGATTCCATCACATCACCTACGCAGTAGACAGCCGCGAGCAGGTTCTGATCGCCGCTGACGTGTTCCTTGAGAACGGCGTATTCATCGAAACCGGCCCGCACAAGCACGCCATTCAGCAGACGTTCTTCTTGTACGTTTATGAACCAGGCGGCAACCGCGTAGAAATCGCCAACGCCGGAGCACGCCTGATCCTGGCGCCGGATTGGAAGCCGATCCGTTGGTCCGAAGCCGAGCGCAAGAAGGGCCAGGCATGGGGACTCAAGACCATCGAGTCCTTCCACACCTACGGCACCCCTCACGTGGAGCACAAGTAAGAGGCAGTCCCTCAATTACTGAATTACTGAGCCGCGACCAAAGGAAGCGGATTTAAGAGAGGCTCCGACACGTTCGGGGCCTTTTCTTTTGGCCGCAAGATAAAATGAAGTCCTGAAGGGGACCCTCGCTATGGAAGTGCAATTCGATCTCGCTCTGCAAGCCAAGATTGACGACCTTTGTCAACGAAGTGGATGCTCCGCTACGGATCTCATCCAGGATGCTGTAGAAGCTTACGTCGATGATCTAGCGATGACTCGCCGAACGCTTGACTCGCGATACGACGATATCAAGAGCGGCAAGGTAAAAATGATTCCCGCCGAAGAGGTCTGGACCCATTTTCGAGAAAAGAGCGAAGCAGCCCGCAAGGCTCAAAAGTCTTTGTGATCGGGTAGTATCTCGATCTACAAGCTCGCCCTGCCTCGATGAGATTTGGGACCTAGCGGGCGTATTACCAGGCAACCGAGCAATATATGTGCGATGGCAACAAGCCCGATGATCCAGAAATCGGTGCCGGACCATGGAATTGGGTTCTCCGCGAAAGTATATACAGTTCCTGGCCCGCTCGGCTCGACGGTCAGAGTAACTGGCCAACCGTACCGGAACAAGCGAAGCCCCATAACGCTGTCAGATAGAAGCAAGAGGCCTAGAAAAAACCAAGCTACTCTTCTCCTCCACCTAGCTGCCATTAGACCATTGTCACTGGTTTCTCCCAGGCGAAATAGCCCAAAAACAAAACTGGCTCCCGATGAAGGGAGCCAGCTCAATTCTAAGCAACACAAAATTCCACCCAACCCTGCGAGCCGCCATTCGTCAGCATGCGGGCGAGCCTGTTACTTGCCAACCAAGTGCTGCACGTCCTTATTGTTTTCCTGACAAATATATTCGATCAACTCACCCGCCAACAGGGTGGGATGCGTGGTAAAACTCCAGGTCTTGGTGAAGGTCTTGGGGTCGTCAATGATGTTCACGATCTCCAGGTGAGCCAGATCCGAACGCGTGATCCGCTCGGTAACCTTCATGTCGTTTGAGTGGGGAACGCCACCTTCATCCAACCAGCTTTTGTCGGTTTGGCCGACAGTCTCGATCACCAAGGTGTCGCCTTCCCAGTGCCCCGTCGAATCGCCCAGCCAAGTTTCCACCGCGTTCGGATCGTGCGCCCGACCGTCCAAGAAGACCTTGCGCCAGACGTGCGCGCCGCCTTCATAAACAATCGTCAGCAGCTTTGGTGTTTGAACGAACGTCCAAGGGTAAGGGGTTGTATTCATGCGAGGCACGCCCGGGGGCAGACACAACGCTTCCGGATCGTCTTTGCTGACATCCGCACGGTGTTTTTCGGACACGATCTTGGCCCAAGGCTGAAATGGAATCGGCGTTCCCGCTGTCTCCATCGCTCCGGCTAGGTTGACGTTTTGCTGGATTGCGTTTGGCTCCCAGTTCCCGCTTAGGTCGGGTTTGCCATCGGCCATCCGCGGCGTAGGACCTTCGGGGAGGGACTTGCCCTTACCTTTACCCTTGGCACCTCCGGGACCGCCCTTGCCACCAGGTGCCTTGCCAGCTTCCGGTGCCGTCGGCGGCTGAGGATACGCCACCCAAGCACTAACAAGGAGAGAGAGACCTACAGTAAAAATGGTTTTAATTGCGGTTTGCATGGTGTGGAAAACCTAGATTTCAACTATCAGACGCCACGAAAGCGACCGATAGTTACGCGGGTGATAGTCACTATCACGCCGACTGATCAATTTTAACACGTTGGAGTGCTATCCTCTAACGGAGACAACTCTAAAAACACCCTCGAATCCTAGGAGAAATTACCCACCGTCATGTCACAGAATCTTGAAGCCCTGCTCCAGAAAACAGGCGCCGTCGACCTGCTGCGCAATTCGCAAGTCGGAGCTTACGTTTACCCCGTAGTACCCTCCGAATACAACAACTGGCGCGACGAACAGCGGGCGTGGCGTGATTCCGCCGTGCTGTTCGACCAATCGCACCACATGGTGGACCTGTTCGTCGAAGGCCCTGACGCCGTCAAGCTGATGAGCGACTTGGCGATCAACACCTTTAACAACTTTCCGATCAACCGCGCCAAACAGTTCGTGCCCTGCAGCTATAGCGGCCATGTGATCGGCGACGGTATTCTGTTCCACCTCGAACCAAACAAGGTCGTATTCGTAGGCCGCGCGCCTTCGGCCAATTGGATTCAGTACCACGCGAAGGCCGGCAAGTATAACGTCGAAGTCGTCAAGGACGACCGTTCGCCCGCGCGCACCAAGGGCAAGGCCGTAACGCGTAAGCACTACCGCTTCCAGATCCAGGGACCGAACGCCGAGAAGGTCATTCAGAAGCTGAATGGCGGACCTTTCGCTGACATTAAGTTCTTCCACCTGGATTACATCAAGATCGCGGGCCGCACGGTTCGCGCTCTGCGCCACGGCATGGCCGGCGCGCCGGGTCTCGAAATCTGGGGACCGTATGAAGAAGGTGAAGAGATCCGTGACGCGATCGTCGCCGCGGGCGCAGAGTTCGGCCTGGTACAGGTCGGTTCGCGCGCTTATCCGTCGAACACTCTGGAATCGGGCTGGATTCCGTCGCCCCTCCCGGCTGTTTACACCGGGGACGCGCGCATGCAGGCATACCGCGAGTCCCTCCCCGCCACCAGCTATGAAGGCAGCGGTTCTCTGGGTGGTAGCTTCGTCTCCAAGAACATCGAAGATTACTACACCACTCCGTATGAGCTCGGCTATGGTCCGTTCGTGAAGTTCGATCACGACTTCATCGGCCGCGATTCGCTGGAAAAAATGAAGGATCAGCCGCATCGCCGCAAGGTGACCTTCGCCTGGAACGCAGACGACCTGGGCGAGATTTTCCGCAGCCAGTTGAACCCGGGAGAAGACGCCTACAAGTACTTCGACCTGCCCCTGGCCAACTACGCTTCGGCGTCGTATGACAAGGTCATGCAGAACGGCAAGGTTGTCGGCTTGTCCATGTTTACAGGCTACAGCTTCAACGAAAAGTCCGGCCTGTCACTTGGCATGGTGGATCCGTCCATTACCGAGGGCACCGAACTGACCCTCGTGTGGGGCGAAGAGGACGGCGGCACAAAAAAGACCACTGTTGAACGCCACAAGCAGAAGGAAGTCCGCGTGGTTGTCAGCTCAGTGCCGTACTCCAAGGTGGTCCGCGACACCTACTCGGAAGGTTGGCGCAGTGGTGCGGTGAAGCTGTAATTTACTGCCACAATCCAAGCAGCATCGAACAGGCCCCGGGGGAACGTCCTGGGGCCTTTTCGCGTAAAGCCCCTCATGTAAATGCGGGTACAATCTCACCAATGAGACGCTCCCGCAACAGAATTACCCGGAGCCGTAGCCGCGGCCAACGCCACCCCGCCTCCACCACCCGCTCCCGCTAAACCTGCGCCTCTGGCGCAGATCGGTCCGGACGGCGTGACCGGCAACGTGCTGTATGCCTGGGACCCCATCGCACGCAAAGAGCGGTGGCGAGCCGCAGGTGCAGGCGCTGGCGCATTCGCAGGCGGTGCTCTATCCACCGCAGGAAACCTGACCTTTTCCAGCGTCAACAATCGTTTGCTAGCCTTCAGAGCGGACACCGGAGAGAAGTTGCTGGAACTAGACCTGCACATGAATCAGATGGGCCCTCCCATCTCGTTCGTGATCGACGGCAAGCAGTGCATGAGCGTAGCAGGCGGCCCGCAAGCCGCAGCCGGCGCAGGACGCGGAGTAGCAGGCGGCGCACCGGCACCCGGAGCAGCCACAGCCCCTCCAGCCCCAGCGCAACCAGGACACCTACTGATCCTGACGCTAGAC
>JBDTUY010000275.1:0-6891 GCA_040007495.1 Acidobacteriota bacterium | reverse complement strand
TCAGCGTTGAACAGCGCCAGTGCCCGCGCGATCCCGAGCTTCGCAGCGCCAGCCTGACCCAACGGCCCGCCGCCCTGCGTCGTGATCAGAATATCGAAGGTTTCCGCAAGTTCCGTGATCAATAGCGGTTGACGCACCAGCGCCCGCGCCGCAGGACTCGGGAAGTAATTCTCGAACTCCCGGCCGTTGACCTGAATCTTGCCGCCACCCGGCCGCAAAAATACTCTGGCCACCGCAGTCTTGCGTCGGCCCGTGCCCAAATGTTGTACTAGCGCCATGTTTTAGTGATTCCTAGTAATTCTTTTCGACTTTTAGCTCAACCGGCTTCTGCGCCTGATGCGGATGCGTCGGACCTGCGTAGACTTGCAGCTTCCGGTACATCTGCTTGCCCATCTTTGTTTTAGGTAGCATCCCGGAAATGGCTTCTTCCACCATCCGGGTCGGGCGTCGTTCACGCACGGTCCGCGCCAACGTCTCCGTCAGCCCGCCCGGATAACCCGAGTGCCGACGATACAGCTTCTGATTCTCTTTGCGTCCCGTCAAACGAACCTTGGCCGCATTCACCACAACAACATGGTCGCCCGTATCGATAAAAGGCGTGTAAATCGGCTTGTTCTTGCCCATCAATAGGAGGGCAGCCTGACTGGCGAGGCGTCCCAGCACTTCGCCTTCGGCATCAATAACATGCCAAGAGCGCTGAATTGCGGGGAGCGATGGAAATACGGTTTTCATGAAGACAGACCTTCTCTATGCGAGCCTGTGCAAGGCTCCATATAAGACTAGCGGATAGGGGTACTGAGTGTCAAACGGGGGTGTCCACCACCACCTCCCCGCAATTCGGTGACTGCCTGCTATCTGATGTGGTTGTGTAGTCCTTCGCGCAAATCGCCTGTCAACTTTTCCAGTCCCCAAGGGCAGCGAGACAATCTTACTCTGGGGTGTTGGTGAGTTGTCCGTGAACTCCTCGACCCCGCACTCTCTAAGCAATTAAACTTAAATTGTGACGACATCACGCCCGGAAGGGCGAGCAGATCCGATTCCCCTAAATACTGGCCGTTAGCAGGACTTCGTCCGGCAAGCTTAAAGAGTGTTTGCACGTCGCGAATAAAGCGTGGGCCTCGGCTACCGCCTCGGGATCGAGGACCGCGATTCTGTGGGCTTCTGCGATTATGGACCAACCCCAAATCCATTTGCCGAGGGATGGGAGGAGATAGGTTTCGATGCTGGCGCTTAATAAAGCGCTTTGGGCGATCAGGGCTTCTTCGTACGTGGCGCACACAATGATGTTTAACGACGAGTCTTGGCTGAATTCCCTATCGCGTGTATTTTTATACCCTGGCAGTTGTCGCAAAAGTTCGTGGTATGGGTCGCAGACGGAATCGCGACCAAGTAGTGTTTGCGCATAATTAGCGCGGGTGCGGACGATTGAGGAATTTGCCGTTGCTGAGTGCAACGTAAGTACGCCTGCAAGCTCGTCTTGGTGCCCTAGCAGGATACTTGCGCCATCGGCTGCAAGTTCGCTGGACAACCGTTGCCGTCGTCGGAGTGCGCCTTCAAAGACAAGAGATAAGAAAAAAACTAGAAGGCTGTTCAAGGCTAGAATAACTGCGAAGAATGTCGAAAAGAATAGGACTGCAGCGCTGAAGCTCAACATCGACAGTGCACCCATATATAGCACTTCCATGATCAGTCCACCCATCGTGCGGCGAGACCAGAACAACAATCGATCGGAGTCCCCGTGAACGCAGTGTGCCAGTTCATGAACGAATAACGCGCGGGCCAAATTCGGTTTAGTTAGTAAGATGCCCACAAAGACTGGGTTCATGGCTATTAGAAATCGGCAGTTGTGCCCAACTACGCTTAGTTTCCCCCTGTCTAGGCAACTGAAGTTGATCCTGAAGTCTAAATCCATGCCGTTCAGGCCCATGCTCTGAATGTCATCGCGAAGGAGTTGTCGGATGCGCGACGACAACTCTATTGGCGCCGGCTCCAATGTAATCACCCGCTTAATGATCGAGGCGCGTTGGTTCCTTATGACAATCAACGCCCCTATGAGTACAAACACCATGGAATTGATTGAGATCTGAAACAAAATAGCAGTGTGTTCAGGTGGCAGCGCCAGAACGTTTGCCAGAACCATTCCGCTCAAAGCCAGCAATAATGGGTAGATAAAACGTAGCGCTGCAATAAGGTCGGCTGCCTGTCTGAGGTCTCTGGAAGTTGTGAGAATCTCGCGTTGCTGCTCAGATCTTGTCATCGTCTGGCTAGTTAGAAACGGGTGGCGCTCCCCCGCCTTGGTTTAAGCGCTCAAGAACCACAGCTAGATCCGCAGCATGGCTTAGAGGAATTGCCTTTGCAAGCTCTGGATCTAGCCCGTACTTGGTAAGCAGCCTCGACCAGTCAGCGTGTAATCGCTGCGTGCTTTCGCGCTCTTGCCGTAACGCGCGAGCAGAGAGATACGTATGCGCCAGTGCCATTGTTGCACCAACGATATGAACGGCGGCCGATGCAGATTCAAGATCGAGGCCCAGTCCGAACTCGTTCGCGCCAGCCGCAGGCTGTTCAAACCCGGATTCGGGGGCACCATCAAACACTTCGATCAACAAGGGAACCGACGGCACCTCATCCGGCCGGATGCCGCCGACAACCGCCACGCAAAAATCGCTGACTGTTTGCCGTTGCAGAGAATTCATGTAGAAATATTAGCATTGTGATGCACTGAACTTCGGGACCCGAGAGAATTCCCAAATTACGCGCTCGCCTTCAACTCCCGCAGCATCCAAGCCTTCGCGAGCTTCCAGTCTCGCAGGACCGTCGGCTCCGATACTTTGAGCACTTCCGCTGTTTCTTCTACGCTTAGGCCCCCGAAGAATCTTAGTTCAATGACTCTGGCCTTGCGCGGGTCCATCGCCGCCAGTGCAACCAAGGCCTCGTCGATCGCAACAATCTCGCGATCACGGGAGTGCGCGGCTATTTCGGGAGCGTCGTCCAGATTCAGCTTTACAGCTCCTCCGCCCCGTTTTGCCGAGCCTCGTGCCCTCGCTTGATCCACCAGTATCCGGCGCATCATATTGGCCGCGACCGCATAGAAGTGGCTGCGATCGTCACAGTCAAGATTCGTGGCACCGGCTAACTGCAAATAGACCTCGTTCACCAGCGCTGTCGCCTGCATGGTGACTCCCTGCCGCTCATTACGCATGTAGCGGCGTGCCATGCGCCGTAGTTCTTCGTAGACGCGCGGGGTCAGCCGGTCTAAGGCAGTAGCATCGCCTGCCTTCCAGTCACGCAAAAGTCTCGTTATTTCATGCGATTGCGAAGCATCCATTGGCTACCTCGAACGCCATCATACAGCAAATGAACGAATCCAGGAAAAATCTTTCCTCAACGTTATTGTTCCTGCCGCCCCTTTCCGCCTACCCGGGTGAGGCAGAACAAAATGAACACCCTGAAAACGGTAGCGATCGCAACAATGGTCTTGGGAAGCTTTGGGGTGGCCAGCGCTGCTACGGATGCGGGATTCGCCGTCCCCGTCTGTGCCGATACTATGAGGGACAACTTTGTAGACCTCCGGGCGCGAGACCTAGCGTCAAAGATGTTCGCAAGCGCCGGAGTGAACATTGCCTGGCACGGGCTGAAGGGATGCCCCAAAGGTGCAGTTCGCATTCATTACTCCTATGAGACGCGCCCGGCGCTGCTGCCCGGGGCATTGGCCTACGCGCTACCTTTTGAAGGCGAAACCATCGTAGTGTTCTACGATCGTATGAAGGCCTGTGGAGATGTGTTGGGTGCTTCCACTCGGGCGGCATTGCTGGCCCACGTCTTGACGCATGAGATCACC
The DNA here is from genome assembly GCA_040007495.1 of Acidobacteriota bacterium. Lineage (GTDB taxonomy): Bacteria > Acidobacteriota > Terriglobia > Bryobacterales > Bryobacteraceae > Palsa-187. Next base: position 3,053 of record JBDTUY010000275.1, on the reverse strand, counting down.
CACATTTTGCAGGGCGTCGCCGTCCACTCCCAAACCGGTATCATGCAGCCTGAATTCACCCAGCAGGATCGGGCCAACATGGCTCGCAAGCCGATGACGTTCACGGATGCGGACGTGGAACTGTTGCACCTTGGAATCTCCGTCCGTCTGACCCGCCAGATTGCGGCCCGGTAGGTGAAGTTTCCCGTAGTACCCTGGGATGTGCCCAGGAGAGGTTAAGACCGCTCGTATGACTCCCGAGCGCTGGCAACAAGTCGAAGAATTGTTCCACGCCGCAAGAGAGCGTGGGCCAGGCGCCCTTGCGGGAGTCGACTATGAACTGCGCCTCGAAGTGGAATCGCTGCTGGCGCAAGACTCGTCGCAGTCCAACGAGCTGGACCACTCACCTTGGCCTGCGAATGCAGACGAAACGGTGACCAGTGCTAATGCCGATGCGATAGCGAGCGGCCTTCAAATCGGCCACTACAAGATCCAATCGAAGTTGGGCGAAGGTGGTATGGGCACGGTCTACAAGGCCCTCGATACCAAACTGAACCGGCCCGTAGCGATTAAATTCCTGTCGGATGAGCTTGCCAATCCCACGGCGCGACGTCGATTTCAGCGGGAAGCCCAGATGGCATCGTCGCTGAACCATCCACATATACTTACGGTCTTCGATGTGGGCGAACTTGGAGCGCGCCAGTACATCGTTACGGAATTCGTCGACGGCGGAACGCTAGGCGATTGGATCAAAGGGAAGCGGACGTGGCGCCAGGTTCTTGAACTGCTGACGGGTATCGCGGACGCGCTCGCTACGGCGCACGCGGCTGGAATCCTGCACCGCGACATTAAACCCGCCAACATCCTGGTCGCGCGAAACGGTTACGCAAAACTGGCAGATTTCGGACTGGCGAAGTTGGCCGAGTCCAAGGAAGATGCGACGCAGACCCTGACCGAAAAACGGACCCAATCGGGGGCGATTCTCGGTACACCAGCCTATATGTCTCCGGAGCAGGCGTCCGCAAGGCCGCTGGACGACCGCAGTGACATCTTTTCTTTCGGTGTGGTGTTGTACGAAATGCTGTCGGGCAGGCGGCCGTTTTCCGGCAGTTCCCATATAGAGCTGCTGCATCGGTTGATTCAATCCCCGCCCGAGCCCTTACCCACCACCCTACCGGCTACCGTACGGATGATCGTGGAAAAGGCCCTGGAAAAGGACCCCGCGGAGCGTTATCAATCCATGCGCGACATGGTGGTGGACTTGAAAAGGGCAGTGCGCCAGACCGAGGAGGTAACTCCGCTAGTGGGCGCTCCGATGGAGCCCGTTGAGCAGCAGGGCGTTCAGCAGGTTAACCAGAAGCATCCTAACCTACGTCGCGGGCGGCCAATCGCTGCGGGAGTCGTCGTCGCGGCGGTGCTCGCGGGAACACTCTACTATTTTCGCTCTTCCCCCGCGCCTCCAAAACTCACCGAGAAAGACACGTTGGTGTTGGCGGATTTCAAGAACTCCACGGGCGATTCCGTTTTCGATGACACGCTCCGTCAAGGCCTGTCCACGCAGCTTTCCCAGTCGCCTCTTCTCAGTCTGCTGCCGGATGAGCGCATTAGCGAAACGCTGAAGCAGATGGGGCAGCCGCCGGGCGCGGGGCTCACTCCTGAGATCGCCAAGGAAGTTTGCGAACGCACCAACAGCGCCGCAGTATTGGAAGGTTCCATCGCACGCGTAGGAACCCAGTATGCAATCGGGTTGCGTGCACGCGACTGCAACAGCGGCAAGCTCTTGGATGAAGAACAGACGCAGGCCGCGGGCAAGGAAGAAGTCTTAAGTGCGCTGGACACTGTAGCCCGACAATTTCGGACCCGCGTCGGTGAGTCTCTAGCCACCGTGCGCCAGCACGACGTTCCCATTGAGGAAGCCACCACTTCATCGTTCGAAGCATTGAAAGCGTATACGATGGCTATGCGGTTGAACATTACACAGAGCTACGCCGCCAGTATTCCACATTACCAACGCGCCATTGAGCTTGACCCCAATTTCGCGATGGCCCATGCACACTTGAGCCTTGCTTATTACAACGCTAACGAAATTGCGCTCGCTCGGGAGAGCGCAAGCAAGGCATTCGGCCTACGCCAGCGGGTGAGTGAGCACGAGCAGTATGCTATCAAGTTTATGTACTACAGAAACTCCCTCGGGAACCTGGGAAAAGCCTGGGAGACTGTGCAAGCCTGGGCGCAAGCCTATCCGCGTGACTCCACAGCACAGGGGTTGTGCGGCGGATTTTCCGCCACCGGCACAGGACATTTTCTGGAAGTCATTGAACATTCGAGGATCTCCGCCACACTCGACCCGGGGATCCGGTATAACGACCTGAATATTATTCAGGCCAATATCAACCTGGAACGGCTGAAGGAAGCCGAGGAGGTGGCCGAGGCGGCATTCAGGAAGATGCCCCAGTCCGGCGATTTAGTGGTGCTGCGGTATTTGTTAGCCTTTCTCCGCAACGACGAAGTCGCCATGCGGCAACTGCTGGCCGAGAGCAAAGGGACAGCCGGGGCTGAGGATTTGATGACGCACCTCGCGTCCCTGGCGTTCGCATCCCGTGGGCGCCTACGCGAGGCCGACGAGTTGTGGCACCGAGCCGTGGACGCGGCCAAATTCAGTGGCAAACCGGAGCGCGCCGCACTGTTTATGGGCGGTGCTGCCACATCGCATGCTCTACTGGGAGACGCTACCGGCGCCAAGACATGGGCCGCCGAAGCGCTGAAGCTTTCTACCGGTCGCGACGCCAGTTTTGCTGCGGCGTTTGCATTGGAGATTGTCGGCGGATCCCCGCGTTCTGGGCAGATCGCAGACGATCTCAATAAGCGCTTTCCCGAAGATACATCCGTCCAGGATAACTACCTGCCCACTCTGCGGGCCCTGTTTGCGAAAGCCGATCCTGCAAAGGCGCTCGCTTCGCTTCAGGCGGCGCTCCCGAATGAGTTGGGAGTCCCCGCAATCGCGTTCACCGGATGGTATGGCGCGATGTATCCCGCTTACGTCCGCGGGCAGGTATATCTCCAACTGAAGCAAG
>JBDTUY010000274.1:0-6930 GCA_040007495.1 Acidobacteriota bacterium | reverse complement strand
ACGCCGAATGCGCATGCGGGGAGACGGACCAAAGTGGATCAAGGTCTCGGGCGAAATCGGCCGCCGCGGCGGCCGCATTATCTACCCAGTTGACCAGCTTGATGCATGGCTGGCATCTCTTCCAAGTGGCGGTCAAGCCGTTTGAGCCGACGCCCCATGGGAGCCCACACCACCATGCGAAGCGCGCTCACCTCGATCGACCTGGCGCGCGAAGTTATTGCCGCTGTCGAGCGTGGCGAAATTGAATCGCCACAGACTATTCGATGGGCTGAGTTTCAGATTTTTGAATTCAAGCGGATCGCCCGCCTAGGCCTCTACGCGTCGCGGAGGTCAGAGTGAAGACCTTCAGCCGGGAACACGTCGCACTAGCGCGCGCGGCGGTTCTGGTTCGTTCACGGCTTCGCGAGATGGCTACTGACCCGACACTGCAGGCGTCCCACGCCCGCCAGTTCGGTGAGTTGGCTACGGTCCTCGGCAATGCCTTAAAGGCTCGCAGAGCGCGACAGGAGGGCAAGTAGATCAGCATGTACGGGAAACTATTCGCCCAGATGTTCGACGGCACACTGGCCACTAAGGGCCCGTGGGAAGCCATGTGCACCTTTCAGCAATTTGTGATCCTGGCCGACAAAAACGGCATTGTGGACATGACGCCTGAAGCGATTTCGCGACGCACGACAATTCCACTCGACGTCATCAAAACCGGCATTGCAGCGCTACTACAACCGGACGCTGAGAGTCGCACGCCAGATGAAGACGGTCGCCGGATCGTGCCGATTTCCGATCATCGCACGTGGGGATGGCAAGTCGTTAATTACTGCAAATACAGCAAGATTCGCACGAACGATGACCGGCAGGAATACATGAAGGACTACATGCGGAACTATCGAAAAGGCGATCACCCGCCCGTAAACTCTGTAAACAATGTAGACACAAGTAAACAGCAGTTAGCTCCGTTAGCCCATTTAGCCCATATAGATACAGATATAGATGTAGATGTAGTAAAGACACATGGTCAAAAAACGACCATTTCGTCACCGCCAAAAGCGCGGCGACGGCGTGTTTCGGTTTTCGCATCACAAGATCAGGCCGACGCGTTCGGTGTGTTCTGGTCGAAGTACTGGCGTCGGACCGCTAGGGCAGCGGCAGAAACCGCATACGCAAAGGCGGCAACCTCACCTGACCTGCAAGCGGCCATTGGCTCAGCCATCGAAGCACAGTCCGCCGAAATGACAAGCCGTCCTCCGGACAAGATCCCACACGCAGCGACGTGGTTGAACGGTCGACGTTGGACGGATGAAGTCACAACCGGCAGCGGCACAGCCAAGAGCGCGGTGGAAAGGATGATCGACGCGCTATGACCAGGGACGAAGCGAAAGGCCAGATGAAGCGGCTGACGGTGCTGGTAGGCTTCCCTGCGGTTGCTGAGGCAGCCGAGGACATGATCGAGGCCATACTGACAGCCAACAGCCTAGAGCTCGCTAAGCGCACAATCAGCAGCATCCTGGAGACTGCTGAGCCGAACTCTCGCTGTCCCCTGGCGCATCAGGTCAAGCGCCTGATCTACGACGCGTCGCTGGCACAACAGCAAGACACGTACCGGTGTTCAAGCTGTCGCGGTTCGCGGTCGACGGTAGCGTGGTACCTCACGACGTTCGAGAGCCGCACCAGTTTCCGTGTCGTTCGCAGGGAGCTACTACATGCCGTCACGTGCGAGCAACACATGCACGCCTACCTCAGGGCGAACCCGCTAGGTGAATGCCAGATGGTGATCACCGGCGCAGTCGCTTGCCGGTGCGTGGCGACCAGGAGCGCGGCGGCATGATTCGTAAGTCATTGAAAGCACAGGGGGGACATTACAAGTCTGGCGCTGGGCCCTTATTTACCAGCGCTGCTCACGAGTGCACAAAAAGTAGTCCCAATCCTATGAAAAACTCACCAAAACCGATGACCGAGGCCAGCCTGAGCGAGGCACCCGCACATCTTTCCAATGCTTCAAGGCAGCTTTGGAGCGACATTTTGCAGGATTATCGGCTCGACGCGGCGGCTATCGCGGTGCTGGTCGGAGGACTTGAAGCGTTGGACCGTCGGGAGACGGCAAGGGCGGCGCTGGCAACCGGAGGGTTGACCGTCACCGATCGATTCGGTCAGAAGAAGCCGAACCCGTTGGTGCTGATCGAGCGTGATTGCGCGATGACCTGGATGCGAAGCTTCAAGACGCTCGGCCTCGACCAAATTCCGGAGGGCAAGCCAGATGCCACGCCGCGACCGTAGACGCCGCCGCGAAGATGTCGACCCGTACGACGCCGCGCGCGCAGGCCTTGGGCCCTCAGCCACCGCCGCACACCTCAAGGCCGCAGGTATCCCTACGGATGAGCTGGAAGCCGTCCGAGCGCACGTAGGGCGGGTTCGGCAGGCGCGACCAGGACTAACTGTCAGCGACGCGGTTGGTTCGTATACGAGAACGGGAGGGACGAAATGATTGACCAGATTTTTGATGAATTATTCGACTTGTATGTCGAAGGCTTCGTTGTGGCGGCGACCGCGATGGAAATCTTGCAAAAAGCAAACCGCTTCACAGCGCGGCATAAGGGGCTCACGGCGGAAATGGTAGTCGTGGCACGTGAAGCACGCGAACGCGACAACTACTCAGACGAGGGGAAACAGATCATTCGCCGTTGTGTTGACGAGCTAATGCGCGACGCGATGGAGATAGAAAACCACCCTGAGCGGGGTCAGTAGTGCGGAGCAAGCATGAATAGCAATCGAGAGTTTCAGTTTGAGGTCAAGATGGTGTCCGACGAAGGCCAGTTTGAAGGGCTTGGAGCCGTTTACGGCAACGTCGACCAAGGTGGCGACCGGATTAATACCGGCGCGTTCACCAAGACGCTAAAGGAAACGAAAGGCCGAGTTCCATTGTTGGCTGATCACAGGATCCCAATCGGCGCGGCCTATGTGACGGATTCACCAAGCGGTTTGATCGTAAAGGGCGTTTTGAATCTCGACAAAGAAGTATCACGGGACACCCTTTCCGATCTGCGATTCTATCGCGACAACAAGATTCCATACGGGATGTCGATTGGCTACTCAACCATCAAAAGTGAGCCCGTTAACGGCGTTCGCGTCTTGCGAGAACTCAAACTCCGCGAAATGTCGGTGACTTTATTTCCGATGAACGAGGCAGCGCAGGTCCAGCGCGTCAAACACAACTCCGGAGACTTGGCGGGTGGCTTCAAATTCGAGTTCATCAACGCGCTGCGCGAAGTCAGCGGCAAACGCGCGCTGACATACGACGAGTTCACGATCCAGCAGGAAATCAAGGCTTTATTTCGGTAGTAGATTCCAAAATCAAAAGGGGCAAGAAATGTTTCAACGATTCGAGAACAAAAACCAGACACCCGCACCAGAGAAACGCAACTCTGGTGAGTTGCGTGATCGCCTAGCAAGTCTCCGCAAGACGGAAGGCGAGCTAAGTGGAAAACTGCAGCACGCTCGGACTAACGCGAGGGAGGCAACCGAACGCTTGCGCGAGGCCGAAGACGAGTTTGTTGCGGGCTCCATAGCCATGAGTGCGCTTACCAAGGCGCGCGCAGAGGCAGTCAACGGGTTGAACAGCGTTGAGCCGATCGATCTAGCCTTGCGGGAGCACCAAGTGCTCCTGTCGCGTTGCTGCGCGATTCTCGCCGAATCCGAAGCCGAAGACCGCAGGCAGGCCACGATTGAACTGGGAAACCGACACGCGGATTGGTGCATGCGCTACTCCGAGATTCTTAATATAGCGCTGCAAGCGACGAGTGAGGGCGAAGCCATCGTGGCCGAGGCTCGGTGGCGCTGCCCTGAACTCGCCTCCTCATGGTCGAAGTTGCAGCCCGTGCCGGATCTCTCCCCCGCGTTGATGGAAAGCCACGGCTACACTCTGCCGCATCTCGGCAAGGCCATGACATGGATCACGGAATGGTCCACTAAGACGGGCCTCGATCTTCCGGAGTTCGCTAAGAAATCCTTCGAACCGTACCTCAAGAAATTGACAGCGCTGGAGGCGGCTAACGCGCGCATGGCGCGGGAGGCGGCGGTCCAGCGGGAACAAGACTGGACCGCGTTTAGGCTCGAAAACCCTGAAGGCGGGCGCCAAGTCTCCGGACCGGGCGGGATCTTGATGCGCGCGTAGATCTTGCCGCCGCAGTTCGGGCGGCTGGGCGGGACGTCGGCCCAGGGAAGGAGGCGTCCCGCAGTACAGATTGTCGGCCTGTGAAGGCCTTAGAATTCCGTGCCGTGAGGCGCGTTGATTTTAGGTACCCAGATGGCGAATTTAGGTGATTTAGTCGTCCGCGTTTCCGCGAATGTGAACCAATTTGAGCAGTCCATGGGGACTGTATCGCAGCGATTGTCCGCTATTGATCGCGAGGCTACCCGTTCGTTTTCTGGGTTCGACAAGCTCGCTGATCGGCTGACGGGCGTTGGTGCCAGCTTAACCGCTGGCATCACCCTGCCGCTCGGATTGGCCACTGCCGGCGTCCTCAAGTTCGCTGGTGACTTCGACGGCGCGATACGCGAGGTCACGTCCCTAACTGGGAATACAACAGCGCAGGCGTTTGAGGAACTAAAAGGTCAGGTCCTTGGCCTATCGAAGAGCTTGGGTGTGGATGCTGTTGGCTCCGCAAAGGCGCTCTACGAAGTGCTTTCGGCCAATATCCCAGCCGACAATGCGCTGGCTTTCCTGGAGACTGCAACCCGGACAGCCATCGCTGGCGTCACATCCACCAAGACTGCCGTCGATGGCCTGACCACGATCATCAATTCCTATGGGTTGTCGGCAAAGGACGCCAGCGCAGTTTCCGATGCGATGTTCCAGGCCGTTAACTTCGGCAAGGTCCACTTTGAGGAGTTGGCCGCGTCCGTCGGTATTGCGGCGTCGTCAGCGAAGACGATGCACATCAGTTACGACGAACTGCTGGGCACAATGGCGGCGATTACGCTCCAGGGCCGCACATCCTCGGAGGCTTTTACGGAAATCCAATCCGCGATGAAAGCCTTGCTCTCCCCGAACAAGGAGATGAACAAGTTGATTGCGGAGACCGGCTTCTCCTCGGCCCAGGCGCTGATCGACGCCAAGGGTTTCGCGGGGGCACTGCAATCTTTAAACACGGCGGCGCACGGGAATAGTCAGGCTCTTACGGATGCCTTCGGACGCATCGAAGGCTACAACGCGATGCTGCACGTGACTGGACCCGGCGCAGATCTGGTTACCAAGTCGCTCGGGATGATGAACGACAAGCTGGGCGCTACGGCTCGCGCACAGGCCGAAATCGAACAAGGCTTCCCGCGCTTCCTGGAGCGTTTCAAGGTTCAAGTAGAAGACGCGGCAATTGCAGCGGGCGACAAACTGTTACCGGCTGTGAAGGGACTTCTTACTCAGGCTAGCCCGCTTGTTGCCATGGTCTCCGGAACCGTGGATTGGTTTTCTAAACTGCCCGTACCCATCCAAGCCGCCGCACTCGGGATGGTTGCGCTGACCGCTGCTATCGGGCCGGTCTTGCTCATCACTGGAACGCTCGGGAGCACTTTCGTGAACATAACCGCTGCGGTGACAACAGCGTCCGGGATTATTACGAAGTTTCCAGCGATCATGGAGGGAGTTTCCGCCGCGTTCGCGCTGTCAGGTCCCCTGGCTATCGCCTTCGGCGCTGCCATCGCAGGTTGGGCGATCTACGAAGCGGTAACCAAAATTCGGGCTCTCAATGATGAGTTGAACAAGACCTACGACCTTCAAAAGCGCGGAGTCCAAGCCAGCACGACTCAGGGCGCAAGCATCTCAATGCTGACCGGAGTGATCGAGCGATATAACGGCCAAATTGAGATTTCCGGCAAGTCCGAGATCAAACTACCGAACTTCAACGACTTCGCTAAGGCGGCGGACCCGATCAATTCCTACATCGCAGCGCTTCAGGAGGCGGCTAAAAAGATCCCAGCCTTTGCGAAGGGGAATGACGACGCGGCTGCGTCTCTGGCACGACTGAAAGCTGGCGGAACGATCGATCTCTCTGGAACCATTGCGGGACTCTCAGGGGTCACTGCTGGCTCTGGAAAGGTCACCGAAGCAACTCAAGCATTACTCAAGAGTCAACAGGATGCAAATGCGGAACTGAAGACCGCCCAGCAGGTATACGCCAACGTGCAGAAGTTGGCGAAAGAAGGCGCTGCGTCTCAACAAGATGTAGCGGTGGCGCTGAGAAACGTGCAGGCGGCTGCAGCCAAAGCTCACCCGGAACTCACGAATACCGGGGTATCCACTGCGGCCTTGACGGACCGGCAGAACGCCTTAAAGAAGGCAACCGAAGAACTGACTTCGGGCCAATCCCTCTACGCCAAGGCGATGAGCATGTTGGTCATACCGGCGACGAAGGACATGCTGACCGCTGGCAATGACCTGGTCGCGGCACAGCATAACCTACGTGTGGCAGAAGACGCGCTTAAGGATTCGCTGGGCAAGTTGAGCATTGCCCAGTCGCAGGGGAAAACCGACACCAAGGCCCTGACTGCCGCCAGTATGGATGCGGATGCGGCGCAGAAGAAGGTCAAGGAAAGCATGGAGGCGCTCTCAGCCGCCAATCAGGAACTATCCCGAGCCGAAAAACAGAACAAAGAGGCTCTGGCGACGATCGTCGATGAAATGCTTGGCTTCCAGGTTGCCGCGCAGCCTGTGCCGGAATTCCTGCAACGGATCGGCACTTCAATGGCAGGCATCTCGGCTCCGGCCTACGGGGCCAGGGATGCGATGCACGAGCTTGGAATCACCAGTTCGGCGGACCTGAAAAAACTTGCCGATTCCACGCATTATGCTTATGAGGTCATCAAGGCCGCTTCCAGTTCGACCACTGGCGAAATCGAAGCCGCTTGGAAGAAGGACACGGAAGCCGCCCGCGATTACGCGAA
>JBDTUY010000273.1:0-6935 GCA_040007495.1 Acidobacteriota bacterium | reverse complement strand
GATTTCAACTCAACATCTATCAATTACTGTACTGCGCTAGCAACCAACGACAGAGATGCGAAAAACGAACTTGGACAGAACTGCTTCTCAAAACAAAACGGACTTACACTTCAAACGCGAACACTTGCTCGGAGGTCTAGCTGCACCACCGATTCTGTCGTCGGACTGCGGAAAGAAATGGTCAGTTGTACCTCCTAGGGCCTGAATGCGAGCAACATAGGAAATCAGATGCTCACGTCAAACTACTTTGGTTTTTAGAAACTACAGCGGGCCGAAGCAACGGTCAAAATGAACAACATCTGCGGTCGAACAACACTAACAAAGGAAACAGGGCGGGTTTTCAATTTGCGAATAGCCCCTTTTTCCTCGAACTTCACGAACTACAAACGAAGGACTTAGGAACTGGAGGCAACAAGCGCCTCTTTGAATTCTATCGGCCTACTGCTCTTTCAAAATACATCAGCCAGAGCCGCTTTTGCAAGCGAAAAACGTGATCGCCGCAAAACTTTTTTGAGGGTTCCCGCGCATGCTTGGAAGACGCGGAGAAGAGCTGGTGAACCAGCTCTTCTTTAGTTCCCAACCGAGGCGAAACTCGAACTACTGAGCCGCTGTCTTTGTCTTCTGACTGGCTGGCTTGGGACTGACCGCGATGATGGCTTTTCGCCAAGCCTTCACCAGTTGCTTCTTGCCGGTGATGGTTTCTTTCATCTCGGTAATCTCGGCTTCGGTTAACGCGATCCGTTGCTCAAGTGCTTGAGCGGCGGCGCGGATCTCGGGAAATACTTCTTGGGTCATTGGTGTCCTTTCTTCTGGCTGGGGAGCACGAGAAAGGCAGCTCGATTCAAGGATGCTCCGTTAGTGCTCCAATTGAATCGTCTGCTCCAAAACTGCTCCATTAGCGGAGCACTTTGAGCGGGCTATTGAAAACAGGGTGTTTTCTATCGCCATTCATTGACACCGTAGACGCCTATGTCTTGTATTTTCAAACTACAGTCGATTTCCCAAGCTGGACGTCGCCGGTTCGATCCCGGTCTCCCGCTCCAACTTTTCAATGACTTACAGGCTGTCACTTTAGCTTCGAGTCCATTAAGAGTCCATTTACATTATTCCGATTGCTTTCTCCAGACTGTTAACTGCTGCCTGCCTGCGTGCGAATGATACTTGGGTGTACACGTTTTCATTGACATCAACCGAGTGGCCCATTTGTTCTGCTCGGATCTGCGGGTCTACGTCCAACTCCTTCAAGAGCGAACTGTGAGTTCGCCGCATGACCTGGAAGTTCGCCCACTCTAATCCGACCGGCTTCAATCGAGGAGCAAAGCCCCGCCTCCAACAATTGTCTTTGGCAACCGGCGTCACCATCCGCTCTGACGGAAAGACCCAAGCCTCGGGCCTGACATCAAGCGAAAGGTTTCGCCATTCGCCAATCGAAAGCCGGAGGCCGTCCGACAGCGCCGCCCAGCGAACTGACCGGACCGACTTGGGAGTATCCACCTCGCCCCGATAGACGCGTTGTCGAATGTCGGCGTACTCCGCCTCCAGTCGCGCCCATGTCAGTCCGAAGATTTCCCCAGGACGCATTCCGGCCAGAACTGCGAGTCTTGCTACTAAGCGCTCTCGCACGTCCAAAACCGAAAACATCGTGCGAACATCTTCAATGGACATGATCCTCGTCTCTGCCCTCTTCGCCCCCCGAGGAGTGAAGAGCAGCAGGGCCGGATTCCGAGGCAAGTAGCCCTCGGCAACCGCCATGCCGAATATCTGTCTCGTATCCCATCGGAGATGATTGACCACGCTGAACGATAGCGTCAGTCCTTTACGATCCAACAATTCTTGCAGAGCGTCCCTGTCGAAACTGTCCAGCGATCTAGTCGCAAATTCTGCTGTCAAATGATGCCGTATACGATCTTCATTTGTCATCGTGGTCGAACGCTTCCACTTACGCCGGTAAAAGGGTAAATAGACTTGCTGAACGAACTCACGAAAACTGCACCTCCCTGTTGGTGTGTTGGACCGATTGTTGATCGGAGCTAAGATCGAGGCCAGCATTGACTGGGCCGCCGCTTTCGTCATCTCCGAGCATCGTCCGAGGCGTTGGGCCCTGCGCTTGGTTCCATCCCGCCACCTTGCGATCCATACACCGTCTACCTTTTCTAAATTGCCTTTTTGAAACCGCTTACGCATGGAGTTTGTCTTTCCTAGCGTTGACGGCACTCGATCCTGACGGAGGAATCATAACATTGATTTGTCCGCCTTGTTCACAAGTCCATTTCCAGCTTTCCAGGGATTCGCGACGCACCACCTTTCGCCGTCCAAAGCTGATCGCTGCGAGACGCGGGGTGCCACGGACGGCCCCACGAATGAGGTTGGCAATGTGGGCCTTGGAGCAACGAAGTTCCGTCGCAACCTCCTGAATGGTTAGGATCTGACCAGCGACGGAAGAATCTGTGTGTTCAAGCATCGGAGAGCTCCAATCGGCCCAGTGAAAGTCGCGGATGGTTTGGCGATAAGTCGTTGCAATATCAGGCGCGGGACACATGGGACACTAGTTGTACTAGCTTTTATATAGTTCTTCCCTTTAAAAGCTACCCAAAGTAGCGTCCCACCTGTCCCGCTTAGCTTGTAGCTTTGAGAACGATCTTGCGCTCACGCGCCCCTCCGGGTTCGCGCCAAGCACCGATCGTCACACCGAACTCTGCCACAAGAGATCCAAGTTCACGGACCTTCTTCCCAACTACGGTTGGGTTCTGGGGCCAGGTTGCTGAGTCCTGCTCCTGCGATGTCGCGAAGCGTTCCAGGGCATACAGCAGCTCCGTCGCGGTCCCGAACCAGTGCTTCGTCCTCAGCGTGAACTGAACCAGACGTCTTGCGAAGGGATCACCAGCAAGGCGGCTCGCAGCATAAGCTTGGATGAACGATCCATTGGGCCAGTGACCCACCTCAAGTTGCGCACCCAAATTCTGAAACTCCATAAGCGGTCCGGCGCAAGCTGGGCGGTAGTCTCGCCACTCGATGGTTGCTGACAGCATAGTCAACAACATCTCCAAGATTCGGGGCCGTAGGGTGTCTAGCTCCTTGCGAAGCTGCTGAACAGATTTGCTGCTCGGGCCACCCAACTCTGGTGCCTCAATGGTCACAACATACGGAACCAGCGCGTCCCCGAGGTGTCGTCCGAAGTCGCTCACCAGGATCATTGGATGTCGGCCACCGAACAAGACTTCCTCATCGTTGGTATACAGTTGTTTCATGCCCAACGTGGTGTCGAAATAAATATTCCGAATTGAGTCGGAAAGCCAACCAACAATGCGATTGATCTGGACCACGTGGCACCATCCCTGAGATGCCGCTATTCTGAGGTCCTGTTCGGTTCGTCCACAACTCCGGATTCCGCTGCTATGAGGGTCTACGAGATTTCGGATGGCCAGTGCGAGCGCGTCACTATTCGTCCCGAAGACATGCAGGATGGGGCACTCGTCTCCCGGTCGTAGCGAGGCGACGAGCCAAGCTAGAACAATCGTCATTTGATCGTCCGAGAGGCGAAGGAGTTCCTGGAACCGCTTGATTGCCGTTTCGTCCACCACAGGTGTAGGTAGCGGAAGCAGGCCTTTCGGGCGAATGAAGCAAACGTCCACTGGTGGATCAACGATCACATGGCCCTTTGCTGTGATTTCTACGACCCTACGGGACGAGTCCCCTAGATCCAGGTATAGACGATCTCCGGTTGCGGCGACCCGACAAGAAATACTACGTTTGGCACCCTCGTGCGCCGCGCGACCGGCTAGTGTGGCGATGATATCGTCTACGTCCCACTTGCTGATGTTCTTCCGGTTGCACCTGTGATACTTGAAACTGAGCCATTTGCGAAAGCCAGCGCTTTCTATCGCGAGCATGGTCCGGGCTTCGTCGCTAACTTCGGCGAAGGCCCTTCCCGATTCATCAAGGAAGACGGTAATGTTCTTGATGAATTCGAGCGGCTCGGAGGAATCTTGTGGCCAGAGATGGTTGTGATGCGGTAATCTGTCTTGCATAAGTGTTGTTACCGCTAGTGCCTGCTTTCTGAGGGCCTGGCACTAGCGGGATTCCCTTCCTAACTATCTAATTGATCTCCGAGATTGCACCTGAGATCGCGAACTGAAGCCTGCAAAGCTCTTTTTGAAGTGCCCGCTCAAGCAATGCGAGCTCATGGCTGTGCAGCGACAAATCGCCCAATTCATGAAGGCAAATCCTGTAACGGCTCACCCCCGACAGACGCGCGAGCCGACTTTGGGAAAGTCGAAGTAAGTTGCGCTGAGTTTTTAATCGCTCGGTCATGTGTTTCTCCTCCCGCTACAGTTGCAGTTCCAACGTTACAGCCGAATGGAACTTTTTGAACCCGTAGATAATCGGAAGAGAATAGGAAGGAAAGTGGAAGCGATGCGTGTGTGGACTTACTTAGCCATCAACTCGTCCTGCGTGATTTTCAGAGCTCCCGCGAGTGCTTCCAAGACACCTGGCGTCGCGAGGTTACGCTTCAGCAACTTTGAAATGGTCTTGGTGCTGACCCCAGCACGCTTACTCATCTGACCGAGGTTTAGTCCGGCCTCGTTCTGCATGAAGAGCTTTAATCGAGCACAGGCCTGAGGCGCAGCGATTGTCCGAGGGCCCTTTTTGATTTGGGTGTTTGGGGCGGACGGGGTTGGGACGTCCCTGGAAGGCTGCTTCGGCATAGGATTCAAAACATCGCGGAGGAGCTCACAGAGGTCTACAAGTAAGGGGCGTACCCAGTCCTCATTATCAGGATGATCCGGAAGGTCACCAACCAGAGTTCTATACTTCGCCTCAATTCGAATCTCGGGACGTCGCTCATCTAGCTCTTGGATGAGGTCCCAAAGACTCCCGAGTAGTCCTGGGCGCACTAGTTCTGCGATTGTACGGATCTCTCGACCGATTCGTTCCCACTCTGCAAGGTATTCTTTGAATGCTGGCTCATCGCCGCCAGTGTGGTCCTCGTCCAGCTGTTTACGAACGGAGCGAAGTTTCCTCCTGTCCCGCCTTATAGAGTTGTCCCGTTCGAGGAGCCCCTCAGCTTCGCCGAGTTTCAGTCGGAGTACTTCGGAGATTTCTGGCTCAAGGTTCATTGTGTCGTCGCGAGGACACGGTGCCCCGACCTTCCTTTTGGCCAAGCGCTGGAACTCACCAATCCATCGGCGGTCTCTGGTCCATGCTTCAGTCAAGGCGTGGAGAATTAATTGGTCGTACGTGGGTCCAAGACTCTTGACGCATTGGCCGGTGCTGCCAACTAATTGGGCTGGGGACACGGCTCCTGCAAGCGCTCCATCCGCTGCGCCTTTCACGAGCGAAACCTCAAAGAATCATTAAACTGCTGAACACATGGGACTTGCACGGCGCTTTACTGTTGAAGCAAGGGCTTAGATCATATGATGCTGTTCGTTATTTTGCTTCAAACAGGGCTCGTTTGTGTCATAAGAATGGTTATCTTCTGTCCAGGACAGCAATGCTAGCAATCTCTGGCCGTGTGCCAATAACTACATGGCGGATTGTGAGCTGCCCGAAACAGTAGCCCCGGAGTTATCCTAGGACCGAGCCCAGATACCGCTGGCCTTGGGGTGCGTTGGTCACCGAGGCCAGCTGGGCTCGTCCAAGCATGGCGGGATCTGCGAAAACGGTCAATAAGCTCAAACTGACTCACTGCTTGGGTTTTAGCCGCGTTGACTCAGCGTCGAATCCCTGGGATTTGGACCTGGGTTTACTCTCGCGCCTCTTAGGAACTTTTCAAGAGCGCTTCCACCTTGGCCATTATCTCGGCTGCCGAGACGCCTAATACCTCGCTGATTTTGAGTAAGATCACCACGTTAGGCGTCTGGATAAACAAAGCTGCCCCCTTGCAGCACGCCCCACACGATTCCGCTCAGGATCGAATCGGTCCTCTCTGAGGGGCCCTGCCCTTTGGCGAAAGAACTTCCATCCGCAGCAACAAATCAGATGCTTTCACTTCAAGAACGGTGGCGAGCTTTACTACCGTTCGTAGTGTAGGACTCTGCACCCCACGCTCTATCAGGCTCACGTAGGTTCGGTCCATCCCGCTATCCAGGGCTAGCTTTTCCTGGGAAATACCTCGTTCTTTGCGTATTTCCCGCAAGGCTTCACCAAAGGCGCGTTCAGGTCCGACGGGAGGCTGGATGTGCCGATTTTTCTGTGTCCTGGCCGGTAGTTTGGTCAACAGAACAATGCTGGACCGGTACCGATAATAGTCCCACGGACAATAGTCGGAACTTTGTTGCCTTCAACCCTATCCCGGAACGATGCGCCTTCCGATTATGAGGGGAGCCATGCTTCGATCTATTTATCCACGGAGGGCCTGCCTTGCACTGTTGATCGCATTTGCCGTTAGCGTCTCGGGGCAGGTACCTGTTGCTGTCCCTTCGGCACCCTTGAAGGCGAGACTCGCCCTGAACGAGGCGCACTATCAGATCCGTGCGGGCGATGCGTTAGCCGTGCCACTCATGGCAGAGGCAAGCGACTCCGTCCGTCGGGCGGCATCGAGTCGCGACACCGCAGGCCAGTTTCCTCGAGAAAGAATGGCGGAGATGCACCATTTCGGCGGATGCGCGGGTTTCGCCTCCTCCCGGCCGGCGGGAATCTTCCACTTGGCGCAGCGAGCCAATCGCTCCCTAAGGACGGCTTTGGGGCATAGGGACTTTAGGCCTGGCTTAAAATGCCATCACTCTTAAAGGCGCCTATGTGAGCATAGGGACTTGGAAGCCCATCCACCACAGCGCGTTATACCAGCCACCACGGTACGCCACGGCAGAAGCTATTTCAACACGATGGAATTATTAAGCTATTGCACAGCAGCAGCACAGCCACAGCGCGAGTGAGCAAGCCGACTCCCTCACTCAATGCGCCTCACATGTGTTCATGTTGCTGTGCAGTCT
>JBDTUY010000272.1:0-6968 GCA_040007495.1 Acidobacteriota bacterium | reverse complement strand
GGCATGTACGGACATGGACGCGTTCTGCCGCCGGAGTGGCGCACGATTGAGAAAGCCCACGGTTGTTCCCGTTTGTTGCTTACTAAGGCGGCCCGCCGCATGCGCCGCGACGGCTACTATGCTCGCCAATTGTACCTGTGGTTGAACGGGTATGAGGACGGTTGGGGAGGCGCGCATCGGCTGGCCAGCGTCAATGACGATCACGCTTGTATGACGGGATTGGAAGCGCTGTGGCAGCGGGCGCGTGCCGTGCTTCCCCCTGGGTTTCGCATTATCCGGTGTGGCGTAACGCTAGGCGATCTTACGCCTGCCAACATGCGCCAAATGGAAATGTTCCAAGAGGACGATGCCGCGCGCTGCAAGTGGGAACGCATCACGGCCACCATTGATGTGTTGAATTTGAGCCACGGTCGACGGGTAGTCACGCTGGGCGCTTGGACACCCCCACCGGGCGGCTATGCCGGTGGCAAAATTTCCTACACACGGATACCTTCCGCCGAGGATTTTCTATGAGCTGGTTAGAGGACACCCGTCTGCGGGATCTGGATGACGGCACCTTTATCGAGGCTGCCTGCCTGAAGTGCGGGCATACCTGGTTGCAAACTCCGGTACAGCTTCTGTTGAAGGTGGATCACCGCGACGTGCGTATGGCGGAGGTCGCGCGGCATCTGGCTTGCACGCGCTATAAGTGCCGATACGTGGGCGTGCGTCTCCTGGTGATCCGCAAGCAAGAAACCAGCGGGTTTGTGGGAGGCATGCCTTGAGCTTGTCTCCAGTGGGCCATCAACAGGCACCGCCGAAAAGTTTCGCCCCAGCAGCTTGATACACTGATGAGGTTTGCGCGAGATTGGTAACTGTCTTATTCGTGGGCTTCGGAGGATGGATTTTGGAAAGCACGGGCGTCAAGGGTCTTTCGTATTACGTGAACGGCGAATGGCAGAAGCCGACGTCCCGTGTAAAGGTCCCCGTCACAAATCCCGCGACTGGTGAAGTGCTGGCCGAAGTACCGATTGCGACCGATGCCGATGTCAACGGTGCTGCGATCGCGGCGCACCAGGCGTTTCTCCGCTGGCGCGACGTACCCGTGGTCGACCGCGTACAGGTGCTGTATCGCTACAAGACGCTGCTGGAAAACCACGCAGACGATCTTGCTGAGATGCTGACCAGCGAGAACGGCAAGACCATTGCGGACGCTACGCTCGAGATCCGGCGTAGCATTCAAATGGTCGAAGTCGCCTGCGGCATGCCCACTCTGATGATGGGAGATTCGCTCAACGATGTCGCCTCCGGCCTGGACTGCAGGACCATTCGGCAGCCGATCGGCGTGTGCGTGGGAATCACGCCGTTCAATTTTCCGGCCATGGTCCCCATGTGGCTCTATCCGTTTGCTATCGCAGCTGGAAATAGCTTCATCCTGAAACCAAGCGAGCGCACGCCACTGACCCCGAGCCTTGCGGTCGATTTGCTGCACGAAGCGGGCCTGCCTCCTGGGGTTATGAATCTGTTGCACGGTGACAGCCGGACGGTCGACGCGCTGCTGCATCATCCTTTGGTGCGCGCGGTATCGTTCGTCGGATCGACTCCCGTGGCCAAGTACGTCTATTCGACGGCTGCGGTGGAAGGCAAGCGCGTGCAGGCGATGGGCGGAGCCAAGAATCACATGGTGGTGATGCCGGACGCCGACATGCAGAAGACAACGGAAGCGATCATTGGGTCGGCATTTGGAGCCGCAGGGGAGCGTTGTCTGGCAGGCAGCGTGGTTGTGGCCGTTGGTGGGGCGGCGAACGCGCTGCTGGATGTTCTAGTGCACAGAACCCGTAGAATGGCGGTCGGTGACGGGGCGCGCCCGGGCATCGAAATGGGTCCTCTGATCACGGCGGAGCATGCCAGTCGCGTCGCAGGTTATGTTCAGCGCGGGATTGCTGAGGGTGCGGTCGCGTTGTGCGACGGTCGAGCGATGAGAACCGAAAAGGGCGGCTACTTCCTGGGTCCGACGATCTTCGATCACGCAAAACCTGAGATGAGCATCGCGACGGATGAGATTTTCGGACCGGTTCTGGCCGTGATTCGCGTCGATACCTTGGACGAGGCCATCACTGTGGTGAACCGTTCTCGATTTGGCAATTCGTCCTCGATCTTCACGGAAAGCGGCAGCGCAGCACGGGAATATTCGTCCCGTGTGGAGGCCGGCATGGTGGGCATCAACGTAGGGGTCGCGGCGCCGATGGCGTTCTTCCCGTTCGCGGGTTGGAAGCAATCTTTCTTCGGCGACCTGCACGCGCATGGCAAGGACGCGGTGGCGTTCTATACGGAGCAGAAGGTCATCATGACCCGCTGGTTCACGTAGATCATTTCGAGCACTTTAAAGGCTTCGGATCAAAAGTGGGGGGCGGGACCCTAGTCCCGCAGCGAGGCCCATGCCTCGCTCTAAATTACCTCAAAAGCCAGCCAAGGGGCTGGCAGCGGGACTAGGGTCCCGCCCCCCATCTGGGGGTTCGGTCTGCGTATTTCCCTTTTCTGTTGCCTGGACGCTCAAGGCAAAGATGCGGTGGCGTTCTACACGGAGCAGAAGGTCATCATGACCCGCTGGTTCACGTTAAGACTTTTCTAGGAAGGGTCTGCAAGTGGTTCGCCTAGACGCCGCAGCAGCCCGCTCATCTGCTTCCGATAGCTCTGCAACGCGGCTCGGCCCTTGGGCGTCATGCGGGCCAAGGTCAGCGGAATCTTGCCGCGAAACTGCTTTTTGATTTCGATGTAGGCGGCTTCCTCCAGCTTGGCGAGGTGACTGGAGAGGTTGCCTTTCGTCAGTCCGGTCTCGCGCATCAGGAATATGAAATCCACTTCCTGCACCTTGGACAGCAGAGCCAGAATCGTGAGGCGAGCAGGCTCGTGGACGATGCGATCGACGTCATCCATCGGCTGGTTCTCCCTGCACCGGAGTCGTCTTCAAATACTTGCGCAATCGCAACGCTCCATAGACGCCCAGCGGCCCACCGACAGCGGCGCTCATCAACCCGAAGCGTCCCTCTGGCCTCAGCGGTAGCCACCAGAGCAGGGGCGCGAAACAAATTAAATAGATTCCGAAGGCCAGTGAGGCCGGCGACTTGAACTTGCGGTAGTAGTAAAGCGACGAACCCGCAGACCAGAGTGCGTATCCAGGCAATAGCAGCTTCGCGTTGTCAAAGAAGAAATTAGCGTGCGGATTTCGTGTCGATAGTTTCCAAAGCACTGTGAGCACGAAAACAGGTAACACGCCCAGCGTGGCTGCCTTCCAATCGCGGCGGGGCTCAACGTAGCCGCCTCGCGGGAAAATTTTTCTCTCCTTGATGTATCTCCCAAGCCAATCGATGCCGAAGAAAAGACCGGTACCCGCAAACAACGCCGCTACTTTAACGATAGGCACATCTGGAATGAAGTCCACCGTTAGGAAGGCCGTGCCTATTAGGAAAAAGAATGATCCCATGATGAACGGGCCCAGGCCCGTCTCCCACAGGTACCACCCGGGGCGTTCCGCGATTTTGTCCAGATCAGGCATGGTCGGGTTCTTTCTGTGGATCAGGCAGCGGATTGGACTTGAGGAAGCTGTGTAGTCGCGCAGCACCGTAGACGGTGAGCGGTCCGCCTGCACCGGCCTCTAGCAGGCCGAAACGCTCTGTCGCGCGGAGTGGCAGCCACCATATCAGCAGGGCGAGGCCAAGGAGATAGACGCCGAACGCGATCAGGAGCGGCGAACCCTGTTTGCGGCCATAGTGCATGGACATGACCGCAAACCAGACCGCAAATCCCGTCACGATCAGGCGGTCGTTGGCCATTAGCCGGTTGAGGTCGGGCATGCTCCCTTGCCAGATAGTCAACGCAAGTGGTATGCAAACCAGCAGCAAGATAAGACCATAGTGGCGTACGGGCTCGACATGACCGGCTCGTGGAAACACCAATCTTTTCTTTACGGATCTGATGGCCAAAGAGGCGGCGATCACACAGCATATAGCCAATAGCCGGACTCCCTCTTGGGCGGCGGATGTCTTGGGGAGAAAACGGAGCACGAGGTCGGAACTGCCGAGAAGAAAAAAGGTTGACCCGGACGCCAAGGGAGCCACGCCGCTTTCCCACAAATATTCCAGAGGACGTTTCGCGATCTTGTCCAAATCCGGCATGAGCACCTCTCCGCAAACAAGTCTGCGTCACAAACCTGATTGTGTCAATACTTTTTTCAATGGCAAATCAGGAGATTTCAAATCCCACTAAACTCACCTTGCCGAATCTGACACCACGAATCCTCGGTCTCACCAAACGACGCAAGCTAGACTAGAGTGCAGGGGAACCTCCGAGGGCTTGGGGGCGTGACTTGGATTTCGTAGACCAACTGAAGTCTTCCGTCGACATCGTGAAAGTGATTGGGGAATACGTGCGCCTGGAGCGCAAGTCTTCTACCGGGAGCTACAGCGGGTTGTGTCCCTTCCATCAAGAGAAGACGCCGTCCTTCAGCGTCCATCAGCCTCGGCAATTCTACAAGTGTTTTGGGTGCGGGGCCTCCGGCGACGTGCTGAAATTCGTCATGGAACACGATGGCCTGACGTTTCCGGAAACGCTGCAGTACTTGAGCGAGCGCTTCGGGATTCCGATGCCGAAGAAGGCCGAGTACTCCAATTCTGAATCGAAGCTGCGCGCGGCGCTGATGGAGATGCATACGATTGCGGCGGCCGTGTTTCGCGAAAATCTAAAGGGTCCGCAGGGCGGGGAAGCTCGAGCATATCTCAATAAGCGCGGTTTGTCGCAGGAGTTGATCGATGTGTTCGAGCTGGGGTTTGCGGACACCGCTTGGGACGGACTGCTGCGGAGATTCGCCGAGCGTCAGTTCACACATGAGCAGTTAGAAGCTTCCGGCCTGATCCGAAAACGCAACGAAAGCACGGGACACTTCGATAACTTTCGGGGACGGCTGATGTTCCCCATCCACAACGAGTCCGGGAAGGTGATCGCATTCGGGGGGCGCTCGATGCGGGATGAGGATCAGCCGAAATATTTGAACTCGCCTGAAACGCCGATCTATCGCAAAACATCAGTGCTTTACAACCTGAACCGCGCCCGCGACGGGATGCGGAAGAATGGTCGCGTGGTGGTGGTAGAAGGCTACATGGATGTGATCGGTGTCTACGCGGCAGGCGTGAAGGAAGTGGTCGCCAGTTGTGGAACGGCTTTGACCAACCCTCAGGTGCGTGCGATTCATAGGCATGCGGACGCTGTGGTGTTGAACTTCGATTCGGATACGGCAGGCGAAAACGCCGCAGAGCGAGCGATACAAGTCTTGCTGGACGAAGGCTTGAACGTCCGCGTGTTGACGCTGAATGTGGCCGGGGGCGGGGAAGGGTCGAAGCTCGATCCCTATGAGTTCGTGAAGCAGTTCGGTGCAGATGCCTACGTCGCGAAGTTAGATGGCGCGGGCAGCTACTTTCATTGGCTGGCGGACCGTGCTCGCGTGAAGTTCGACATGCGAGGTTCTGAAGGGCGGGTGGCGGCGTTTAAATTTCTGATGCCTTCCGTGCTGAAGGTTCCGGACAAGTTGGAGCGCGCTGCGGTTGCCAATGATTTGGCGGGCTATCTGGGTGTGGATCGGAGTCTTGTACTGCCAGAGCTGAAGAAGTCTTCGACGGAGCAACGTCAGGCACCGGCGCAAGCGGCACCGAAGATCAGTATTCCAGCGGTCGAGAGAATTCTGCTGAGCGCCTTGTTGACCAGCGAGCGGGCGCAAAAGGACATGTTGCCTGAACTGACCGCCTCGCTGACCTCCGGGTTTGTTACAGCCGAGATCTTTGACGGCCTGCGGCATGTGTTGGGCGATGGTGAGACTACAGGGACCGCTCGGGTGTTTTCGGCTCTGGAGGCTCGGTTGAGCGAGGCGTCCCGGGAGCTATTGCACGGGGCCGTTGCGGCCGATGATAAACATAATACCGATGACGAAGAGGCGATCTGGGTTCAAGCGGAGGCTTGCTTGCGGCGGCTGCAGTCGGATGAGCGCCGGAAGCAGGTGACCGAGTTACGCCTTCTCATCAAGACAGCGGAGCGCGAGGGGCGCGTGGCCGATGCGCTGAGTCTGATGCGCCAACTAAGTCAGTTGGAACAGCAAGGCGGGCGTAAGCAGCGGGAATAGACACAACGGAAATAATTATGGGCATGCGCACTCGTATTTTTGATTGCGGCCAAATTCGCGTAAAGCAGGTGTTGTAAACTGAAATGCAACCGGGTGATTGTTTCTTCGTTGGGGGCGGCTTGGGTGGAGATGCCGTTAGGTCTTAGCAATAAGCTCTCAAGAAGATCTCAAGCATCTGGCGTGCGAAAGAGATCGGACACTATACACGACTCGGCATTTGACACGATTCGGTAAGGTTTAAGCGTGGCCAGCGAAGAAAAATTCGGCGGTTTGAAGCAGCTGATGTCCAACGGGAAAGAGAAGGACTACGTCGTGTACGACGAAGTCAACGAACTCTTGAACGAGGATTATCAGGGTGGCGCACGCGACCTGGACGATGTCCTCAACCAGTTCGACTCGGTCGAAGTTGAACTGGTTGACGAACCCAAGCTAGAGAAAACGGAAGACGGTCGTCCGTTAAGCGAAGACGAATTTAATGACCTGGAACTGCCCCAGGACATAAGCGAAAAAACCAACGATCCCGTCCGCATGTACCTGCGCGAGATGGGTACCGTTCCCCTGCTGACGCGCGAAGGCGAGATCGAACTTGCAAAACGGATTGAGCGCGGTCAGGCAGCGGTTAGCAAAGCACTGTCCCGATCATCCCTGGTGATTCGAGAGATCCTGGCGCTGGAGCAGTCCGTACGGCAGGACCCGCCCATCGTTCGCGACCTATTGCTGCTTCCCGATCTGCTCTCTGAGGAAGAAGACTACAGCGAGCAGACCAATGCACTGTTCAATTCTTTAGCCGAGATTGAGAGGCAGTATAAGAAAGCTCAGC
>JBDTUY010000271.1:0-6979 GCA_040007495.1 Acidobacteriota bacterium | reverse complement strand
GGTTTGCCTGCATTCGCCAATTAGGGCTAATCGCTCTGATGCTGGTAGCAGTTCCTGCCTTTGGCGCGAGCCTGGAACTCCGCTTCACGGTGCTGGAACGGATGATTGCCGCAGAAGTTTTCACTACCGATGGCCGCCGCTATGTGGGGAACACACAGGGTGAGAAATGTAAGTTTGCCTATCTGGAGCGTCCCAAACTCGGTGCAGCTGGAAATCGGCTGACCTTGCGGGTTCACTTCACGGGTAAGTATGCGCTCGGAATGTTGGGGCGCTGCGTCGGAATGGGTGACGATTTCGACTTGGATCTTTCGGCGCAGCCGAACGCTCACAATGGTGCGATCGGTTTCGATCAATGGCTTGTGACAACCTCGCGCGATTCGTACTACATTCGACGCGTGAAAGCCGCATTGCTGCAATCGATCAGCAAGGACTTCAGGCTCGAAGTGAAGGATCAAGCTAAGAAAATGATGGAATCCTCAAACTCCAGCAAGGCACCATTCCAGCAGGAACTGAAGGATTTCAACCTGACCGACGTGCGGGTCACGCCGGATTCACTGGTGCTGGAGGTCGACTTTAAGCTGCTTGTGAAGTAGAGGAACTACTGCTTCCAACCAATCGATTTGGCCTGCGTGAACAGGTACAGGTAGTCCGCTCCTCCGGCTTTGGAGTCGGTCCCTGACATATTGAAGCCGCCAAAGGGGTGCGCGCCAACGATGGCTCCAGTGCACTTTCGATTGATGTACAAGTTGCCGACGTGGAACTCACGTTGGGCGCGTTCGATTCTTTCTGGTGACTGCGTATAGACTGCGCCGGTGAGGCCGTAGTCAGTGTTATTGGCAATAGCCAAGGCGTCGTCAAAATCGCGCGCTCGGATCACGGCAAGCACCGGTCCGAAGATCTCTTCTTTCGCCAGACGTGCGTTCGGTGCGATATCGGCGATCACCGTGGGTTGGACGTAGTAGCCTTGCTCCGAATTTTGGGACGCCGATACGATCTGGCCCCCGGCGACAATGCGGCCCTCCTTCGATCCTATGTCGATATAGCTGAGGATCGACTGGAGGGCGGAGGCGTTGACGACTGGCCCCATACGTACATTGTCTGCTGGATCGCCGATCACAATCGGGCCAACGCGTGCGATCAGTTTTTCGAGGAACGCATCGTAAACGGAGGCGTCGACAATCACCCTGGAACACGCAGAGCACTTCTGTCCTTGGAAGCCGAAAGCCGCTGCCGCTACGCCGTCCGCCGCCGAATCCAGATCGGCGTCAGAGGCGACCACGATGCCGTCTTTGCCACCCATTTCCAGAATCGTTCGCTTGATCCAAAGTTGACCGGGTTGCTGCTGTGCGGCCGACAGGTTGATGCCTAGCCCAACGTCGCGCGATCCGGTGAACGCGATGAAGCGCGTCTTTGGGTGTCGAACCAGACCCTCGCCAAACGTGCCACCCGCGCCGGGGCAGAAGTTCACGACGCCTTTGGGCAGGCCCGCTTCCACCATGGCTTCGAAGAACTTTGCGGCGATGGTGGGAGAGTCGCTGGATGGTTTCAACATGACGGTGTTACCGCAGACCACCGAGGCGACCGTCATGCCTGCAAGGATCGCAAGCGGGAAGTTCCAGGGTGGGATCACGGCGCCGACGCCCAGCGGAATGTAGCGCAGTAAGTCGCGTTCACCAGGAAGTTGAACGACCGGTTCTGCCTGGTCCAGATGTAGCGCCGCACGCGCGTACAACTCGCAAAAGTCGATAGCCTCGCAGGTGTCGGCCTCAGCCTCATCCCAATTCTTGCCGACCTCCAACACCAACCAGGCGCTGAATTCCAGTTTTCGCTTCCGTAGAATTGCAGCAACGCGGAACAACCAGTTCGCCCGGTCGGAAACTGGTATGAATTGCCAGGTTTCAAACGCCTTGAGTGCCGCTTGCATGGCGGGTTCGACTTGCTCCGGTCCGGCTTTCTGATGGACGCCGACGATCTCCGATGGTCGTGCTGGGTTGACGGACGTGATCTTGCCCGTAGTTCGCAAGGGAACGCCGTCGATGACGAGATCGTATTCGCGACCCAACTGGCTGCGAACTTCGGCAATCGCTTTCCGCATCGCCTGCGCGTTGGCAGGGTCGCGGAAGTCGGTCATCGGCTCATTCGCAAATGTTGATAGGGGATTCGCAGTCGACACGTCGGCTACCTCACAATTAGAGTCTAACAATCGATTCTGAGGCTAGATCCCTCGAAGCAGTCCGCCATCGACTTGCAGGCTGGCTCCGGTGATGTAGGATGCCGCATCAGAGAGCAAGAATACCGCTGCTGCGGCGAACTCTTCGGGGTTTCCGTAACGCGACATCGGGATGGTCGCGTAGGATTTCTTTTGCTGGTCGCTGACGGGGATGCCTGCTTTGGTCGCATTCGCGAGATCGGTTTCGCGCACACGATCCGTATCAATGCGTCCGGGAATCAATTGATTCACGCGAATGTTCTTCGGAGCGAGTTCCTGCGACAGGATCTTCGACAGTGCCGACACCGAAGTTCGCATTACGGTGGACAATGCGATGGTGCCGATCGGTTCCTTCACTGCGGATGACGTCGGTAGCAGGATCGCGCCGCCACCACGCTCCACCATCGATGGCACCGCGAGCCGGACCAGTCGCACGCAACTCAACAACAGCAGGTCGAACGTGTTCTGCCATGCTGCGTCATCGAACGCCAGTACGGGACCTGCGGGCGGTCCTCCGGCGTTGGTATAGAGCAGATCTAATCCGCCAAAATGTTCGATGGTTGCTGTATGCCAAGCAGCGAGAGCCTCGGCTGAGCGAACATCGGAGGCCATCGCGAGTACTTCGGCTCCTGTCTCTTTCCTGATAGCCTGTGCTGCGGCCTCTGCGGCTTCCGTGGTTCTGGATGACAGCGATACCTTCACGCCTTCGCGAGCCAAAGCGAGTGCAACCGCATACCCCAGGCCACGGCTGCCACCGGCTACCATCGCTACTTTACGATCAAGTCCAAGATTCATATGCAGCTTTGATTTTACCGATACTGGTGAACGTCGGCGAATTTGCCATGATGGAGGTTCACTACCATGCACTGGGGCGCACAGTCTTGACAGAAAGCAACTTGAAAACACCCGATCTGCGAACGCTGGCAACCTCATTCTTCCGCATCGGCAACACGACGTTTGGCGGTGGCTATATCACCATCGGCATGCTGGCACGCGAATTTGTCGATCGAAGACAGTGGCTCAGTTCCGCGGATTTCGATCTTGCCTTCGCTCTGGCGCGGGTGACGCCCGGTACCAATTCGATTGCGTTCTGCGTGGCGATTGGATTTCAAATGCGGCGATGGTGGGGGGCTGTGGCTGGCGTCGTAACCACAACTGCGCCGTCCGCAGTGATCGCGTTGATCTTCATCTATTGGTTTGAAGCGTGGCAGAATAATCACGTCGCGATGGCTGGCGTTGGTGGAACCGTCGCGGCGGTGGCGGGTATGATGTGGTCCACTATCTGGACCATCCTGCGTCCTCATGTCGGTGGGAGTGTTCGTAATATACAAGCGGTGTTGATCGCGGGCGGGGCATTTCTGGCGTCATGGAAGTTCGGAGTCACACCGCTGCCTCTGATCGTTGCTGGAACGTTGATCGGTGCGCTGTGGCAGCCACCGCCGGAGCAGAAACCGAAGAGTGCTCAGCCAACGGGGCAGATCAAGGTATGAATGTTTTCGTCGTGTACCTGCTGCTGTTGAAGGCGGTCCTGACTTCCTTCAGTGGCCTCGGTTCGTTGCCCATGATCCGCGAGGACTTCGTGGTCGAAAGGCACGCGCTGACCGATCATCAGATGAACACGGCGGTGGTGGCGGGACGCACCGGACCCGGTCCCTATGGACTGTACGTGGTCTGCGTCGGCTATCTGGCGGCAGGGATACCGGGCGCAATAGCCGGGTTTATCGCCCTGATCACGCCCGCGTTTCTGGTCATTCCTCTTATGCGGTGGTTAGGACGACGGGCCGAGATCCCTCGGGTCAAGAGCGCGATTCGCGGGCTGCTGTTGGCTGCGGCTGGCCTGCTGCTATCGGCAGCGGTCCCGTTAACGGCAGACGCATTGGCGCAGACGGCTCTTGCGAGGCCGTATTCCCTGGTGATTTTGGTGCTTAGCTTCGGTTTGCTGACCTTCACGAAGATCGATTCCGCCTGGCTGATGGGGGGAGCGGCATTGGTGGGGCTGGGCACTCTGCTGATTTAGCAGTCCGGGTTTGATGCGGGCGCGAAGGAATGGCCGAAGCGTTCCAACAGCGCCGTGACCCGAGCCCACACGTCCCCACTAATCTCTTCGAGGCCTCGATCGCTGTCCACAACAGCAATACGAGTCTGCTCATCGGTCGCGAGTTGTTGAAACGCATCCCGCACTTTGCGGTGAAACGCAAGATCGTAATCGTCGAACCTGGTTTCACTTGCCACCTGCGAACTATTTCTCGCGCGGGCGCGTTCAAGGCCCAAC
Organism: Acidobacteriota bacterium; assembly: GCA_040007495.1. GTDB lineage: Bacteria > Acidobacteriota > Terriglobia > Bryobacterales > Bryobacteraceae > Palsa-187. The sequence continues at coordinate 2,498 of JBDTUY010000271.1, read as the reverse complement.
TTTGGATCGATGTCGAACAAGAGCGTTAATGCAGGTGTAAGACCCCGGCAGGCGATGCGGTCGAGTTCGTAGACCACCTCTGAGCCGAGTCCGCGGGCCGCGCCCTGATAGGCCAGCGTTGAATCGGTGAAGCGGTCGCACAGCACGATCTTTCCTGCTGACAGCGCAGGCAGAATCCATTGATCGACATTCTGGGCCCGGCTGGCGAACATCAGTAGCAATTCGGCGGTCGCACTCAACTCCTGATTGCGTCCATCCAACAAGATTTGGCGAATCTGTTTGCCCACTGGAGTTCCGCCCGGTTCCTGGGTCTCCAACACATCGTGACCCAGTGAGCGGAGCCGGTCCGCTAGGATGCGAAGCTGTGTGGATTTTCCGGCCCCCTCAGGGCCTTCAAAGGTGATGAAGATGCCTCGGCGCTTAGACATGCCACTCCAAACGGCGGCTAGTCATAGACGAAGTGCAGAACCTTCTTCAGGTCTTCCCAAGCTTCGCGCTTGGCGTCCTGATTGTAGGGGCGCAGCAGGTAGGAAGGGTGATAGGTGACCATCAGTGGCAGGTCATGCCATTTGTGCCACTTGCCTCGTAGTTTCGTCACGCCTTCTTTGGTGCCTAGCAGAGCCTTCGCTGCGGTCGAGCCCAAGGCCATGATTGCTGTCGGACGAATCGCCATTAATTGGCGAAATAGAAACTGTCCGCACATCTCCATCTCATCCGGCATTGGCGCACGATTTTCAGGCGGTCGGCACTTCAGTACATTACAGATGTAGACATCCTTGCGTTGGATCTGCAGGCCTTCCTTCGATGCGGTGCCGTCGATCATTTGCGTCAGCAGTTGGCCAGCTCGACCAATAAAGGGTTGTCCCTCTTTGTCCTCGTCGGCTCCGGGACCTTCCCCCACGAAGACCAATCTTGCTTGTTCGTTGCCGGAACCGAACACGATCTTGTTGCGCTGCTCGCATAGGCGGCATCGTCGGCAGTCGTCGCCGATGTCAACGCGAATTTGCGCGAGCGTGTCTCCTGTCGGCGCGAGAGACGGCAAGGTGACCGGTTGGATTACGGGTGCGGCTGCTACGGCGACCCGTGCGGGTACAGGGATCTTGATTGTGGCGACCGGCATGGGTGCCGCTGAGGGCTCGGGAGCACGCTCTGGATTAGCTGCTACAGCTTCGGATGCTGCGGCCTGCGTCCCGGCGGCAGGTTTGCGCCGATACACTTCTGCTATGCCGAGGTCCTCATAGAATGTCAGGTAGTCGCGGAGCTGATCGCGCGTCATGATCTTCTATTGTCTATCAAAGGGGTGTCGCAAAGCTGGGTTAATGTATCCCGGTGACGGGATTGTGGCGGTTATAGGTCGAGGCTTGGGCCTCGACGCGGGACTGGGGTCCCGCCCCCCTTACGTGCGGCGCTGTGCAGAGCTAGGCGCAATTGGATGACCTGATCCAATATGATTTTGGCGATCTCGGTTTTAGGTGCTCGCGCTACCGGAATGTTTTCGCCCGTGCGCAACACAAGCAACACTTCATTCTCGTCCGCGTCGAAGCCTGTGCCTTCGCGCGTGACCAGATTGCCGACCACCATGTCGCAGTTCTTGGATTCTAGCTTCCGACGAGCCTCTGCCACCAAGTTCTCTGTCTCTGCCGCGAAGCCGACCAGTAGGCGGTCGCCCTTCTTGCGGCCAGCCTCGGCCAGAATGTCGACGGTCGGTTCCAGTTCAATCGACATGCGGGCAGCAGTCTTCTTTACCTTGTAGGTAGGTGCATCGGCGCGATGATAGTCTGCGACCGCTGCTGACTTGATGATGATGGTCGCGGCTTCCAGATGATCCATCACGGCGGTTCGCATTTCGGCTGCGGTTCGGGCCTGCACTACTTGCATGCCAGTGGGCTGGGGCAATGACACCGGACCTGAAACCAGTATGACGTTCGCTCCCCGATCCCGAGCATTGGTCGCAAGAGCATATCCCATCTTGCCGCTCGAACGATTCGTAATGTAGCGTACGCCGTCCAGAGGCTCCTGCGTGGGTCCGGCGGTGATCAGGATGGTTTCACCCTCCAGATCGCGATGAGTTGCTGCGGCTCCGTTAAGCGCGTTCATTACGGCATTCGCAATCAGTTCAGGCTCCGCCAATCGTCCAGGGCCGACCATGCCGCAGGCCAACAAGCCCGCGCCGGGGTCGACAATCACGTGGCCGCGCTCGCGCAACGCGCGGAGATTCGCCTGCGTGGCTAGATGGTTCCACATATTGGTGTTCATCGCCGGAGCGATGATCACGGGACCCTGAAACGCGAGATACGTTGTGGTAAGAAAATCGTCGGCCAGGCCATGCGCGAGCTTTGCGATCAGATCGGCCGTTGCTGGAGCAATCACGAAGGCTTGATGATCCTGTGCAACGCGAATATGTTCGATGGCGCTGGAGAGAGTGTCTTCGGAACTACCTGTGCTAAAGAGGTTGGTGATGACCTTGCGGCCAGTGAGGGCGGCGAACGTGAGAGGAC
>JBDTUY010000270.1:0-6986 GCA_040007495.1 Acidobacteriota bacterium | reverse complement strand
ACTTGTTGGTGAAGACGCTCCCAGCCGCTTCCAGCACCGCTTCGGTGGTGAAATTCTCGCTCGCGATCAGTTCCAGGTGCGAGTTCTGCCGCCCGGTTTCATTGCGGATGGCTGCTGCGATCTCCGGATCGACCTCGGTAATCGGACGCTTTAATCTCGCTTGTTCCTTGGACTGTTCGGTCATTGTTTCGCTCACAGATTGCCCTCCAGAGCCGTGATTTTCTCAACACGCCGTTCATGACGACCGCCTTCAAACGCCGTGGTGAGAAAGGTCGTGACCAAATCCTGAGCCGTCGCCGGGTCGGTAAATCGTTCTCCCAGCGTCAAAACATTCGCGTCATTGTGTTGACGCGTTGCCTTCACCTCATCGTGGCTGACGCCCAACGCTGCGCGAATGCCTCGAACCTTGTTGGCCGCGATCGACATTCCGACGCCACTGCCGCAGACCAAGATGCCGCGCTCAAACTCGCCGCCCGCTACTGCGTGTGCGACTGGTCCGGCGTAATCAGGATAGTCAGTAGAGGCCGGAGAATTGGTGCCGAAGTCCCGAACTTCATGCCCCCCGGCAACCAGTTGATCCCGCAGTAGATTCTTTAAGGTAAGGCCAGCGTGGTCGGCGCCAATCGCGATTTTCATGTGAGAGCTTCATTTTAGCATCCGCTTGCCCGATCTCAAGCATGCGCGCTATCCTCCGATCTGCGGAGCGAACCCCGTTACAGAGTCGCGCCGCAGGGAGCGGTCTCTTGATCTACCTGATAACCTTCGCCTGCTATGGAAGCCGCATGCACGGCGATGAGCTCGGGTCGATTGATCGCAAACATAATCTCTATGGAGCCAGAATGGTACCCGCAGACTCAGTTCGCTTGGCAAGTGAGCAGAAAAATATGAGCCAACAGATGTATGAACTTGACAGAGGTCGACGTGCTGTCGTGCTTGATTCACTGGTTGAGAGAAGTCATCAACGGGGATGGAATTTATGGGCAGTCCATGTTCGGACTAATCACGTTCATGTTGTTGTCGAAGCTGAGTTGCAACCCGAAAGAGTGATGAATGATTTGAAGGCGTTTGCAAGTCGCCGCCTAAGCACGGCGGGGTTCGATTCGCCGACCCGGAAGCGCTGGGCTCGGCACGGAAGTACGCGTTGGTTATGGAAGTATGCGGACCTGGTGGCAGCAATCCGCTATGTAGTGGATGGCCAAGGTACGGCGATGTCGGTATTCGAAGCTCCGGAGACACCAGGCCAACCGCTCCCTATGGTCGCGGCTCAGTAACGTCATTGGCGACCGACGACCCGTTACAGAGCCGCGACCACAGGGAGCGGTTGGCGAACAAGGCGCTATTGTTGAAGTTCAGAGGAAACGTTATCAGTGCCGGAAACTTTTGATGTCATCATCGTCGGCGGGGGCCATAACGGCCTGGTGACGGCTGCGTATCTTGCGGGTGCGGGCCGGAGTGTACTGGTTTTGGAATCGCGCGAGATGGTCGGCGGTTGCGCCGTGACCGAAGAGATCTGGCCTGGTTATCGCGTCTCCACCGCATCGTATCTTGCGAGTTTGATGCAGGAAAAAGTGGTCAGCGACCTGGACCTCGAACGTCACGGCTATATTGTCGATGCCAAGGATCCGGCATTTTTTTCGCCATTCCCGGATGGCCGCTATATGTTTATGTGGCAGGATCGCGCGAAGACCTTGGCTGAGATTGCCAAGTTCTCGCAGCGCGACGCCGAGGCATATCCGAAATACGAAGCGCATCTGGAAAAGTTGGCGATCGTTGCGGAGTCTGTTCTGCTGACCACTCCGCCTGACTTCCCACCGTCGGGTGTCGGCGATTTCATTGAATACCTGAAACTGCTGGGACGTGTGCGCGGCTTGAATCGCCAGGAGATGGTCGGACTGGTGAAGATCTTCACGCAGAGCGCGGCCGATCTATTGGACGAATGGTTTGAATCGGAGCAGTTGAAGGTAACACTCGCTACTGACGGCGTGATCGGCGCCAACGGAGGTCCCAGGTCGCCTGGGACTGCGTACATCCTCTTGCATCACTGCATGGGCGGCGTAAACGGTCATCGTGGATTGTGGGGATTCGTGCGCGGCGGCATGGGTACAGTCTCCAATGCCATTGCCGACGCGGCGCGAGCGCGCGGTGCGGTGATCCGGACCAATGCTCCCGTGGCGAAGATTCTTGTGAAGGATGGACGTGCTCAGGGTGTCGTACTGCAGAATGGCGATGAAATTCAGTCCAACGTGATCGCCAGCAATCTTGACCCGCGTCGAACGTTTCTCAGCTTGGTTGACGAAAAAGAAGTAGACCCGGAGTACGTTGCTGCGATTCGCAAATTCCGCTCTGAAGGCACGTCGCTGAAGATGAACCTCGCGTTGCGAGGGCTACCGGATTTCAAAGCTCTGCCGGGCACGCCGGGTCCGCAGCATGGTGCGACTATGCACATCTGCCCGTCGGTCGAATACGTCGAACGGGCCTGGGACGACGCAAAATACGGTCGCCCATCGAAGTCGCCTCTGATCGAGATGACGATTCCAACGATGTACGACAAGTCGCTTGCTCCGGCTGGGCATCACATCATGGGGATCTTTTTGCAGTACGCTCCCTACACGCTGAAGGGCACCACCTGGGATCAGGAACGCGAGCCTTACACTGGACGCATTCTGGATGTGATCGAAGAGTACTGCCCAAATATCCGCGACATTGTGGTCGAGCGGCAGACGCTTTCTCCCTACGATCTAGAGCAGCGCTTCGGCATCACGGGCGGAAATATTTTTCATGGCGAAATGAGCCTGGATCAGATGTTCGTCCTGCGACCAGTTGCAGGCTGGGCCAAATATCGAACTCCGGTGAAAGGCCTGTATATCTGCGGATCGGGTGCGCATCCGGGCGGGGGAGTCATGGGAGCTCCAGGCCACAACTGCGCCCGAGAGATCCTGCGCGACTAAATGGGGGGCGGGACCCTAGTCCCGCAGCCAGCCCCTTGGCTGGCGGTTTACCTGTCGAATTAGCGGAGGCTGGGGCCTCCGCGCGGGACATGGGTCCCGCCCCCCTTAGCGCAAGCCCATCTGTTCTGCGACCACGCGCCCAAACTCCGTCGGTCTAAATCGCTGGACTAATTGCGGCTCATCGAACATGCTCCACGCAGTCCAACCGATCCCGCGTTCCGTCAAGTAATCGAGCAGCTTTCGTCCCCAACGCACATCTCCCGCCTGTCCACCAATTTCTCCAGCGAAGACCGGGGCGACCAACGACAGGTCCCCGAATGCTCCATCCCAATCGCGGCCCTTCGCGGGGTAAATGTGCGTTGAGTAAACCACATTGGACCGCTGCAGAGGGAAGCCTCGCAAGTCATAAGCCCAGTTCGTGCCTGAAACAAAGATCAAAGTTTCAGGGGCCTCCGCGCGAATCGTATCGATCAACAACTCTGCCCACGGTTTCCATTCGGCCATCGTAACGCGCCGCTGGTCCGCCGGATATTGCGACCCATCGGGTTTGTACAAAAGATACGGATCGTCGTCGGCCCGATCATGCGGCTCATTCAACAAATCGAACATCACCGCAGGCTCGTCTTTGTACCGTTGCGCGAGCATTTTCCACAATCGCGGCGTCTCTGGATTCGGCAGAGGGGCGACAAATTGCCGGCCCGCGCCGAAGGAATGGTCCATATCCAACCACTGCAAATCGAGCAGCGTATAGGCCCCTTGGCAAGCCGCCCACCCGATCACGCGATCGATGTCCCGCAAGTAGTCATCCGCAGTTTTCGACCCGCGACCATTCAACGCCCAATCCTGATTGAACGGAATGCGGAAAATGTTTGCTTTCCAGTGATAGGCGATGTAGTGGAATTCGTAACCGCTCATCCCGGCGGCACTGACAAAGCTATCGTGGTCGGGTTCAGAATGCTCCAGCCCCGATCGATTCACACCGCGCAACAGGATCGGCTCGCCCTTAGCAGTCGAGACAATTTTATTCCCAGAAACCCTCAGCCGGCCAAGCCCAAAAGACAACATTCCCCTACATTACCTTGTGTGGAGACTTTCCCCTTGCGGAGCACCTAACAGTGTAGTAGTATCGACAACATCGGTAGGTGACATGAAGACTCAGAACCCCAAAATTAACGTCAGTCGCTTTGAACTCGAATTGCTGGAACAGTTGTGGAAGTTGGGCACCGCATCCGTGCGCGAGATTCAGGAAAGCCTGCCGGACGTCAAGCGACCCGCCTACACAACCGTCCAGACCATGATCTATCGCCTGGAAGAAAAGCAGGCTGTCCACCGCATCAAGAAGATCGGAAACGCGCATGTTTTCGAGGCATTGATTACACGCAAAGCCGTCCACCACAAGCTGATTGACGATCTGTTGAGTCTGTTCGGAGGCTCTGCCGAGCCGGTGATGGCGCACCTGGTCGAGTCGGGGAAACTGTCGCTCGAAGATGTGCGGGCAGCGGAACAGATCCTCTCGCGGAAGGGGAAGAAGTCATGATCGAGCATCTGCTGTGGTCCACGGCAACTGCGCTCATCGGGCTGGCGTTCGCATGGCTACTCCGCAATCGCAGCGCCGCGATTCGCTTCAATATTCTGTTCATCGCGTCGCTGCGTTTCGCGATCCCGACGCCGTGGCTAACCAGTGCAGGATCGTCCCTCGTGAAACGCATGCCCGCGCCCGTCGTTGCAACCGTGCAGCACGCGGCGGTGGCCATCGCCGCCTATCCGCCGTTCCAAACTGCATCGCCGATGCCTGCCCGGATTGGTAGTACATCACAGATCTCAACACAAATCGCGACAGCAAGTCGGCCGGACACCGTACAGCCGATTCCGATCCTGCCAATCGCATGGGCGTTGGGAACGCTGCTGGTGCTTATACGAGTCGTCCGGTGCCTGCATGTGGAAATACCAGAAGTAAGAACCTCGAGCGAGCTTGAGCTTGCCGCGCTGCAGCGGGTATCCGAACGGCTCGGAATGAGGTCGACTCCCACGTTGAGGATCGTTGCTCAGCAACTGGTACCCGGAGCATTGGGCATCTGGCGACCAACGGTCGTGTTGCCCGACCGCCTCTCTGAACAACTGACCGATGCGGAACTGCGATCGGTTCTCGCGCACGAAGTGGCGCACGTCCTGCGTCGCGACAACCTTACAGCGACCATTGCCCGCACGATCATCGCCGTGTTCTGGTTCCATCCCTTGGTCCATCTGCTGATGAGAAGCATGCTAATCGAGCGCGAGATGGCCTGTGATGAACTCGTGCTGACCCAAAGCACGGAGCGCGAGCACTATCTATCGGGCATCGCCAAGGTCTGCCAACAGTCGCTTGCCCAATCTCACAGCTATGCGGGTATCACTGGATCGAATCTCAAACAACGTTTGGAGCACATCCAATCTATGAGCACTTCCGGCGCAGTTCGACCACACATGCGATTTATTCCCGTAGTTCTGGCGGCATTCGGCCTTTTCATTCCTGTGACCACTGCATTCTTGCAGGCGCAACCGAATGGGGCAACAGCAACGAAAAATACCAATCGGCGAGTCAGGACTGCACCGGATACCCCAGAGGGACGTGTAAGGCTTGAGATTGACACTTCTACGGAGAGCGGGAAGTTTATGGCTCGGCTAGGGCCTGTGCCAAGGCAAGGACGCAGTGCCGAGGTTATGGCGTTGCTACCCTCTGTGATTCCCATGCTGGAGCAGGAAATCAAGGCAGATCCAACACGCACGGATCTCCGTCTGACGCTTGCTTCTATGTACAGGGTACCGAATAGGGTAGATGAATCCATCAAGCTTAATGAGGCCCTGTTGGCGGACATCCCAGACAAGATGATCGTGTATAGTTCCCTGGGACACCCGATAACGAGGGCTTCGATCTACTACGATTTGGCGCTTGCGTCTCAGGCGAAAGGCGACTGGCGCAATGTTCGGAAATACCTTAAACTCAACGTGCAGGCCAGTGGACAGGCGAAAACAGAAGTAGATAACCTTTTGCGGAGGTTTCTAGCCATAAGATACGTCCGATTTGAAGACAGAAATCTTCCTGTGCCATACATCGACCGTATAGCGCCCATCGACATCAACCTGGCCGTCGCGCTCAATACCACCTCACTCTTTTCGCCCCCCTCCGACTACGTCCGGACCAAGCATTGAGCAACGGCATGGCGCGGAGAATGAACCACTAGGTGTGAATTTGGCTAATTCACTGCTTCGGGCCACCCTTGCCGCCGCCTTTGGTATTCGTGGGCGGATTCAGCCTCTGCTCTTCCAGTGTGCGATTGAAGACGTCTTCTTGCAGATCGAGCTCAGCTTTATAACCGGCCGGATCGATGAACGGATTCGGACCCTTGCCGAGCTTCGCATACTTTCCGGCCAGGTCATACATCGCAGGATGCGAGCCGAGAAACACGTCCGGATGCAAGCTGCGCAGCACCTTGTAGGCTTGCTTGTATTCGTCCGCGATCTTCGGGTTTTGTTGATTGGTCACCAGATTGAACCCGGGGTTGACGCCGACGCTGCCGATGATCAGCAATTCGTAGCTCTTGCCACCATCCTCGATCTTCGCCGTCCAGGTAGTGCAGCCCTGCGTGTGGCCGGGAGTCAGATGCGCGACCAGAGTCGTGCCACCTAGCGTCACCGATTCGCCATCGTGCAGCACTCGATCAATGGGATGCGCCTTGCCGCCGGGCATCATGCGCTGCAGGGCCGGAACATCCTCGGCCATGGCCATCACCTGAGCACCCCCCGTCATCTCCTTCGCCAGCGCGTCGCCTTCCATATGGTCGCCATGCGCGTGGCTGCCAAGGATGATCTTGATGTCCGTAAACTTGAACCCGAGTTTCTCCACCGATCCCTTAATCACGGGAACCGTGCGCTCATAATCCGTATTGATCAGGATGTGACCGGCGGGCGTGGTGATGAGAAAGGTCCCCAGGCTACGCGTGCCGACGTAGTACACGTTGCCGATGATTTTGTGCGGAGGAAATGCCGTGTCCTGATCTT